>JAAZAD010000036.1 GCA_012514505.1 Rhodococcus sp. (in: high G+C Gram-positive bacteria) | reverse complement strand
GTGCGCGATGAACTCGACTTCGAGGGGTTCGAGGTCACGCAGTCGGCGCATGGCCTCGAAGTAGTCGAAACCCCGCTCGCGACCGCGGAGTGCGCCGGCACCGACTCCAGCTGTGGCGGCCACGTACCACCCGGCGTCGACCGCGCCCTTTGCGACGAGCAGCGGGAAGATGAATCCGACCGCCACGATGGTGGCGATGGTGGCGGCGTTGCGGATGAAGTCAGTACGATTGACCATTGAACTGGTCCCTTCCTGGTAGTCGGTGCCGTTCGCGCCCTCGGAGTCGGTGGCGGCCGACCCGGGGGCGTTCTTCTTGTCGGGGCGCTCGGTGTACTCGTGTTCGACCCGGAGCATGTGGTGCAGGCGGCGGGGGTAATCGCACCGGGCGCACGTCGGCTCATCGCCGAAGTAGCCGGCCATCACGCGGCACCCGGCCGGTCGTCGGTGCGGGTCATGAGTCGCGCCTCGACGTACGCCTCGACGTCGACCCAGCGGTAGAGCACCCTTCGACCGTTCTTCACAAACGGAATGCCGTTGCCCTTGTAGCGGGCCTGCGCGAGTGATGCCTCGGTGGTGTGCAGGTACGTCGCAACCTCTTTCGGTGTCGCGAGCGGAGATGTTCGGGTGTCCCTCATGGCAGCTCCTCACTGAATATTCGGTGACGTCACCAGTAGATCAGTGAGCCGTGATGCTGTCAAGTCACCGGATTTCACGTACCGTGTGGAGCGTGACCGAATCCAAGCCGTTGTCCGAGGTCGTCGGACAGAACGCACGCGCACATCGAATAAGGCATAACGCGACGCTCGACGACGTTGCCCGGGCAGCCCGCGATTACGGACTGAAGTGGAACACCGGCAGGGTGGGTGACCTTGAGAGCGGGCGGATTCCCGCGACGTTCCCCACCCTGTTCACGCTCGCCGCGGTCCTCGGAGATGTGACCGGAGAACCGGTTTCTCTGGTCGATCTCGTGCACGTCGACGGCTGGGTTGAGATCAATTCCACCTTGACTGTCAGCGGCCGCTCCCTGGCGGATGCACTGCAAGGAAAACCGGTCACGCTGCACGTTCGAGACGTCCTCGGGGCGCGTGAAGAGTTGGACGAGGCCATGGCTCGAGGGACCGCGCAGTTCGCCGCCGACAACGCACGGCTAGGCGCTGACAGCGAGAACATCAACATCGGCGACATCCAAGATGTGATGCGAAATAGCGGTGTGACCGAAGACCGGATCGCAAAGCAGCTGGACGTGAGCGACTACCTACTCGCGTGCATCTCCCTCACGTTATGGGGGGCATCGTTCTCATCCGAACGTGACAGGAGAGCTGGAGCCGACGCCAATGCACAGCGGCGCGGACGAGTCACCCGGGAGTTGAAGACCGAAATTACGTCGTACCTGGAGCGGCACAGTGGCGACAGTCAGTAGCTACGAAACCGCCGGCGGTCGGCGTTGGGAAGTCCGGTACCGCACCCCGGAACGTCGCACCACGCGGAAGCGTGGATTCACCTCGAAACGGCAGGCTCAAGACTTCGCCGCGGCGGTCGAGGTCGAGAAGATGACGGGTTCCTACGTCGCGCCGTCGGCCGGCCGAATCACCCTCGGCGAAGTTGCTGAGAAGTGGTTCACGAGCAAGGTCAACCTGTCCGCCTCGACAGCCTCGAGGTACAGGTCAGCGCTCGATGTGCACATCCTCCCCGCGTTCAAGACCACACCACTCGCTGACCTCACCCGTGAACGGCTGCGGCGGTGGGTGGCGAGCATGACGGCGACCAGCTCGGCCGCGACCGTACGGAAGAATGTCGGTGTTCTCTCCCAGATACTCGACCAGGCCGTCGAGGACT
>JAAZAD010000281.1 GCA_012514505.1 Rhodococcus sp. (in: high G+C Gram-positive bacteria) | reverse complement strand
GTGGAAGGGCTACGACGTCTCAGACGCAACGCTCGAACAGTACCCAGCCCGTCCCACCGTCGCGATCACCGACCTTCTCCGAGAAGTCCTGCACCATCTCGCCGATGACCCGACCGTCGCCAACCCGATCGCTCTGATGCTCGCAGGATGGCGCCGCGGACTCGATGGGCCAGTGCTCCCGCGCGCCAAGGGCACGCACTCCGACGGACAGCTCCGGTGGAGAATCGAGGACGAGCTGCTGCACGTGGACTACCACAGGTTCGAGATGATCGGCCGCACGTTCAAGGCCAACCCCGAACCGTGGCAAACCTTCCGCTTCAACCTCGACGACCTCGCCCGCTGGGCGAACACCGTTCCCGCCGACATTCGCCAGCGGGCGATATCGATAGCCGATGCTCACGGGGCGGACCTCACCGCAGAAGCGACCACCGCGCTCGTTGACCTCATGGAGGAAGCCACACGAGCAACCCCGCGCGGCGTCGTCCCCAACGAGGGGAGCCGGATCTAGAACAACGTCGGATCATCGCGGCGACCTCGAGGACCACCAGGAACGTCCTCGGGGTCGCCGCCGTCGAGCAGCCACGCGCGAATCGTCACCGACAGCGCGTGGCGCTCACTCGAATCCCGGACCGGTCGGCGACCACGATGCCGCCCCGTGGCGACCGCGTACGCCACGTTCGAGGCCTGAGTCCCGATCTGCACATGATCGGACGCCACGCGAACGCACAGAGGCGAATTGCACCAGTGTTCGGCGATCGAATCGGCCGGCAAATCGGGACGCGCCAGCAGAAGTGCGAACCGGTGCGTCGACAACGATCGCTGCCGATTCCCGCGCCGCCACGTGATGCGCCCATACCCATCGGTCGAGATCGCCCCGGTCCACCACCAACACCCCGAGGACTTCACCACTCTCCCCCAGAACCGTTGCACGACCTCGTCGTCGATTGCCAACGACGGATCGACAACACACGATGGGCGATGCTCCGACACTGCCGGAACATCGCCCATCGAGAACAGCGCTAGCTCATCGTCAGGCACTCAACGCGACCTCGTTCGGTACCCAACCACGTCATCACCCCACCTGCTGCGCCGCAGGAGCCATCTGATCGACGGTCCCATGGCTGTCGGGCACCTGTGGAGCCTCGCCCGCGGCTGACGTAGTCGCCGCGGCACTCTCCTGGCTCAGCTGCTCGCGATCAGGCGACGGATCAACGCTCTGCTCGATCGATTCCCGCGCTCCCGCCGCCGCTGCTTCGTGCGCTCGTCGCATGGCAGTGACTCGGGCCGGAGGCAGACCCACCAGGTCGCCAACGGTCTTCGCCTTCTTCTCCCGCGTAAAGATCCGACCGATCACAGCATTGCGCTTGCGTTCATGGTCAGCTTGAAGCTTCTCGAAGGCCTCGCGCGCTACTTCCAGGCTTGCGTCGAGCTGGAAGAACTCAATCAGATCAGCTTCGTTCGCATCGTCGCGTTCTCGCGCGATCCGCTCGGCTTCCTCGCGCTCTCGCCGTGCCGCTTCCTCCCGCGCGGCGCGCAGCTCAGCACTGCGTGCTCGGGCGATCCTGCGAGCCTCAGTCT
>JAAZAD010000280.1 GCA_012514505.1 Rhodococcus sp. (in: high G+C Gram-positive bacteria) | reverse complement strand
GAAACCGGTTCTCCCATGACGATGGCTACCGGCTCCTGGCTCTCATACTTGACTCCATAAACCACGACGCGGCCCCTGCCATACTTCGTCGGCAGATTGGCTTCCGCCTTGCGGTAAACGAGTTTTTCGATCCGGCGACGATACCGGATGAGTTCTTCGATCGTGATGATGTGCAGATGAAACTGGTCGGCCAGTTCATAAAGGCGTTGGCGCGTCGCCCGATCGCCGCTTTCGTCCAGAATCTCGCAAAGCACGCCCGCGGGTCTTAGCCCGGCCATGCGGACCAGGTCAACGGCCGCCTCGGTATGCCCGGCCCGGCGAAGAACCCCACCTTCCATGGCCGACAAGGGGAACAGGTGACCCGGCCGAACAAAATCCGACGGTTTGCTGTCGGGATCGACCAGAGCGCGGATGGTGGTCGCTCTCTCCTGCGCGGTAATACCGGTGCGGCAGGTGCGGTGATCGACAGGAACGGTGAAGCTAGTCCCCAAAGGAGCGGTATTGTGATCGACCATCGGCGGCAGGTCGAGCCTATGGCAGACCTCCGGGAGGACCGGTGCGCAGACCTGACCCCGCCCGTGCTTGAGCATGAAATTGACGATCTCCGGCGTTGCCTTCTCCGCTGCGCAGATGAAATCCCCCTCGTTTTCACGGTCCTCGGCGTCCATCACGATTACCATTTCCCCTCGGGCGATAGCGGAAACGGCCTCGTCAATCGTGGAAAGCTGCTCGGACACCAGCGGATTCTCCGGGAGTGGCGTGGGGGATCGTCAGGAATTTCTTTATTCTAAATCCATTGTCTCCCCGTTTCCAGGGAACCCATCATCAGGGCCACAGGGCCGTGCCAGCAGCCGGGGGTGACGGGAGGTATTCCAGGGCGGCCTCGCAATGGCTTATGATGGACGCGGCTTTCAGGCATCCTGCCTGCTCGCGGAAAAAAGACCAAAGCAGAAAACGAAGGAGTTCAGTGGTGCATCGCAGCAATCGCCGTCAGTTTCTGGGTCGCTCGACAGCCGCGGGGATCGGCGTCGCCGCGGCCGGGCTCTTTACCCATTCCATCCGGGGCGCTGAGTCGCCCAATGAGAAGCTCAACGTTGCCGTGATCGGGGTTGGCGGGCGCGGGGCCGGCAATCTAGCGGGTGTTGCCGGACAGAATGTCGTGGCGCTGTGCGATGTGGACGAGGCGCGACTCGATAAGGCGGCCGCGTCCTTCCCCGCTGCCAGGAAGCATGTCGACTTCCGCAAGATGCTCGGCGAGATGGCAGACGAGATCGACGCAGTCGTCGTCAGCACACCCGATCACACGCATGCGCCGGCAAGTGCAATGGCCATCCGGATGGGCAAGCACTGCTACTGCGAGAAGCCGCTGGCCCATAATGTTTGGGAGGCTCGCGAAGTGACGCGCCTGGCGGCGGAAAAGGGGGTGGCGACGCAGATGGGCACCCAGATCCATGCCGGCGAGAACTACCGGCGAGTGGTGGAACTGATCCACGCCGGAGCGATCGGGCCGGTTGAGGAAGTGCACGTGTGGTGCGGCAAAGGATGGGGTGGCGGTACGCGGCCGACCGAAACACCGCCCGTGCCGGAGACGCTCCACTGGGATCTCTGGCTGGGGCCGGCCCCTTATCGACCCTACCATTCATG
>JAAZAD010000279.1 GCA_012514505.1 Rhodococcus sp. (in: high G+C Gram-positive bacteria) | reverse complement strand
TGTCGCTTCCTCCGGGTCTCCGGTCACCGTCGATCGGTGACCGTCGGGTGTGGGCTGCTCCTCATCCTCGTGGCCGGGTCGGCCCGAGCGAAGGCTTCGTCCCACTGAAGTGACGTATTTCGGTCGACCGCTGGCCGGGATAACGGGTTCCGGACCCGTCGCCCCCGGTCTTAGCGTGGCCGAACGCACCACATCGAGGAGACCACATGTCATTGCATCCTGAAGTCGAGTCCATGCTGAAGGCCCTGGACGCGGGCTTTCCGGATGTCACCACGGTTCCGCCTCCGGAACTCCGTGACCTGATCCGCAGTCGTCGTGCACCTCTTCAGCACCTGCCCGCCATGAGGGACGTCCACGACATCACCATCGACGGGCCCGGTGGAGACCTCGCGCTCCGTGTCTATCGGCCCGAGAGTTCCGAGGACGCGATCCCGGTGGTGGTCTTCGCCCACGGCGGTGGCTTCGTGTTCTGCGATCTCGACAGTCACGACGAGTTCTGTCGTTCGATGGCGGAGGGGGTCGGCGTCGTCGTCGTGTCCGTCGACTACCGACTCGCACCGGAACATCGTGCACCGGCAGCGCACGAGGACATGTACGCAGCACTCGAATGGGCGGCCGGCAACATCACGACATACGGGGGAGATCCCACGCGTATCGTGCTTGCAGGTGACAGTGCCGGGGGGAACCTCGCCGCGACCGTGGCCCTCGCAGCGCGCGACGGCGGGGGACCTGCAGTGTTCGGCCAGGCGCTGTTCTATCCGGTCATCGACGACGACTTCGACACGGAGTCGTACCGGAAGTACGGGTCGGGGTACTACAACACCACCAAGGCGATGAAGTGGTACTGGGAGCAGTACGCGCCGGAAGGTACCGACGATCCTCGACTGGTCCCGACTCGGGCCGATTCGCTCGCCGGACTTCCTGCGGCCGTCGTGATCACTGCCGAACTCGATCCACCGTGCTCGGCCGGTGACGACTATGCGCAACGACTCGCGGACGCCGGTGTGGAAGTACGGCATCGACGATTCGACGGTCTCTTCCACGGATTCCTGACGTTCCCGTCGCTGTCGTTGACGGAGCCTGCACGGCAGGAGATCTGGAAGATGATGCGTTCACTGTTCGAGTGACGGCACTCCGCTGAAGACGAAGTCCTCGGACCATCACCGATGGCCCGAGGACTTCGTCGTTCTCACTCGATGGCGATGTCCTCCACAGCGCAGAAGGTGTGGCACACCCGCTCGCGCACGATGACTTCCGGGCACTCCGGATCGAACCAGCGGTCGACGATGCTCCAGTGGACCGGATGGTTCAGGTACTGGCCCATGAGAGCCTCGTGATCGGTGAACTCCTGCTCCCACACGTGCGTCCATTCGGTACGGCCCACCGAATCCGCTACCCGGCTCAGGCGCCAGGCGACGATCGAGGGGATGTATCCCGGCATCTTCAACAGGTCACCTTCGAACTCCTCGACGGCTTCGGCCGGGGCCTCGGGGTCGACCCGCACCAGAAGCGCCCGGTAGACCGTGTGCGGCTCGTCCGGACGTCTGTGCGCCGAGGAAGCCGGATAACCGACTCCGTCCACATACGTCGCGGGAGGTGTACGGAGGATGACGTCGAAATCGCTGATGTGGCGAGCGGCGATCTCTGCGGACGGAAAACGAAGATGCACAAGGACATTGCCACCGTTGATCACGCCGGGCAGGGTGGGAGCGACGAAGTGTCCGACCGTGTCGAGTTCCTTGGCGGCGATCCGAACGGTGTCGACGTATTCGGCGCAGTCCGCAATGCTTGCGGACTCGTCGAAGTGCACGACTCTGACCACGTTAAACATCGGCAAGTCCTTCGATGTCGGCGGCCTGGGCGGCCATCGTCCGCGAACGCTCGGTGACGTACTGATCCATATCCGACCACCACCGTCCGAGTTCGGGGTCTCGTCGTCCCTGCCGGGTCATGTTCCACCACGAGTTCACGCCGTCGACCTACCACATGATGGTGACCACGTTGGTTTCGTCGTCGGACCAGACCGGAGGACTGACGAGGATCCGGTCGAGCGTCATCCCTCGTCCACGTCCTCCCGGTACGTATTCGGCGATGTATCTGTCGACGAACGTTCGTGCACATCCCGGCTTCGTGACCACACGGTCGACCACGAAGATCTTCTCGTCTGCCATATCGAGAACCTACGGTCGTCGGAGCGTTCCAGGGCGACCGTATCCCGCTTCGCGGGAGGGTTTTCCCGGAGGAACGAACAGGCCCACACCGGTTCGCTTTCAGACTGCGGCGCCGGACATGTCGGCGTCGTCCCGGCCGTCGCTCACAGGCGAGTCGACGGCAGGCGCCTGTTGCGGCCGGCCGATGAACAAACAGATCGCCGCCACAATCAGCGAGCACAACACGAACCAGCCGACTGCCAGGTCGAGCGACGCCGATGTCGGCATGGTCGTATCCGGCACGGTCCACAGCGAGAGCATGACCGACACGATCGCAACGCTGATGGCGGAGAACGCCTGTCGGGTTGTGGCCAGCACTCCGGTCGTGACGCTGGTGACGTCCTCCGGCACGGATTCGATGACGATCTTCGGGTAGCCGGTGTAGGCGAACGCTGTTGGGACTGCTGCACGGATAGGTGACATCTGAACTGTGGTGCCGTGAGGCACTGCTGGAAGGATGGACCCCGTGCCCAAGCCCTATCCGAAAGAGTTCCGCGACGACGTCGTCCGCGTGGCCCGCAACC
>JAAZAD010000278.1 GCA_012514505.1 Rhodococcus sp. (in: high G+C Gram-positive bacteria) | reverse complement strand
TGGTGGTGAACACGTCCTTGAGTGCGAGCGGAACGCCCGCGAGAGCCGACGTCGGCTTCTCACCGGCGGCAACCGCACGATCGACGTCGGCCGCGGCGGCGAGTGCCTGCTCGGATCCGACGTGCAGGAACGCATTGTAGTCACCGTCGACCTCTGCGATCCGGTCGAGATGCGCCTTCGTGACCTCCACAGAGGAGACCTCGCCGGCGTGGATGCGGGACGCGAGCGTCGCGGCGTCGAGTTTGGTGAGATCGGTGCTCATTCGCCCTCTCCCAGGATCTGCGGAACGGCGAAGCGACCTTCCTCGACGGCGGGCGCACCGGAGAGCGCCTCGTCCGGAGTGAGTCCGGGCAACACGACGTCGGAGCGGGTGACGTTGGTGACGGCGTTCGGGTTCGCCATGGGTGCCACGTCGTCCGCGGCCACCTCGGACACCGCCTTGACATGGCTGAGGATGGAATCGAGCTGGCCGGAGAACTCGTCGAGTTCCGCATCGGTCAGCGCAAGGCGGGACAACCGGGCGAGGTGCGCAACCTCGTCACGGGAAATGGCAGGCACCGTAGGTGGCCCCTTTCCAGTGGTGATGGATCATCTGGCGTTCGAACGTCCTGTCCAGGGTAATGCCCCACGTTCACGGCCGTGTACTCGGTTCGGCCGGTACCCGTAGGTGCCCGCTGCGTTGCGTACGCGAGAAACCCTTGTTGCGTTCGTGTGAAGACGCCACCGATGACCGGGTGTTTTCCTCCGTCACGTCACGATTCCCCGGCCGAGCGTCCCTATGCACGCCGCGAGGGTGAAAAGATGGACGACGCCGGGGGTTCTGATTGCTGCTGTAGTGGACGCGACCTGCACCCCTGGGCCGGCGGGTGTTCACGCGTCGGCGAGGAATGTGGGAAAGGACGCACGTGTCGTACCTGCTGCGTGTCCAGCTTCCCGACCGTCCCGGTAGCCTCGGCGCGCTCGCGTTGGCTCTGGGCTCGGTCGGCGCGGACATCCTGTCGCTCGACGTTGTCGATCGAGGAGCCGGCTTTGCAATCGACGACCTCGTCGTCGATGTCGAACCGGGCAAACTCCCCGACACCCTGATCACGGCAGCCGAAGCACTCGACGGCGTCACGGTCGACTCGATCCGTCCCTACGCGGGCATTCTCGACACCCATCGCGAACTCGAACTCATCGATCAGGTGTCGGCAGCGCGCGATGACCGCCTCCAGGTCCTCGTGGACGGCGCTCCCCGGGTCCTGCGTGTGAGCTGGGCGACCGTCATCGGGATCGGACCACAGGGCCCGTATCGAATCGCCGGAAGTCCCGGCGCCCCGGAAACCCGGCCGGCCGACACTCCGTGGATGCCCCTCGAGAAGCCGACGCTGCTCGACCACGAAGCCGGCTGGGTGCCCCAACTGTGGCGAGACATGGACACCATGCTTGCTGCGGCACCACTGGGTAGGCCGGACCGTGTGCTGATGCTGGGTAGGCCGGGTGGTCCGGAGTTCCGGCCGTCCGAGGTTGCACGAATGGGCTATCTCGCGGGAATCATCGGCACGGTGCTCGGCTGACGGGCCCTGACCGATGGAATGCGATCGA
>JAAZAD010000277.1 GCA_012514505.1 Rhodococcus sp. (in: high G+C Gram-positive bacteria) | reverse complement strand
TTGCGACCCTTGGGGCCCAACGTCACCTTGACTGCGTCGGCGAGGCTGTTCAGGCCACGCTCGAGGCCGCGACGGGCCTCTTCGTCGAACGCGATGATCTTGGCCATTGCGAAGTGATCCTCCGGATTGGGGGTGACACACAAGGCGACCACGTTCCGGGCCGCCTCATCTACGCCTGTGGCCGAGCTCGGTGCCCGCGACGGACGACCAGGGGTGTCGATGAATCCCAGCCTCACCGTCCCGACCTGGCACTCACAGTTCGAGAGTGCCAACTGCATTTTTAGCACTCACCGGTGGCGAGTGCAAGGAGATGGGCCTGCGGCCCTGTGAGTGGTTGACGAGCCCAGAGACTCGTCAACCACTCACAGAAGGGTCAGCGCATGAAGCAGCTCTGGCCGGTGTTCAGGTTGATAGCAAAGGAGAGCGCGCCCATGCAGTCGACGCCATTGGCGTCGGCCGTCGCGCCGGAGCCGTAACCGGCGATTGCGACGTTGGTGCTGCCCTCGCCCGCACCCGCGCGCGCGATGCCGCCGCCGAGGGTCACGGCGTACGCCTGGCCGTTGCCTTCCGTCGCACCCAGCGAGGTGCCGAATCCGGTGGCGTAGGTGGTGGTGACTCCAGCACCCTTCGCGACACTCACTGCCGTTCCGCTGTCCATGGAGCCGGCGCGCGCCAGCCCAGCTTCGGTCGCCTTGGCTCCACAGCTCGCGGTGCCCGAAACCTGGATGTCGTTGGCGGCCGGGGGCGAGACGCACTGCACGGGGGCAGCCGACGCCACACCCGAGCCTGCGAGCGAAACGCCCGCCGCGACACCGACACCCACTGCGGCGGCGGCACCCGCCCGCATCAATCGACGACCGAATCCGGACATCGATCGCATACGGGACGACGAGGGCGAAGTCGCAGCGGATGGGAAAACAGAGGGCATGGATGCTCCTTCTGGAACAGAGAAAATGATGGATTCCGCCGCGAGAGTACCCGCACTCGAGGACCGCTGTGCGATCTAGGTCACGGTGAGTCCATCCAACAGTTCAGGGAGGTCCGCAACCGAGTCGCACACATGGTCCGGACGGTCCGCCGACAACGCCAAAACCTGCTCGCGGAACTTGCCGGTTCGCACGAGTACGCCCGTCAGTCCGACCCGTTGTGCGGCGATCACGTCGCCGACGAGATCGTCTCCGACCATCATCGTGCGGTCGGGTTCACTGCCCGCCAGTTCTGCCGCGGTGAGGAACGCGGTGAGTGCCGGTTTACCAACGGAGGCAATGCGCACGCCGGTGACTTCTTCGATTCCGGGGAGATAGCTGCCGGTGTCGATTCGCAGTCCGTCGGCCGTCGCCCACATGGCACCGCGGTGCATGGCCACGGCGGGCACCCCGTCGAACATCAACTCGACCACCCGACTGAGCGCACGGTGAGTGAACTCCGGGCCGGCACCACCGAGAACGATCACCTGAGGGTTCTCCTCGTCCAGTTCGATACCGGCCAGGTCCGCAGATGCGTCGTCGCTTCCCAGCACCCACACCCGCGCGCCCGGGTAGGTGTTCTGGAGATATTCGGCGGTGAGCCTGGCCGCGGTGACGATCTCGTCCGCCTCCACGTCGAACCCCGCCTCCCGCAATCCCGAGGCAATGCCTTCGCACGTGCGGGAGGTGGTGTTGGTGAGAAATGCACGACGCAATCCGCGCCGACGGACATCCTCGATAGCCGCAGCGGCACCAGGGATCGGCTGCCACGACGTGACCAGAACACCGTCGATGTCGAACAACACACCGTCCACCGGGGTTCGCGCGTCCTGCCCCATCGTTCGAGCCTAACCGGAGAGCTCCATCAGGTGCAGTTCTTCGGCCACGATCAGGTCGACTTCCTCACTGGTCAGCCCGCCGAGCAGATGTGCCGAGAGCATTGCGCTCACCTCCGAATTCGTCCTCTACTGATACGACGAATCAGAACCGGCGAATTCGACACCGACAGCGGGCCGAGGGGGTCTCGCTCAGGTCACGGAATGCGCTTTCGCTCGTCGCGACTCAGTCCGCGACGAACGCCTGCGCGATCGCGTGACTGTCCTCATACATGTGGTAGCGGACTATCTTGTCGTCGGCGACCGTGAAGTGCAGGGCGTACGCGTTCTCGAACTTCTTTCCAGTGGCTTTCACACCGAAGATGCACCGCGCGAACACGGCGGCGTCCTTGTCCTCGACGATCCGGCCCGTGAGCTCGAATTCATCCGGTGCGGTGAGAACCTCGGGAAAGACGCCGAAGAATTCGCCGATCTCGGCCTTGTTGGATCGTGTGCCGGCCCAGGGGATGTTGGCGGCTCCGTTGACGCGGAAGTCGACGTCGTCGGCGAACAGGTTCAGTAGTGACTGGGCGTCGCCGGCGCCGAAGTGAGTGAAGAATGCGTCGACGATGTCGTTGGTGGAAATGGTCATGATGTTCCTTTCGAGAGAATGCTCGACGGTTCAGAGGCCGAGCGCGATGCGCCCCGCCAGGACGATGGAGGTGTGCTCGGCGACCCTCCGGCCGAGAAACTCGGCCGTGGCAATGTCTGCCTTGTGAACCTGGTCGGCGGGAAGGTCGGCGGGTGTGGTCGCGGCCGCACCGTTGAAGTAGCCGAGCCGGTTGAGGTCGTTCTCGCTCTCCGTGCTGGTGTGCCATCCCGGATGCAAACCAAGGTTCACCCAGTTCATCTGGTGCTGCGCAGCAAGAGTCGTGAAGTAGGCGAGTGTGGAGTGCTTGTCACCCGCCTTGCACGCGGCATTGGTGAATCCCGCGCCGAGCTTGTCGCGCCAGACTGCCCTCAACCACCGCTCGCTCGTCGACTCCGCGAAGGCATGGAACGCACCAGATGCCGTGCCCATGTAGGTCGGGGAGCCGAAGACGATTGCGTCAGCGTTGTCGAGCGCGGACCACCCGTCATCAGTTATGGCGTCGACGCGGATCACGGTGACATCGGCACCGTGATCGGTGGCGCCGTCCCGGACGGCGTGAGCCAACGCGGTCGTATGTTCGCGTCCCGAGGTGTATGCGATGCCGATCTTCGGGGTTGTACTCATGACGCCTTCCTTTTCGGTTGCGCCGCGACGGCGATCCGGATCAGCGGTGGAACGATTCCGTACGCGGCAAGCGGCACGACCAGAACAGTCAGAACGAGCGTTTGCACCGGCACAGCTAGTCCACCGATCCATGGCTGAAGCGCCATCAGCGCGATGGTGATCGTCGGATACACCGCCACCCAGGTGATGAACGCACGCACGTGCGTAGACACCGCAGGTGGAGACGAAACCTGCTCGGTCACAACGATTCCCCCTCGCATCGAGCCATTACCAACTGCATGGTTGGAATACTGGCATGAAGATCCCTCATTGTCCAACCAACCAGTTGGATGATTGATTACGATAAAGTGAACACCTACTCGAAGACCTGAAAGGACTGCCGTGGCAAGGGACTCCGCGCGGACGAAGCGACTCCTCCTGGAGGCGGCTCACGCAGAATTCGCCGAGTACGGCGTCGCCGGGGCACGCGTCGACCGCATCGCCGCCAACGCGGGATGCAACAAAGAACGCATCTACGGGCATTTCGGAAACAAAGAAGCCCTGTTCGACGCGGTACTGACGGACGCGATCACCCAGTTGGCAAACGCGGTGCAGCCTGCCAGTGGTTCGATTGCCGACTACGTCGGCAGGGTGTTCGACTACCACCACTCCGATCCGTCGCTGCTACGCCTCCTGATGTTCGAAGCGCTGCACCACCGGGACGGCTTGGTCGACAGCAACCCGGAACGGCGAGATTGGTACGTCGGCGTACGGAAGACGTTCGCCGAGCAAGCCGGCATGACAGAGAAGGACGCAGGACGCACGCTCCTCACCCTGATCGGCATTGGCGCCTGGTCGACAGCGATGCCGCAGCTGACGCGACTGTTCCTCGGAGACGACGCCGGCTCCGAGAACGAGGTGGCCGAGCTGCGAGATTTCCTCACCTCGTTCGCCGAACGAGCTGTCGAATCCCGGTAGCGGCCTATGCTGGCGGGTACACGGGAGGTGCTCAGGTGTCACCGCAATACGACGCAGTCATCGTCGGCGCAGGCTTCGGCGGGATGGGCGCCGCCATCGCCCTCGACCGCCTGGGGTTGAGCAATTTCGTGATGCTCGAGCGAGAAGACGACCTGGGCGGAACGTGGCACGTCAACCGCTATCCGGGTCTCGCGGTCGACATTGCATCGGTGACGTACTCGTACTCCTTCGAACCGAACCCGTACTGGTCAAGACTCTTCGCACCCGGCGACGAACTGTTCCGCTACGCGCATCACGTTGCCGACAAGTACGACCTGCAGAGGCGGATGCGCTTCGACACGGTCGTGAAGGGTGCTCACTGGGACGAGCAGAATCACCACTGGGTGATCACGATCGAGGGTTCCGACTCGATCACTGCCCGCTATCTGCTGGCGGCAACAGGTTTCCTGTCACAGCCGCAAAGACCTGACATCGTCGGAATCGACTCGTTCGCCGGCGACGTCATCCACACAACGGCCTGGGACCCGGACTACCGACCCGACGGCCGCCGAGTGGGCATCATCGGAACGGGCGCCACCGCAGTGCAACTCGTCCCGGAACTTGCGAACCGAGCAGCCGAACTCACCGTGTACCAACGGACACCGATCTGGGTGGTCCCAAAACTGGATTTGCCGATTCCGCCTGCGGTGCAACGCCTCTTCGCCCGGATTCCGTTCACGCAACGCGTGGCCCGGGCCGTCAACACCAGCATCCTCGAGCTGATGATGGTCAGCGCAGTGCTGCACTACCGCCAGGCCAAGTTCCTCAACAAAACCGCAGCGCTGGCCTCGCGGGCGTTCCTGCGACTGACGGTGCGCTCCCGCGAGACGCGCCGCAAGCTCACCCCCGACTACGACTTCGGGTGCAAACGTCCCACGTTCTCGAACGCCTACTTCCGTGTGTTCAACCGGCCGAACGTGCATCTCGAGACCCACACGATCGAGCGCATCGAGCCGGACGGAATTGTCACCGTCGACGGCCACAAGACCGAGATCGACTCGCTCGTCCTCGCCACCGGATTCAACCTGTGGGATGTGAACTTCCCGGCGATCGACATCGTCGGACGCGAAGAACGGAACCTGGGCCAATGGTGGCGCGACAACCGTTTCCAGGCCTACGAGGGCGTCACCGTTCCGCACTTCCCCAACTTCTTCACCCTGTCGAGCCCGTATTCGTACAGCGGACTCTCGTACTTCACCACCATCGAGTCGCAGATGAAGCACATGACCCGACTGTTGCGTGAAGTGAAGCGCCGAGACGCCGACACCTTCGAAGTCACCGAACGCGCGAACACCGAGTTCCTGGATCGGGTGACGGAGCTACTGGACGATTCGGTGTTCTATCGCGGCAGCTGCCAGACCTCACGGAGCTACTACTTCAACCAACACGGTGAGGCAGCCATCCTGCGCCCCACCTCGACGGTCAACGCCTTCCGTGAAGCCGGCTCGTTCCCCCTCGACGACTACCACTACGCCACATCCGGTCATTCCTAGACGCACCGCATCACCCGGGCCGATGATGGAGTCATGGCTACTCGTCAGCCGCCTGAACGAGTGGTGGTCGTCGGCGCCGGCATGGTCGGCCTGTCCACCGCATGGTTCCTGCAGGCACGAGGGGTCGCCGTCACCGTCGTGGACCGTGTCGGGGTCGCTGCGGACGCCTCGTGGGGCAACGCGGGCTGGTTGGCACCTGCCCTGACCCTGCCACTGCCCGACCCGGCCGTCCTGAAATACGGCATCAAGGCGCTCTTCGACCCTGCGTCACCGGTCTACGTTCCTCTCACGACGGACCCGAAGCTGATCCGCTTCCTCGTCGGCTTCGCCCGGCACTGCACCAGCGCGAAATGGCAGGCTGCGATGACAGTGTTCGCCGAGGTCAATCGGGAATCGCTCGGCGCCTACGACGAGTTGACCGATGGCGGGGTGCACGAGCCCACCCGTCTCGCCGATCCGCTGCTGGCCGCCTTCGCGTCCGCCCGGGAACGTGAAACGTTGATCGACGAGTTCCGCAGCTCGATCGCACTCGGTGCGAGCGTGGAGTTCGAGAGACTCGACTCGGACGCCGTTCACACGCTCGAACCCGCCCTCGGAGACGCGGTGCAATCGGGGCTGCGGCTTCACCATCAACGCTTCATCGACCCACCCCGGTTCGTGGAGTCGCTGGCGACCTCGGTGCGCGGCCGCGGCGCCGAGATCGTGTCGGGGTTCGACGTCGACACGATCGACGACAACGCACCCGATTCCGTGCTCGTAGTTGCCGCCGACGGACGCACCAAGGCCGCCGATGCCGTCGTCATCGCCAGTGGCGCACGACTGAACACCCTGGCACGACAATTCGGGGTGCGGGCACTGGTCCAGGCCGGCCGCGGCTACAGCTTCACCGTCCTCCCCGAACAGATGCCCAAGAGCCCTGTCTACTTCCCTGAGCAGCGAGTCGCGTGCACTCCCCTGCACGACCGATTCCGCGTTGCCGGGATGATGGAATTTCGCAGCCCGGACGCCGCTCTCGACCCTCGGCGCATCCAGGCGATCGTCGACGCCACGGCGCCGATGCTCCACGGAATCGACTGGTCTGCGCGACGCGAGGAGTGGGTCGGTTCGCGGCCCTGCACGACGGACGGGCTCCCCTTGATCGGCGGGACTCGCTCACCGCGCGTTCACATCGCGGGCGGTCACGGAATGTGGGGAATCGCGCTCGGGCCACTGACCGGACGAATGCTCGCCGATTCGATCTCGGGTGGTCCCGTTCCCGCCGTGATGAGACACTTCGACCCGCTGCGCTGAGCAGCGACCTGACCCATCCTGCGCGGTTTCGGCTACACTGCCGATATTATTGTGACTTTCCGTCACAGGTACACCTCGCGATCACACCCGAACTCACACGGAGGACCACGTGGCCCGCACGCTCGAAGCGACCATCGATATCGACGCAGCACCGAACGACGTCTGGACGATCGTCTCGGATCTGAAGCGCATGGGCGAATGGAGCCCCCAGTGCCGCACGATGCGCGTGCTGGGCGGACCGGTCCGCGAGGGAACCAAGACGATCAACGTCAACAAGAAGGGCCTGCTCGTGTGGCCCACCCGGTCCAAGGTGATCCGGTTCGAGCCGAACAAGTCCATCGCATTCCGCATCCTCGACAACCGCACCATCTGGTCGTACGAACTCGAGGCCAATGCGTCGGGCACTCGGGTCATCGAGCGCCGCGAGGCACCCAACGGAACGTCCAAGGTGTCGCAGTTCCTCGTCAAGACGGTCCTCGGCGGTAACGACGGCTTCGAGGAAGAACTCCTCGAAGGGATGAACTCGACGTTGCGGCGTATCAAGTCCGAGGCCGAAGTCGCTCGCTGACTCCGGGCTCCAGTCACTGTGACGCCGGGCTCACCACCACGGGAATCGCTCGCGTAATCTATGGAAACCCGCAACGCGGGAACGCTCGACCCACCGTGACAGTTAGAGGAGCCCGTGGCCCGTAAGCCCACCCCCGCCGGAACGCCGCAGACCACTGGAGTCGGGCACGTCGTCGACCTCGTTCGCGCGGCGATTCCCCCGCTGCACCCTGCCGGCCTCCCGTTCGTTCTCGTCCCCCTCGGTGTTGCCGCGGTGGGTCGTAAGCGCAAGTGGATTCGTCGCGCCGGGCTCCTGTCTGCCGGCGCCTGCGCGACGTTCTTCCGCCACCCGCACCGGGTTCCGCCGAACCGTCAGGGCGTGGCTGTTGCCCCCGCCGACGGCGAGGTCGCTCTGGTCGATTCGGCTGTCCCGCCCGCCGAACTGCACATGGGTTCGGAGCCGGTCCCCCGCGTGAGCATCTTCCTGTCCGTCCTCGACGTGCACGTGCAGCGCAGCCCGGTGGGCGGCGCGGTACGCGGGGTCACCCACAAGCCGGGGGAGTTCCTGTCCGCAGACCTCCCCGATGCCAGCGACAAGAACGAGCGCAACAGCATGCTGCTCGAGACTGCGGACGGCCAGTACGTGGCAGTCGTGCAGATTGCGGGCCTCATCGCGCGGCGCATCGTGTGCGACGCCAAGGTCGGCGACACACTGCCCATCGGCGATACCTACGGCCTGATTCGTTTCGGGTCTCGTGTCGACACCTACTTCCCGCACGGCACGAAGCTGCTCGTCGAGCGTGGCCAGCGCACGATCGGCGCCGAAACCGTTATTGCTCAGCTGCCGTGAGCGGGACCGTGAAGCCGCGCACGAAGAGGACGCAGGCGGTCCGGCTGCTGCCGAGTGCCATCACCATCCTGGCGCTGTGCAGCGGCCTGTCCGCGGTCAAGTTCGCGCTCGACGGAAACTACGGCGTGGCTCTCGCCATGGTCGGCGCGGCGGCCGTCCTCGACTCGCTCGACGGGCGAATCGCTCGCATGCTCGACGCCACCAGCAAGATCGGCGCCGAACTGGACTCGTTGGCCGACGCGATTTCGTTCGGCGTCGCTCCCGCGCTCGTGCTCTACGTCGCACTTCTCGACGGTCAGCAGTTCGGCTGGATCGTGGCGCTGATCTACGCGGTCAGCATCGTCCTACGCCTGGCACGGTTCAACACCCTGATGGACGACGACGACGCTCCCGGTTACACCGGCGAATACTTCGTCGGGGTTCCTGCACCCGCCGGAGCACTCGTCGCGCTGCTTCCGCTTGCGGCCTCGGCCCAGTGGGGCGACGGCTGGTGGCAGAACGACGTGCTGGTCGTCGCGTGGACACTCTTCTCGGCCATGCTCATCGTGAGCCGGATTCCCACGCTGGCCATGAAGACGGTTTCGGTGCCGCCCAGAATGGCCGCCGGGTTGCTGGTCCTGGTCGCTCTGTGCGCCGCCGCGCTGGTGACGTACCCGTACATCCTCCTGATCGCACTCGTCGCCGTGTATCTGTTGCACATCCCGTTCGCCGTACGTTCACAGCGGTGGGTTGCGGCCCGCCCCGAGACCTGGGATATCAAGCCGGCCGAGCGCCGAGCCATTCGTCGGCGGCCGAACACCGGCGGCCGACCGAAGGCGCGTTCCGCTGCACGTCTCGGTTTACGCAGGCCACGGGCGAAATAACCCGGTTCCTACCTGGCGGTAATGGCAGTAGCTGGGACTTTGGGGGTTTCCCTCGGAATTGCCGTATCGTCTCAGGGCGTTCGGGAAGACCAGCACTCACCCTGCGTGCGGTCGGAAGGGTCGCATGTCCGTGTGTGAACAGCCGGTGTCCACGGCACCACACGGCGGAACCCCGCCGAAATCAGCAAGTTCTGGTGCGCGCCGGCGCATCTACAGCATCGATTTCATGCGGGTATTTCTGTTCAGCTGCGTGGTGATGGTGCACACCGTCGGCACCATCAACTTCGACGACGACATCCACCGGCAGATGTCCTTCCTGTCGATGTTGATGCACTACACCCGCTACGGGTTCGTGTTCGTCACCCTCTTCGTTCTGTGCCTCGGCTACGTCAAGCGCGACCTGGATCCCCGCACTTTCTGGCGCACCAGGTTCAGCACGATCGTGCTGCCCTACCTGTTGTGGTCCGTCATATACGTGGTGGCGAACGCATGGATGCTCTCGGACGACCCCATTCCCGGGATCGGCGAACTGGCCCGCGAGAGCGCCCTCGGCATACTACGAGGCGACGCGAAGTACCACTTGTACTTCCTGCTCATCTCCATGCAGATCTACCTGCTGTTCCCGCTGATCCGTCTACTCATCCGCAAGACGGAAGGCCACCACGGCAAACTCCTCGTCGGTGCCGGTGTCCTGCAGATGACAGTGTGGTGCGCGATCGTGTTCACCGATCCGCAGACCGGTGTCCTGGCCGTGATCGACGACCACGCCTGGAAGACCCTTCCCACCTACGCGCTCTTCGCCGCAGCCGGCGCACTGTTCGCGTTCCATTTCGACCGGATCGACGGATGGGTCCGATCTCACGTACCGCAGATCGTCGCACTGAGCGCGCCCGGGGCCGCCTTCAGCATCGGTTTCTACATCTACATCACCGGACCCGACCACGTTCCGTACCTTGCCGCGTCTGCGCTGAATCCGGCCACGCTCCCGTGGCACATAGGCGCGGTTGCCGTGCTCTACCTCGTCGCCGCCGCCTGGAACGCCCGACGTGGCGACGGTACCGGCATCGTCTCTCGTATCGTCGACCTCGGCGCCCATCGGGCGTTCGGAGTGTTCGCGGTGCACCCGCTGGTGATCGACCTCCTGCACAAGGCGGGACTGGCGCGCTGGTTGTACTCTGCCTTCCCCGAGTCGACTCTGGCCCGAAGCTCCCTCCTGACGATTGCCGTCATCGCCGTGTCTCTCGCGGTGGTGGAGGTTCTCCTGCGCAGCCCGCTGAGCAAGCCACTCGTCGCTCGCCCTCGCGAACCCCTGAACATCGTGAGCCGCCTGCGCAGCCGAAAGCAGCAGGACTCTCCCGGAACACAGAGCGCGCAGGAATCACAGGGCACACACGAAACACGGGACGCGCGAAAAACGTAGTCTCGACTGCGTGACCACACCCGAACTGGCGCTCACCATCCGTCTCAACACGTCGGCTTCCGATACCCGCCGTGGTGTCGTCCGGTTGCATCCCGAGGCCCTGGCCGCACTCGGGCTGCGGGAATGGGATGCGATCGCCCTGGTCGGTGCGCGCCGCACCGCCGCGGTTGCGGCAGTGGCACCCGCCGGCACGCCGACCGGCACGATCCTGCTGGACGACGTGACGCTGTCCAATGTCGGGCTCGGTGAGAACGCCACCGTCGTCGCCCTTCCCGTGACCGTGTACGGCGCCCGCTCGGTGACGCTCAGTGGATCGGCCATGGCGACCGGATCCATTTCGGAGACCACCCTGCGGCAAGCTCTCCTCGGCAAAGTGCTCACGATCGGCGACACTGTCTCACTGCTCCCGCGAGATCTCGGTCCAGGTACCAGTACCGCGTCCACCTCACAAGCCCTCTCCCGCACGTTCGGGGTCTCCTGGACCACCGAGCTGCTCACCGTCACCGCTGTGGACCCGGCAGGCGGGCCGGTCAGTGTGCAACCCAACTCGGCAGTCGGCTGGGCCAATGCCTCTGCCACCACCGCAGCACCTACCGTCACGGCACCGGAGTCCGAGCCTGCACCGTCCTCCCCGCCGACGACCACACCGGAAACGCCCCCGGTGCCGACCGAGAACCTCCTGGGAGCGCAGAGCCAGGTAGCCAAGCTGACGGAATGGCTCCGCCTCGCTCTCGACGAGCCGGAACTCCTGGCCACCCTCGGCGCATCCGCGCACCTCGGAGTCCTGGTGACCGGACCCGCCGGGGTCGGAAAGGCCACGTTCGCGCGAGCCGTCCTCGCCGGCCGCAGCACCGTCGAGATCGACGGCCCTGGTGCCGGTGCCCTCGAATCCGATTCCCGGTTGAAACGCGTGTCCACCGCCGTCGAACGTGTCCGGCGCGGCGGGGTACTACTGATCACGGACATCGACGCACTCCTTCCTGCAACGACGGAGCCGGTGTCGGCGTTGATCGTCGAAGAGCTCCGGAAGGCCGTCGACACTCCCGGTGTCGCCTTCGTCGCCACGTCGGCTCACCCGGAATCATTGGATCCCCGGCTGCGGGGACAGGACCTGTGCGACCGCGAACTGGCCCTCACACTGCCCGACGCCACGACCAGACGTGCGCTCCTCGACCTACTCCTGCGCAAGGTCCCCACCACCGATCTCCATCTCGACGAGATCGCCTCCCGAACCCCCGGATTCGTCGTCGCAGACCTGGCCGCGTTGTGCCGTGAGGCCGCGCTGCGTGCCGCCTCCCGCGCGGGCACCTCCGAGGCCGACCCCAGCATCGAACAAGCAGACCTCGTCGGCGCACTGGACGTGATTCGGCCCTTGTCGCGATCGGGCACCGAAGAGCTGGCGATCGGCAGCGTGACGCTCGACGACGTCGGCGACATGGTCGAGGTGAAACAGGCTCTGACCGAGGCCGTGTTGTGGCCGTTGCAGCACCCCGACTCCTTCTCCCGCCTCGGAGTGGAACCGCCACGTGGCGTGTTGCTCTACGGGCCTCCCGGCTGCGGTAAGACCTATCTCGTTCGCGCTCTTGCCAGTTCCGGCCAACTCAGCGTTCATGCAGTGAAGGGCGCCGAGCTGATGGACAAGTGGGTGGGCGCGTCCGAGAAGGCAGTACGCGAGTTGTTCCAGCGTGCCCGCGATTCGGCCCCTTCGCTGATCTTCCTCGACGAAGTCGATGCACTCGCGCCACGCCGTGGTCAGAGTTCCGATTCCGGTGTCGGCGACCGCGTGGTGGCGGCCCTGTTGACCGAGCTGGACGGCGTCGAGCCCCTACGCGACGTGGTCGTGCTCGGTGCCACCAACCGTCCGGACCTCATCGACCCGGCCTTGCTGCGCCCCGGACGCCTGGAGCGACTCGTCTTCGTGCCGCCGCCGGACGCGGACGCCCGCGTGGAAATACTGCGCGCCTCCGGCAAGTCCGTCCCCCTCGCCGACGACGTCGACCTCGAGAAACTCGCGGCCGAACTCGACGGCTACTCCGCCGCAGACTGCTCTGCACTTCTGCGTGAAGCCGCGCTCGCCGCGATGCGCCGAAGCATCGACGCAGCCGACGTCACCGCAGCCGACGTCGCATCGGCACGCGAGAAGGTGCGCCCCTCGCTCGATCCCGAACAGGTGGCGCACCTCCAGGCATACGCGGACGGCCGCTGACGAGCTCTATGGAGGGTGGCCGTTACTTCCAGCGGCCCAGCAACTCCTGAGTCCTCGCGGACAACACGCCCTGCAAGAACGGACCGAAACTGATCCGCCCCACCCCGAGTGGCCCGAAGCTCGCGGGGTCGTCCTGGTCGGGCAGAGCAATCGCATTGACCGGAAGCGGCAGCTCCGACGTGAGATGCCGCAACGTCTCGTCGTCGTGGCGGCCCACCGGGTACAGCACATCGGCACCGGAGTCGGCGGCCAGCTTCAGGCGGGCAATCGCGCGCTCGACGCGGTCCGCTTGGTCCCCAACCTGTTTGACGAACAGATCGGTGCGCGCATTGACCACCACGTGTACACCGGTGGCGTCCGCGGCCTGCCGCAAACCACCCACGAAATCGGCGTGTTCCTGAGCTTCCCGCAAGCGTCCGTTCTCGCTGTGCACCGTGTCCTCGATGTTGAGACCCACGGCCCCCGCACCGATCAGACCCTCGATCAGACGCGCGGGCTCGAGCCCGTAACCACCTTCGATGTCGACGGACACCGGCACGTCGACGGCAGCAGTGATCTCCGCAACGCGGTGAAGCAGTTCCTCGAAGGTGATTCCCTCGTTGTCCGGTTTGCCGATCGAATCGGAGACCGGATGACTCCCCACGGTGAGACCTTCGAAGCCGACACCCGCAGCGAGGGTCGCGGACCACCCGTCCCACACCGTCGGAAGCACCACCGGATTTCCGGGCTGATGCAGCTCGAGCAGCGAATTCGCCTTACCCTGCAGGGACTTGTCCTTCGTCACTGTCATTCGAAACCTCCTGACGTCGGTGAGGTCAACTAACCTCTGTGGTGTGAACGCACGCGGCACCGACCATTATCGACCTATTGCCGTGCGTGAAACGTTATCGGCGGCGGCGGTTCTGATGTCCGGAGCACTCGCTGCCTTCGTGCTCACCAACCCGCGGAGTCGGTCGTGGGCGGTGTACGCCTCCGACCGCGAACTCGATCGTTGGCTGTCGAGCCAGCCGACCGGCGTGGTCGTCGGCATGGTGTTGGCGGTGATCACACTGGCAGGGCTGCAACGCTCCGGTTCCCGTCGCATCGCCTCGGTGCTGGCTGCACTGTGCGTCGCCCTCCTCGCGGGGGCCCACTGGATCGTGTCGGAGATCGACACGATCGACACTCTGATCGCCCTGCACTTCGCAAAGACTGCGGCTGCCGGCTTCCTGCTCGGTGCATCGGTCGCCCTCGCCTGGGGGTTCCGGGCACGGCAGATCGCACTGGTCCTGGGTGTATCGGCGGCGTACGTTCTCGCCGGCATCGCATCGCCCGCACGCGGCGACACCGAGTACCTCGAACCTGCAACCATGAGCACCTCGGCAATCGGCGAACCGTCCTGGCTTCTGCTCGCGGCCGCCTTCGTGTTGTCCGTCGCCGCGGCAGCCGTCGCCACCAAGGATGTCCCGACGCAACCACTCGAACAGTCGACGATTCTGGCCGCGCTCGGCGGCTCGCTCGCGCTGGCACTGACGAACCGTGTCCTCGGCGCCTGGATCGTGGATCAGGAGTTCGGCACAGGGGCTCGGATTGCAACGGTGGTGGCGGTGTCGCTGGCCGTCGTTCTGGTCGTCACCGTGATCGTGGCGCGCTCGTTCCCCGACGCCGACGGCGTGTTCGTTCTCGCCACCACCGCGATCGCGGCAGGTGCCATCACCGTCATCAACGATCTCCGCGATCCGATCGTCACGGTGCACCCGTGGCTCTCACTCGCCGTCGGTGTGGTGGCGGTGGCATCGGGGATGCTCCTGCCTGCGCGAGCACGCCTGTCCGGGGTACGACGGACGATCCTGGGCATCGCGATCGTGGCGGTCGTGCCGCTCGTTGCCACCATCGCACCCGAGTTCGGCAACGACGGCCCGTTTCTGCTGGTACGACTGGCAGTTCTCGGCATCGGGGTGGGACTGACGGTGGGAGGCTGCGTCCCCCGCTGGGCGCCGACTGCCGCCTTGGGCCTCGCCCTGCCGTTCGGTTCTCTGGTGTTCGCAGCCGCAACCACCATTCCGCTCAGCCGTGTCGTGACGGTCAGCGACTCCGTGCCCTTCGAACTGATTGCGTCGACTTCCCTGACCCCCGCCCGGCTGACGGGTGCCGCGATGTTCCTGACCGTGGTGGTGTGCGGATTGTTCGCGGCACGGCTACGACCACGTCCGGTTACAACAGCTTCGTCAGAGCCACACCCCGAGGACTCAGCCGATACCCCACCTCCAGAGACTCCGTGAGGCCGAGTTCCTTCAACTTCCGCACCCGTTGCTTGAACGGTGCCCGTCCCGTGCCCAATGCGCGTGCGAGTTCGGTCGACACGACGCCAGGGTTGTCGGCGATGATGCGCAACGTCGCTTCCGTCCAGGGACCCCGCGCATCCATCCTCGAGAAGCGGCGCCGCAGGTCGGACACGTCGTCCTCCGTCAGGTCGTCGTTCCGACGCAGCGCGATCCTCGGATCCTCGCCCGCGTAGCGGAGGGCGACGCGGTACAACGTGGGTCCGTGCGCCGTCCGATCGACGACTCCGAACAGCTCTGCGGCAGAGCCGAAACCGGCAGCCTTCGCGTCGTCCTCGGAAATTGTGGAGACCTCGTCGACCGAATCGAAGGCGATCACACCGATAGACGTGCGCTGCGTCGAACCTGCCTTCACCCGCGGGGTGCTCCAGCGCCGGAACGCGAGGGTGACCACCCCGGACCGGATGGCGGCGAGAGTCCCTGCGCTGAAAATCATCGTCAGTCCACCAGTCCGAGTGTCTGCAACCGCCGGAACACCATCATCGATCCAGGAGCCACGTCCGGCATGTCCGCGTACTCGGCGACGGTGAAATACCTCAACTCGGCGATCTCACTGGTCGGCTTCGGTTCGCTGGTGAGTTCGCCCGTGAAGCACGTCATGTGCAGCGCGGTTCCAGGCGGGTGCCCGTATGCGGGTGCCTCGAACACCCCGAGTTCCGAGATGCTCGATGCAACGATCGTCGCGTCCAATTCCTCGCGGATCTCGCGGTGCAGTGCGTCCTCCGGCGATTCACCCCGGTCGATCTTTCCGCCCGCCATGTAGAAGGCCGACTTACCCGCGGATCGAGCCTGCAGGAGCCGACGGTCACGTATGTACGCGAACGCCGCCGTACGAATCTGGGCGGTCACGCAGTTCAACATAGAGCGTTGGGCCGCGCACCGCAGGAAACTGGCCATGCCGCAGCTTTCCATAACCTACCGGTCTCGTTCGTCCGGTTTGCGGCGGTTCTCGGTACCGAATCGTTACCCAGTACTATGGTTTCGTAGCCCATTCTCGCTAGCCATGCGAAAGGTCTACACGCGTTTCGGTACATCCGTATCGACACCCCGCCGCCCTGAATTCCGACGGAGTGCCTTTTGCTTGCGATTTTGATTGCTCATGCCGTAGCCGCAGTTTCGGCGCCCCTGGTCGTGCGCAATTTCGGTCGCAACGCCTTCTACCCTCTGTCGCTCGTCCCACTGGTCAGTCTCGGGTGGGTCATCGCGCACTGGGGCGAAGAGATCACCCTTCATATCACCTGGGCACCGGGCATGTCGATGGACATCGACCTCTGGTTCGACCCGCTCGCGGCGATTATGTCCGTGCTGGTCCTCGGTATCGGCGCCCTCATCCTCATCTACTGCGCCCGGTACTTCACGGACGACGAACCGCGCCTCGGCATTTTCGCCGCCGAGATGGTCGCCTTCGCCGGAGCAATGTTCGGCCTGGTCGTCAGCGACAACCTGCTGATTCTCTACACCTTCTGGGAACTGACCACGGTCCTGTCGTTCCTGCTCGTCGGCCACTACGCGGAGCGCGCATCGAGTCGACGTGCCGCGACTCAGGCCCTCCTGGTCACGACCGCGGGTGGACTCGCCATGCTGGTCGGCGTCATCATCCTCGGGCAGGTCGGCGGCACCTATCAGCTGTCCGAGTTGCTCGAGGCACCTCCGACCGGATGGCTCACCGGCGTCGCAATTGCCCTGATCCTGGTGGGCGCGCTGTCGAAGTCCGCGATCGTCCCTCTGCACTTCTGGCTGCCCGGCGCCATGGCCGCGCCGACACCGGTCAGCGCCTACCTGCACGCCGCCGCGATGGTGAAGGCCGGTGTCTACCTCGTCGCGCGGCTTGCTCCCGGCTTCGCCGACACGAGTGTGTGGCGATACACCATCATCGTGCTCGGCCTGATCACGATGATTCTGTCGGGCTGGCGCGCGCTGCGCGCATACGACCTCAAACTGGTCCTTGCCTTCGGCACGGTGAGTCAGCTCGGCTTCATCATGGTGCTCGTCGGAATCGGCACCAGAGACGCGGCGCTCGCCGGGATGACGATGGTCGTCGCGCACGCCATGTTCAAGGCAACCCTGTTCATGGTGGTCGGCGTCATCGACAAAACCACGGGAACCCGCGACATCCGCAAGCTCGCACACCTGCGCCACAAGGCGCCCGGCCTGGCGATCATCGCGGCAACGGCGGCTGCAAGCATGGCAGGCATCCCGCCATTGATCGGGTTCGTGGGCAAGGAAGCCGCGCTCGAGTCGGTGCTGCACGCGCAACCACTCGACGACTGGGCGTCGATCGCTACGGTCGCGGCCATCGTTATCGGCTCGATCCTGACCCTGACGTACAGCGTGCGGTTCATGTGGGGTGCCTTCGGCCGCAAGCAGCTGCAGCGCCCCAGCCCCGCCGTTGCCGGTATGAAGTCGCCTGGCGCACTGTTCCTCGTCGCCCCCGCGTTCCTGGCCGCCCTCGGCCTGGTCGCTGGCATTGCGTCACCGCAACTCGAGAAGCTGCTCACCCCGTACACCACGACATTGCCGGCAGGCGAAGGTGCCGACTACCACCTCGGCCTGTGGCACGGCATCAACACGCCGCTGCTGCTGACTCTGCTGGTGTTCGCGGCCGGTACCGCACTCTTCGCGGGACAGAACGTCATTGCCCGGCTGAAGTTCGAGCGTTCATTGCTCGGCAACGCGGACCGCATGTACGACGCCACGTTGCGGGCAATGGACACCATCTCGATGCGGTTGACGGGCGCGACCCAGCGCGGCTCCCTGCCCCTGACCCTGACGACCATCCTGGTGACCCTCGTGATCGTCCCGCTGGTGCTCCTGGTCATCGGCACCACCACGCGGCCGGAAATGCGGGTCTGGGACACATCGATACAGGTGACCATCGGCGGCATCATGGTGTGCACCGCACTGGCCGCAACGGTGATGCGCAACCGCCTCGCCGCTGTCCTCATGGTCGGCCTGACCGGTTACGGCCTCGGCGTACTGTTCGCCCTGCACGGCGCGCCCGACCTCGCGCTGACACAGTTCCTCGTCGAAACCGTGACGCTCGTGGTGTTCGTCCTCGTGCTCCGCAAGCTGCCCGCAGAGGTGGACGAATCGAAGGCCATCGGCTTCAAACTCCCACGCGCCGCGCTTGCGGTCGCCGTCGGTGTCACCATCACCACGATCGGCGCCTACGCAATGAATGCCCGCAATTCGGTGCCCATCCATCTCCGGCTCCCGGAAGCCGCGTACGAGATCGGCAACGGCAAGAACGTCGTCAACGTGCTCCTCGTCGACATTCGTGCCTGGGACACCCTTGGTGAGATCTCGGTTCTCCTGGTTGCGGCCACCGGCGTCGCCAGCCTGGTGTTCCGTACCCGACGGTTCGGCACCGCCCCGCGGGTCGCCGATGCTCCGGGCACCACGAGCGATTCGTCCGGCTCGGACACCACCACGTGGCTGCTGGGCGGCGACCTGATCGACCCCCAGCATCGATCCCTGGTCCTCGAGGTGACCACTCGGTTCCTGTTCCCGGTGATCATGGTGCTGTCGGTGTACTTCTTCTTCTCGGGACACAATGCCCCCGGCGGTGGTTTCGCCGGCGGCCTCACCGCAGGTCTGGCGCTGGTATTGCGCTACCTGGCCGGCGGCCGGTACGAGCTCGGCGAGACGGTCCCGATCGATGCGGGCAAGATCCTCGGACTCGGCCTCACGTTCGCGGCGGGCACCGCGTTGTTCTCCCTGTTCTTGGGCGCGCCGGCGCTGTCCTCGGCGGTGCTGGAAATGACGGTGCCGCTACTGGGAGACATCAAGCTCGTCACGTCGTTGTTCTTCGACCTCGGCGTGTACCTGATCGTGGTCGGCTTGGTACTCGACGTCCTACGCAGTCTGGGCGCCAGACTCGACGCCCAGGTCGAGATGGCGAGTGAGGTGGGGCAGCGATGAGCGCGAATCTCGCAATGCTGATCGTGATCGGCATACTGATCTCGGCCGGCGTCTACCTGCTGATCGAACGCAGCATCACCCGCATGCTGCTGGGCCTGCTGCTGTTCGGCAACGGAATCAACCTGCTGATTCTCACCTCCGGCGGCGAGGACGGAAACCCGCCGATCGTCGGCCGTGAATCGGTGCACGACGAGATGGCGGACCCACTCGCACAGGCAATGATCCTCACCGCCATCGTGATCACGATGGGTATCGCGAGCTTTATCCTCGCTCTCGCGTACCGCGCGTTCAAGATCACCACCGCGGACCTCGTTCAGAACGACCCCGAAGACGCCAAGGTGCTGCGCCGGCGTTCCGCTGCAGAAGCCCCGGACCGTGACCGTTCCGACGACCCGATCACCGGTGAGCCCAGCTTCAGCGGTGACGCATTCGACGAGCACGGCAATCCGATCCCGATCGATCAGCTAGAAAACCTCGAGGACCTCGAGGTGTACGAAGACCTCCACGACGGCGACTTCGACGACGACACGGACGAGATCGAAAAGACGCAGAAAGGGGAGTCGAAGAAATGACGTTGTCCAGCGACCTCATCACGGTCCTCGCCCCTCTGCCGGTCCTGATCCCACTGCTTGCCGCCGCCGCAACCCTGATTCTGGGACGCCAGCCACGCACCCAGCGCTACATCGCACTCACCGCCCTCGTCGCGGTCCTTGCCGTGTCGATAACGCTTCTCGCATTGGCCGACGAGCACGGTGCGACCGCGATCCAGGTCGGCGGTTGGGAGGCACCGATCGGTATCACCATCGTGGTCGACCGACTTGCCGCCATCATGCTGGTCGTTTCGGCGATCGTGCTGCTGGCCGTCATGGCGTACGCGGTCGGTCAGGGTATTCACGACGGCAGTGAGGCCCAGCCCGTCTCGATCTTCGTGCCCACGTATCTGGCGTTGACGGCCGGAATCTCCTACGCATTCCTCGCCGGCGATCTCTTCAACCTCTACGTCGGGTTCGAAGTGCTCCTCGCGGCGAGTTTCGTGTTGCTGACCCTCGGGTCCAGCGCCGACCGCGTGCGAGCGGGCGTGTCGTACGTGATGGTGTCCATGGTCTCGTCTCTGATCTTCCTGGCCGGAATCGCCTTCGCCTACGCGGCGACGGGAACTCTGAACCTCGCGGACATGGCGCTTCGGCTCGACTCGATCCCGTCGGGAACCCGCACCGCGATCTTCGGTGTCCTCCTCGTCGCGTTCGGCATCAAGGCTGCGGTGTTCCCGCTGTCGACCTGGCTTCCCGACTCCTACCCGACGGCCCCGGCGCCCGTGACCGCCGTGTTCGCCGGCCTTCTGACCAAGGTCGGTATATACGCGATCATCAGGGCACACACACTGCTGTTCCCGAATGGCGAACTCGACACCGTCCTGATGGTGTGCGGCTTGCTCACGATGGTGGTGGGCATATTCGGCGCCATCGCCCAGACGGACATCAAACGTCTGCTGTCCTTCACCCTGGTCAGCCATATCGGCTACATGGTGTTCGGTGTGGCCCTGTCCACTCAGGCCGGGCTCGCAGGCGCCATCTACTACGTTGCGCACCACATTCTGGTGCAGACCACACTGTTTCTCGTCGTCGGGCTCATCGAACGTCAGGCCGGTTCTGCGTCGCTACGACGCCTCGGTGGACTGGCCGCGGCGAGCCCGGTCCTCGCGATCGTCTTCCTCGTTCCGGCTCTCAACCTCGGCGGCATCCCCCCGTTCTCGGGGTTCATCGGAAAGGTCGCGCTCGTGCAGGCCGGTGCCGCCGAAGCAAGCGTCCTCGCCTGGGTGCTGGTGGGCGGCGGCATTCTCACCAGCCTGCTGACGCTGTACGCCGTCGCCCGTGTGTGGACGAAGGCCTTCTGGAGGGCCCGAGCCGATGCCCCTGAAGGAGATCTGGCGGATGTCGGTCCGTCCGCATTGCTCGACGAATCCGAAGCAGACATCGCGTTCGTCGACCGCGAAGACGTGGGCCGGATTCCGGTACTCATGCTGATCCCCACCGTCGCGTTGGTTCTGGTCGGGTTGGCGATGACAGTGTTCGCCGGCCCGTTCATCGACATCAGCGACCGCGCAGCTCACGACCTCCGGGATCGCATGACCTATATCGAGGCCGTTCTCGGTGAGAACGCCGTACCCGGCGGAGTAGCGGAGGGTCCACGATGAACCGCGGTAATCTTCGTCAACTCGGTCTCCTCGCGTGGCTGGCCACGGTGTGGGTGCTGCTGTGGGGCAACATCAGCATCGCCAACATCCTCGGCGGCCTCGCCGTGGGCATCCTGATCATGGTTCTGTTGCCACTTCCGAAGGTTCCGGTCGAGGGCCGTATTCACCTGTTCTCGCTGATTCAGCTGATCGGCCTGGCGATCTGGTATGCGGCACAATCGAGTCTGCAGTTGGCCTGGTTCGCCATCCGCCCGAGCCCGCCCCCGGTCACCGGGGTGCTCCGGTATCACCTGAACTTCAAATCGGACCTCGTCCTGACCCTGTGCGTGGACGTCATCAATCTCATTCCGGGAACCCTGGTTCTCGAGATCGATCAGCCTCGCCGAATCGCCTACATCCACGTTCTCGACGTTGGATCGGAGAAGGCGGTCAACCACTTCTACAAGACGATTGCCCAGCTGGAGCGGCTCTTCGTCGCGTCCTTCGAGCGTGACTCCGATTGGAAGCCGAGCCCCTGGCATTCGCCCGAACCCGCGGACGAGGGCCCTGCACTGCCGGAGGAGAAGAAGTGATAGCAACCGTTGCTGCGGTCACAGGCATCATCCTCGCTGTAGCCGGCGTATTGACCACGTACCGGCTGCTGGACGGCCCCGGGTCGTTGGATCGTCTCGTCGCGCTCGACACGTTGATCGCCGTTGCCATGGGTGGCCTGGCGGTGTGGGCCGCCTACAGCGGTGACACCACGATCGTTCCGTCGATCGTGGCCCTTTCCCTCGTGAGCTTCATCGGCTCCGTAGCCGTCGCACGATTCCGGGTGAGTGACAAATGAGTACCGTGCTGGATGTCATCGGATCCGTTTTCATGCTGACCGGATCCCTGCTCGCCCTCACCGCTGCCGTAGGTATCGTTCGCTTCCCCGACACCCTGCGCCGTATGCACGCCGCCACCAAACCACAGGTGATCGGACTGATCCTGGTGTTGACCGGAGTGGTGGTGATCTTGCGCGGCAACGTCGACGTCTGGATGTTGATTCTCGCCTGCATCTTCACCCTCTTCACCGCGTCCGTCATCGCCCACCGGGTGGGACGCGTGGTCTACCGGGAGCAGCGCAGCCAGGACGGGCTGGACATGATCAGCGAGTGGGAGAACCCAGAACGTCGTCGCTGACCGGCTTCGTCTCGACCTCTCGCCCGCCCCAGAGCGCCAACTGTGTGCCCGGCCGGGCGAAGAAGGTGGCGTAGAACGCCAGGGTCATCGCACCCAGCACACCCAGCAGCAGCGGGCCCGCGATCTCGGGGGACGTCGCCATCGGCGCTGCGAGGTACCGGTAGCTGAGCAGCAGTGCCGCCATTGCGAGGGCGCCACCGGCGACGAGCCGGACCCGGAACCAGCCCCAACCGCGTTCGGGGTCCCGCAGCGCGGATTCGAGTGTCAGGGTCAGTACCGCGCCGGCGACGAGATCGACGCCGTAGTGGTAGCCGAACCCCAGGGTCGCCGTGAGGGTGCACAGCAACCAGAACGTACCGCCGGCGCGGACCGCCCAGTGCCCGTGGCGTGAATGAATGAACAAGGCCAGCGCCCACGCGGTGTGCAGGCTCGGCATGCAGTTGCGAGGGGTCACGGCGTCAAAGTCGAGGGGCTGCGGTGACAGGTCGAGGGCGGGAACGACAGTCGGCCAGTAATCGCCGACCTGGAATCCTTGGCCCTCGGTACCGAACGCGAATATCGGACCGACCACGGGAAACAGGATGTAGAACGCCGGGCCGATCAATCCGATCAGCAGGAAGGTGCGCACCAGGTGGTGTGACGGCCAGCCGTTGCGTAGCTGGTAGAACGCCACTGCGATCGCCGCGACGGGAAGTTCGATGTACACCCAGTGCAGCACCGCGTACCCCACTGGGCCGAGCGCGTCGACGAACTGGCCGAAGTACCAGGACGGATTGCCGAGCGCGTGGTCCGCGAGTTGCACGTACTCGTCCAGCACGGCCGGGCCGGCCATGATCGTGACCTGCAGCCACGCGTCACCGAACTTGGTGGCGATGATCAGGAGAGCACCGAGTCCGACACCTTTGAGCGCATCGCGGCGTCGGTCGCCACTCAGCCTCCAGGCTGCATACACACCGACTGCGGTGAGCACCCAGGTGGCACCGTTGCCGACTGTCAGTGGACCGCCCGCGCTGTAGCGGACAACAGCCACCACGATGTCGATGGCGGCCGCAGCAGACAACGCAATGACCCGCTCGCGAACCCGGAATCCGACCATGGCCAACGCGAGACCAGCCCATGAGACGGAGGCGGACTTCGGTGTGGCGACGTAATCGCGCAGCAAACTCTCGAGCGGCCCCTGGAATCCCCGAATCGCGGCAAAGACCTGTAGGCCGATCAGAATCACGACGATCGCGCCGCCACCGGCCAGCAGGACCGTACGCCCGATCCGTCCCCCACCCGGCCGCGGTTCGGCCACCCTGTCGATCAGCACCGGACAATAGTAAACAGCTGGTGAACGGGGTGTGGACGAGCCCCGAGTGGAGCGTGTCCTACGTCATCCGCACTCGTTCGGCGCAGGCACTCCCTGCAATCGTTGATCCAGCCACTGCATGGCCTCGGGAAACCCACTCAATGCGGCGATGAAATGTTCGCCGATCGGCAGGCGCAGCACCGACGGTGTCCCGAGTGCGCATTGTTCTGCGTAGAGATCGGTCGCCATCACCGATGGAACCCAGAATTCCTGCGCACCGTTGTACACGTAGAGCGGTGCCCCGTACGGGACATCCTCCATACGGGTTCGCTCGTATATTCCGTGCGCGAATTCCGATTGGAACGGATCTTCCATGTTGGACAGAAACTCCACCGGAATCGTCAAACCACCGAGCATCGCAAGCGGAATGGTGCACAGGTCTTTGAATATCGGGGCGACATGCAAGGTGGGATTGTTGACCTTCGTGAGAATATCGGGATTCTCGCGAGCAACTCCGAATCCCGCCGCAACCAGCAATCCCTTCGCGAGATTGAGTACGCCCGACATACTCGTCGACAACACCTCGTAGTCGAGGGGCGTGCCCCCCAACGCCGCACCCTTCACGAAACCTTTCAATTCTGGCGCGTAGCTGTCGATCAATTTTGCTGCACCATTGGTGGCGATTGCACCGCCCGAATAACCCGTCATCCCGATCGGGCTGGCATCGAACTCGGGACCCAGAGACCGCACCGCGCGCAGTGAGTCGAGAATGATGTGACCTGCCACCCGCGGTGCGGCGTAGGCCATACGCGGGCCCTGGTGATCTGGAACCAGCACCGCGTATCCGCGTTGCGCAGCAAGCGCCGTCACCGGGGGAATGTAATCGACTGGATTCGTCGTGAGCGAGATGCCGTGCGCCATCGTGTAGCCGGGCGTGCACTTACGGCCCAACGAGTCGATCGGCGTGTTGTTCACCACGATCGGCCGGTCCCCCTCACCTGCCCATTCCGTCGACGGCACGATCAGTGACGCCGTACCGAACGAGGGACGGCCCATACCGTCCTCGCTGCGAAACTTCACCTGGTCGACGTGTGAGACCCCAGCCCCCACGAAGGGCGCCGCACTAGCAGTGATGTCGCGACGGGTGATGATCTCGCCGGGGGTGAGTTGGGACAGATTGTCCGGGTATCGATCGAAGAAGGGGTCGCCGATGTCGGAGGGAAGGATCGTGGAGTAATACGCTTCGAGGCCGGCATCCTTCGCCTTGCCGGGCGGCAGTTCGGCTGCCGGCGAGATCGGTCCGTGCGGGGTCGATTCAGGCGGCGGCGCCAGCGAATCTATGAAACTTTGTGGTGATTCCGGAAGGGGCGGGAGGCCCGGCAGCAGCGGATCTGCGCTTGCGGCGGGTGCAAAAAAACCGGAAAGCATGGAGACAGAAATGATTCCTGCCATGACTGGGATACACGATCTCTTCACGATGCGACTCCGTCATCTGTTGACGATTCGACGTTTAGTTCGGTGTCACCAATCGCATAATCGCACCGTTCGGTACGGTTCGGAGGTGTTCAACACCTGATCACGGGTAACATTTGTGCGACAGTATTCATTCTGCTGTCTCGTTCGGATAACACCTCGTTCGGATCAGCAGGAAACGAATTCCTGAATTCTCGAACTACTTGCCGAGTTCTCGAACGAGCGAGTCGACGACAGCAGCCAAATCTCCGTCGCTCGATTGCGCCACTTTCCGTTGTCGTTGATACGACGCACCCCGACGCGGAATGTCCGCCACAGTCGCGAGTTCGTCCACACAACCCAATCGGACTGCAGTGCGATGCAATTGGTCGAGCAGATCCGACAGATCATCGGTGACGAGACGTTCGTTTGCCTGCTCGTCGAGGATGATCTCGGCGTCCAAGCCGTAGCGGGCGGCCCGCCACTTGTTCTCCTTGACGTGCCACGGCTGCATGTTCGGCAGGTTCTCGCCCGCTTCGAACCGACGGTCCAGATCGACGATCAAGCAATGCACGAGCGCGACGAGCGCACTCAACTCGGTTCGGGAGGAAATCCCGTCGAACACCCGAACCTCGATGGTCCCCCACTGTGGCGCGGGCCGGATGTCCCAGTGCATTCCGCCGACCTTCGTGATCACACCGGTCTTCAGCTGGTCCGCTATGAATCGTTCGTACTCGCCCCAATTGGGAAATTGGTACGGCAACCCGGCGGTGGGAAGCTGCTGAAACATCAGCGCTCGATTACTGGCATACCCGGTGTCGACGCCCGCCCACATGGGCGATGAGGCGGACAATGCCAACAAGTGCGGATAGCGCTGCAACAGCGCGTTGAGAATGGGGAATACCTTGCGCGGCGACGACACACCCACGTGGACGTGCACTCCCCAGATCAGCATCTGACGGCCCCACCACTGAGTCCGCTCGATCAGCTCGTCGTAGTCCGGTGTCCGCGTGACCAACTGGCTGTTCCACTGCGCGAACGGATGGGTGCCGGCGCAGATCAGCTCCACGCCGAGCGGGTTCGCCGCACGGCGAAGCAGGCCCAGGGATTCGTCGAGATCACCCATCGCCTCGCCGACCGTGGAGTGAATACCGGTGACGAGTTCGACGGTGTTGCGCAGCAGTTCCTTGGTGATCCGCGGGGTGTTGTCACCCGCGAGCTCCGCCACCGCATCGAAGACCTCTACAGCGGTGTTGGACAGGTCGCGGGTGTCCCGGTCGACCAGCGCGATCTCCCACTCGACACCCAGTGTCGGCCGGGGTGAACCCGGAAAGTGAACTACCACGTGCCGATCAAACCACACCCGGAGTGGGTGTGGCTCGATCTACAAGTTGCTCCGAAATCAGCTTCCGGCGATGACACCGCAGGCGACACGGCCGCCGGCGTCACCGGTGCTCAATGTCTCCTCGTCGGGAGCCGGGACGTAACGGGTCGGGATGTTGCCGAAGTTGTCTGCACCCTCGTGAATCATCACGGACGTGCCTTCGCCGCCGTTGCGGAGATCGTCGAGTGTGAACGCGTCCGTGGTGGTCGTGAGGTGTGCGGACCCGTCGCCCGTCACCATGACGCTGGTGAGGTCACCGCTTGCGGGATGGCCTTCGTGTCCTTCGACCTGGAAGTGTCCGCCGGCCGACTTGAAGTCGCCAGGTTCGCCACCCGACGGCGCCACGGAGTTCGGCTCGCACTTGGCAACGGAGTGAACGTGGAACCCGTGGAAGCCAGGGGTGAGGCCCTCTGCGGTCAGCTCGACCTTCACGCCGCCGTCGGACTCGGTGAAGGTGGCAGTTCCGACCTCGGCGCCGGATGCATCCTTCAGCGTGGAACTCAGCCCAGCGCCCTCGGCCCCGGAGTCATGCCCGTCGGCTCCCTGGCCTTCAGCGCCGTGCCCTTCGGCTTCCTGACCCTCGGCAGCGTGGCCACCCTCGGCACCGTGTGCCTCCGGATCTGCGGCACCCGTCCACACGGGCGGCGTGGTGCCGGGCAAGTCGCTCGGCTCCTCACTGTTACTGCATGCGGTCATACCCAGTGCAGCAAGCGCGATTACCGGGGTGACTACACGCCAGGACATGCGACGGGTGGAACTCGACATCGAAACCGCTCCTTTGAGGTGGCGAGGAAGTACACATGATCATAACGACGGCCGAACCGCCGCGCCGCGCCGGTCTCAGCCCGTTGACGTCATGATGACGATGACACCCGGCGAGTAGTCGGAAATTGCGGGAATCCGAGGCTCTGCGGTGATCCCGAGTTCGGCGGCGATCTCCTTCGCCGCCTGTTCCTCGGTCTCCCCGGTGCCGTAGTAGACGGTGGACGTCGAGACGGTGCTCGCGTTGTAATTGCCCGTTGCCGTCACGGTCCATCCGGAACCGGTGAGCTCGGAAGCAGTGTCCCCGGCAAGTCCGCTGACACTGCTGTTGTTGAGGACCCGCACCCCCACAGCAGTTTTGTCGGACTCACTCAAGGTGGTGGCCGCACTCGACTCGGTCGTGGTCGCTTCCGTGGTGGTCGTGTCACTCGCGTACGCGTTGTTCGCGGCCGCGCCGGGTGCCGCCGCGTAAGTGGTGGTCGTAGGCGCTGCGGCCGACGACGTCGTGGACGCCGGCGAGGCCGCCTGTTCGGAATCGGCCTTGCCCATCGATGCGAATCCCAGCCCTGCGAACAGAATCGCAAGAGCAATCAGCACCATGGCAAGTGCACGCAGCGGCGGACCGGACGATGCGGGTTTCTGAGTGCTCACCTGGACGACCTTAACTGTCGTGGGTCAGCAGGCGGTTCGAGAGGCGAACAACGCCTACGTGACATCGAATCCGAGACGGCGCGCCGCTCGGGCTTTTTGCCGACTGGCACGCAGACGGCGCAGCCGCTTGACCAGCATCGGGTCTGCCGCAAGCGACTCCGGGCGGTCCACAAGTGCGTTGAGCACCTGGTAGTAGCGTGTTGCCGACATGTCGAAGAGTTCCTTGATCGCCTCTTCTTTCGCACCGGCATATTTCCACCACTGACGTTCGAACGAGAGGATGTCGTGTTCGCGGCGGGTGAGTCCGTCGACGCCGACCTCGTGCATTGCTGCAGCGTTTTCGCTGGTGCCGACGATGTCGTTGTTGTCTGACTGGTTCTGGCTACGCGCTGTTGCGCCGTCCATGTCACTCCTCGACTGCTAACTTTCGCTCGCATTCAGCGAAACCACGTACCCCCGACTCCCCGATCGCGTGGTCGACCGGGAACGAATTACACCAATGTGCTTCGGTGACCATTCAACCACGATGTGGTCGATACGGGGTTACAACAGCGCTGGCGCGCCGCTTTCCAGGTCGCGGCGATTACGCGTGGACGGATGGGGCCGATATCCTCGATGGTCATGGCCATCCTCCCCATCCGGATCGTCGGCGACCCGGTCCTGCACGCCCCCACCGAAGCAGTGTCCGAATCGCCCGCGGAACTCGCCCAATTGATCGCGGACATGTACGAAACCATGGACGCCGCCAACGGTGTCGGTCTCGCCGGCAACCAGGTGGGCGTGGCGAAGCGGCTGTTCGTCTACGACTGCCCCGACGCCGACGAGAACGGCAATGCCCAACGTCGCCGTGGCGTCGTGGTCAACCCCGTCCTCGAGACGTCCGAACGGCCCGAGACGATGCCGGACCCGGAGGACGACATCGAAGGCTGCCTCTCGGTCCCCGGTGAGCAGTTCCCCACCGGACGCGCCGACTGGGCGAAAGTCACGGGCACAGACGCCGACGGCAACGCGATCGAGATCGAAGGCCGCGGACTGTTCGCCCGCATGCTCCAGCACGAGGTCGGCCATCTGGACGGCTTCCTGTACGTCGACATGCTGGTCGGGCGAAACGCTCGCGCCGCGAAGAAGACGATCAAACGCGCAGGTTGGGGTGTTCCTGGCCTGAGTTGGGTACCGGGAACCGTCGAGGACCCGTTCGGTCACGACGAAGACTGACGCCAGGCGAACATGACGACCGACATTCCACTGGGCAGCCGGGTGGTTGTCCGGTACTCCCTGCCACCGGGTTCCAGCCATCCGATGACCGACGTCATCGGATGGCTGGACAGCGTCAAGGGTTCCGTATCCGTGCGTACCGCGGACGGCAACACCGTCGAGATTGCCGCGGATCGAGTGGTGGCCATGAAGGCGCTGGCTCCTCGGCCGATCCGCACCAGTGAGATCAGGCATCTGGAATTGGTATCAGCGGACGGCTGGCCCGGCGTCGAGTTCGAATGGATCGACGGCTGGTTGTGCCGGTACGGCCACGGTTTCACCGGTCGCGCCAACTCGGCGACTCCGCTGGGTGAACCCGGCAGCGTCGCCCCGCTCGACGAATCCACGGTCGGGCGATTGCGCGCCTGGTACGCGGACCGGGACCGACCACTGCGTCTGCTGCTGCCTGATCGCCTGAGTTCTGTGCCGGACGGCTGGAACATCAGCGACGAGGTGGTCGTGATGGCGGCCGACATCGACAATCTCGTGCTCCCCGAGGGCGATCCGGTTGCCACCATCGACTCGCGACCGGACCGGGACTGGCTGGCGCTGTACCGCTACCGCGGCAGCGCCCTACCCGATTTCGCGGTCGACGTGCTCACCGCGGTTCGCGGGGGCAAGGTGGCATTCGCACGCATCGGCTCCGAGGACTCCACCCTGATCGCGGTGGCGCGTGGGTCCGTCACCCCCGCGTACGACGGCCGAATCTGGGTCGGGCTCACCGCGGTGGAGGTTGCCGAAGAGCATCGCCGGCACGGCATCGGCACGCTGATCTGCGGTGACGTCGTCAAGTGGGGGCGCGAGAAGGGCGCTACCCACGCCTACCTGCAGGTTGCCGCAGAAAACGAGGGTGCGCAGGCGATGTACCGTGCCCTCGGTTTCGTCGATCACCACCGCTATCGGTACGCCACCGAGCATGTCGGTGGCGCCGGTTAGTCTTGCCCTGTGCGAATTGCTACCTGGAACGTCAACTCCGTCCGTGCCCGTACCGATCGGATCATCGATTGGCTGCAGAGAACCGACACCGACGTACTTGCCATGCAGGAAACCAAGTGCAAAGACGAACAGTTCCCGTTCGAGCGGTTCAGCGAGTTGGGCTACGAGGTTGCGCACGTGGGGCTCAGCCAGTGGAACGGCGTCGCGATCGCTTCACGAGTGGGCCTCGACGACGTGCAGATCGGCTTCGCCGACCAGCCAGGGTTCCACAAGGATCCCGAAGCCGAGCAGATTCGTGAAGCCCGTGCGATCGGCGCCACCTGCAATGGGGTGCGCATCTGGAGTCTGTACGTCCCCAACGGGCGCGAGCTCGCCGACCCGCACTACACATACAAGCTCGATTGGCTCGCCAAACTTCGAGACGACGCCGAGGGCTGGCTGAAAAGCGACGCAGACGCACAGATCGCGCTCGTCGGCGACTGGAACGTGGCTCCCACCGACGAAGACGTGTGGGATCCGTCGTTCTTCGACGGCAAGACGCACACGTCCCAGCCGGAACGCGACGCGTTTGCCGCGTTCGAGAAGGCCGGATTCACGGACGTGGTTCGCCCGCACACCCCCGGACCCGGTGTCTATAGCTACTGGGACTACACACAGCTCCGGTTCCCGAAGAAGCAGGGCATGCGTATCGACTACGCGCTGGCATCACCGGCCCTGGCCGCACGCGTCGACAAGGCATCGATCGACCGGGACGAACGCAAGGGCAAGGGCGCCAGCGACCACGCGCCGGTCATCGTCGATATCGGCGAGTGATCGCTGGGCGGGCCCGCCACCATCAATCGGAGACGAGCAGGTCGTTCTCCTCCGGGTGCGCGGCGAGGTAGCGCTGCACGTAGGTACAGATGGGGCGCACCCGCCACCCCCTCACGCGGGCGGCCGCAAGACCTTCACGGACGAGGATCGCGGCCATTCCCCTGCCGCCGTGCTCTTCTTTCACCACCGTGTGCATGAAGGCGACGACCTCACCCGGCTTCGCTGTGAATCCAGGGATGTCGTCCTCGTCGCGGTAGCCGAGGATGCCGATGATCTCGTCGCCGAGCCACAGATCGAAGCGCTCGTGTGCGGGGTTGTCGACAACATGAAGTTCTGTTGCCGCCTGGCTTCCCGACGGACCGGCACTGTTCGAAATGTGTTCCATGTCACTCATGGAACCAGCATCCCCACCGCCGCGCCAGCGAAATGTTTCAGCTTGCAGCCGAATCGTCACATCTTCAAGAATCCGACTGTCACTCAACGCGAACCAGCGGGCCGCGGCAGTTGCACGACGACGTCTCGGTAGTCCCGACTGCCTGCAAGGAACCGCTGAACGTAGGTGCACACGGGTTTGACCTTCCACCCGTACTCGCGGGCGAGTTCGAGGGCCCGACTCACCAGAACCGCAGCCAAGCCACGGTGCCCGAAATCTTCGACGATCACCGTGTGCATGAACGAGATCACCGGGTGCCCTTGCACCGGGGTGTCGCCCATGTCGAAGTATCCGATGATGCCCACCAAATCGCCGCTGAGCCGGAGTTCGAACCGGTTCTGATCACGGTTGTTGGTGACATCGACGTACGCCGAGTCGAGCATCAGACCTCCTGCGTGCGTCGTGACCGAAACGTGATCCACAACACTCTTTTATACAGATCAGGCGCCCCCTTGTCAGGACCTTCGGCCCTGTGAGTGCTCTGAGAGTCCCTGCACTCGCGGACCACGCACAGAGGCGAAACGCGAGGTCGGTAGGGTCACACGCTGTGAACTTGCTGCCACTGACTCCCGACGGACAAACCCCGGTTCGGGCCCTCACCATCGCTGGAACCGACTCCGGCGGTGGCGCCGGCATTCAGGCCGATTCGCGCACCATGGCCCTCTGTGGCGTCCATGCGTGTGTCGCCGTGGCGGCGGTGACCGTACAGAACTCGGTCGGTGTCAGCGGCTTCCACGAAGTCCCGCCCGACGTGGTCGCCGCGCAGGTCCGCAGCGTCGTCGGCGATATCGGGGTAGGGGCAGCGAAGACCGGAATGTTGGCGTCCACGGCCATCATCGAAGCGGTTGCCGACGTGTGCACGGAGGTGGGAATCGGACGAGATCAGGCGGTGCCTCTCGTCGTGGATCCGGTGTGCGCGTCCATGCACGGTGACCCGTTGCTGCATGCAGAAGCACTCGACGCCGTACCCAACACGCTGATCCCCATCGCCACGGTGGTCACCCCGAACCTCGACGAGGTGCGTCTCATCACCGGCATCGAGGTGGTCGACGATGCGAGCGCCCGGCGGGCCGCCGAAGCCCTGCATCGATTGGGCGCACAGTGGTCGATCGTGAAGGGCGGTCACCTGCGCACGTCGTCTACCAGCACCGACCTACTGTTCGACGGCGACACGTTCCTCGAATTCACCAGCCCGCGCATCCCCACCGGGAACGATCACGGCGGTGGCGACACCCTGGCCGCAGCCATCGCCTGCGCGCTGGCCAACGGTCACACGGTGCCGGACGCTGTCGCGTTCGGGAAGGAGTGGGTCACGAAATGCCTCGAGGTGTCGTACGACCTCGGCTCGGGACACGGCCCGGTGTCACCGTTCTGGCGGCTTCACTAACCCCTGTTCTGACGGAGTCAGAGCCATCCAACTGTTCCGAGGATGACGAGCGCTACCGCATCGACGCCGAAGATGACCGACACTGCGGTGATCTGGTGGCGCAGCTTGGTCATGTCGTGCACCAAGTACGCGGCGGCGAAGAACGGCAGGTAGCCGAACAAGAAGATCAGAATCGGCATGCCGGCACTCCACCAGGACCATTCCCAGGTCAAGACGCCCATCTGATTGAGCAGGATCTCGATTGCCACGGCGAGTCCCGCGCCGACGCATGCGAATACGACTCGGTTGTTGATCCCGAGAATGCGCATGTTCTTGTCGGCGGGCAATATCTTGATCGCCACGATGCCCATGATCGCGAACATGAAGCTGATTTCGATGTTCAGCCCGATGAGGATTTGATACGCGGAGTCTCCGGGAGCGCCCCAGACCGGCGCTTTGCCGGTTGCATGAAACACCGCAGAGTTCCAGATCTCGTTGAACCAATCCATGCCCCAGAACGCGAGGCCACCGAGCAGCACGCTCCAGTTCCGTCGCTCGACCTCGACGCTGTACACGTACAGCACCATCAGTAGCAACGGGATCACGTACCACTGGAACTGCGAACTGTCCCGCAAGTGTTCGAGTGCTGCTTCGGCGGAGTCTGTCATCGGTTGCCTTCCCTTTCGGCTGCGGTGACCGCGGTGACAGCCCGCCCCAGCAACTCGTCAGCCAGTTCGTAGGCGCCATTGCTGTCGCCTGCGGCGATTCGCCCCGCGAGTTCGACATGTGCCTGCGGATCGTCGTACTCCGCGGCATGAACACCGACTTCGGCGAGCGTGTCCCACCCGACATCGGCGTAGCCGGCGACGAGTGTGTTCTGGGCGAGTTGATAGGCCACGTTTCCCGATCCTGCGAACACCGCCCGCCAGAACGCCAGATCCACCTCTGCTATGGCGCTGTCGCCGGGCTCCGAATAGCGCTCGGCCTCCGCCAGGATCTCCGCGACCTGCGATTCGTCTGCTTCGAGCGCACACAGGCGGGCCGCGTCGGCCGCTACCGTGCGCCGCAGAACCATGATGTCGCGCATCAGCCGCAGCGCAGGTAGGGCACCGGAGTGGGCCACCATCGAGAGGGTGTCCACACCGGCGTGGGTCCGCCAATCGAGGACCGTGGGTTTGCTGCCGTGCGCGACGCGCACCAGGCCCGACTGCTGCAGTCGTTTGAGCGCCTCGCGGACAGCGTGACGGTTGACGCGGAAAGACTCGGCAAGGTCACGCTCGGACGACAACTGGTCGCCAGGCTGGACTCTCCCCGCCAATATTCCGTCCGCGAGCTGCGCGAAGACGCCGTCGCTCACGGTGGCGCGGGTAATGGGAACGGCTTCCATGGCACGAGACACTACCGGCTCACACAAACTGATCAACTGGATTGACCAGTTGAGGTACATTATTGCCCGAACAAACCACGGAGGGACTTCGAACGCATGAATAGCCGGTTCACTCGCACGTCGTTGTACACGGTGTGCCTCGCGATCTGCGTCGCGGGCACCGCGAGCGTAGCGCCTGCTGCCGCGTCGGAGTCGCGCCCACTCGACTGCGTACCCGTTATCGGGACGAACCAACTCATCCCACCGCTACCCGGTCTGGTCACCCCGCTGCCCAGCGTGAAGGGGATCTCCGAGTTCGAGGATCTGGCTCCTGCACCCGCCGGGCTCGACCTGCCATCGAGCGTGCACCTGCGCGACAGCGAGCAGGGTTTCAACTGTTCGACTCTTTCTGAGCAAACGTGAGCATGTGTGCACCTATCTGAGCAGGTGCGTTGGCTGAGTGATATTTGTCCTCAGCCTGCCGGATCCATGCCGGTGATTGCCGACGTGATGCGTCGTGAGGAATCGACGCCGACCTGGTTCGGCAGGTTTCGCGCGCAGTGTGTATGTAGATACCAACGACCACACTGGGGAAAGGGTGTGGGAGATGGGTTCCGATCGGAATGGGAGCCGCCCCGAAGTGCGGGCGGCGTATCGATGTCGGACCCTTCTGCAAGTGTGGTGGGCGTGGAACATCACGGGGGTCTGCTCCAGTTCGAGGTCGAGTACCTCGGCGCCGCGCTGGCCGGTAGTGGTCGCACACTTTTCGGCACTTCGGTGGGTGTGTGATGGGCAGGTTCGAGATTCCCGAGGGGTGGGTGGCGCAGGCGTACCGGTTCGCGCTCGACCCCACCCCGGCCCAGCAGCGGGCCCTTGCATCGCATGCGGGTGGGGCGCGGTTCGCGCACAACCACATGCTCGCCTTGGTGACAGCAGTGCTCGATCAGCGGGCGGCGGAACGCAGCTACGGCCTTACCGACGCCGATCTGACACCGTCTTTGGGTTGGTCGCTGCCCGCATTGCGGAAGACGTGGAACCAGCGGAAGAGCGTATACGCGCCGTGGTGGGGTGCGAACTCGAAGGAGGCCTACAACACCGGTCTCGACAGCCTGGCCCGCGGTCTGGATGCCTGGACCACGTCCCGTAACGGTGAGCGGGTGGGGAAGGCGGTGGGGTTTCCCCGGTTCAAGACCGCCCGGTCGCGGCGCAGTGTTCGGTTCACCACCGGCACCCTCCGCGTCGAACCGGATCGTCATCATGTGAGTCTTCCCCGGGTGGGCAGGATCAAGACGCACGAATCGACCCGGAAACTGGCCCGGCGGATCGAGTCCGAGAGTGCACGGATTCTGTCGGCCACGGTGTCGCAGGATTCGTCGGGACGCTGGCACTGTTCGTTTCAGACCCTCGTCGCGGCCAAGACCCGACCCGCCCACGCGTCACGGTCCCAGTGTCCGGTGGTCGGTGTGGATGTGGGGGTCAAGGCCGACAGTCTCCTGGTGGTCGCCACCCCCGACGGGACCGAAGTGCAGCGAATCCGCGCGCCGAAGTCGTTGTCCGCTGCCCAGGCCCGGTTGCGGGTGTTGCAACGCAAGGCCGCCCGCCAGCACGGCCCCTACGACCCGGCAATCCGCTCGCGGCGTAGGCACTCGAAGCGTTGGGCCAAGACCCAGGCTCGGATCGGGAGAAGCCATGCACGGGCGGCCGCGATACGCCGGGATGTGTTGCACAAGGCCACCACCACCCTCGCGCAACAGCACCGGGTTGTGGTGGTGGAGACGTTGAACGCCACAGGTATGCGCGCCGCTGGCGGCGCCTACAAGAAGGGTCTCAACCGTGCCCTCGCCGATGCCGCCCTCGCCGAGGTGCGGCGGATGCTCACCTACAAGGCCGCCTGGTATGGGTCCGCGGTGGTGGCGGCCGACCGGTTCTTCCCTAGTTCGAAGACGTGTTCGGGGTGTGGTGGGCGAAAGCCAAACCTGACCCTCGCCGAGCGCACGTATGTGTGTGCACAGTGTGGTGTGTCGATCGATCGTGATCGTAATGCCGCGATCAACCTCGCCCGACTCGGGCAAACCCACATGGTGGGTGAACAGAGTTCCGCCGGCAGTGGGTCGGTGGCAGGACGTGGAGCCATCCGTGAGACCGGGCCTGCACGAGCAGGCCAGGCAGGAGGCCGTGAAGCGTCAACCCGGCACAACCCGACCCGGGTTGATCAGACCGGGACCGCCGTCTCGCAAGAGGCGACTGCCTGATGAGCATGCTCACACTTGCTCACCACAAGGCAACGGTTTCAACAGTTACGCCGAGTTCGTGCTCGGTGACGGTTCTCTCTGCACCCGCCCACGCGGATCCGACGCACCGTGGCGCAAAGTCAACACCCCCGGCTGCCTCGACGGGCACATCGCCGCCATTTCGGTCGACGGCAACATGGTCGTCGCCTTGGACGGAAACGGTTGGATCTACTCCCTCGACAACGTGCTCTCGGGTCCGATGGTGTGGAACTGGACCCGCTCGTTCGGGGGCCGATCTGGCTGTGGCCGGGAATGACGGTCCCCGACGGTGCACGGGAACCGGGCAAGTGGGCCCTCAGCCACCGGGTCTCGGACGGTTTCATCGACGCCGAAGGAAACCAGCACCCCTTGCCGGACTGGTGCAGGTGGTCAGCCTGACGGGTGACGGTTCGCGCGCCCAGCCAGCTGCAGGAACGATTCGACCCACGATTCACCGGGGTCTCCCTGCCCGCCCCGGACTGGCAGCATCAGGCCAAGGTCCCCGGCGACATCACCTCCCGCATCTCCATCAGCGTCACCGGCCCGGCGGTAGAGGACCGCGAACTGCGCGTCGAAGGACGTCACGACGGCCGGACGGGCTACTGACACAAGGGACTCAGCGCTTCGTCGTGGGAATTCACGCCGACGGGACAGCCCCTGAAGCAGCCGATACTGACCGAGGCGGACCCCTCCACCGACCAGTCGTCGTTGACGCTGGCACCCGCGAGCGAACTCTCCTACTCTGGGGCGCTACCGGGCGGGTGGACCGCGCGGGTCGAGCACTTCGATTGGGCGCAGACGACTCACGCCGTGACCCTGACTGCGCCGAGCGGCCGGACATACCCCATCGAGATGCACACCACCGATGCACTCCGACAGATCCCGCGCGGCCCCGGACTCGACGACAACCCGCGCACCCTCGAAGGCGCCCTCGACCTACGAGCCGCACGGCCCTGAGCAGTCGAGAACGCCGAGCTCGGCGCCTTCATCCGCAATCACCTCGGCGGCAAGGACGTCTACGAAATCTGGGTTCACGCAACACAGAGTCAGCTGGTGATATCGCCCGCGGGTCTGTTGACTACGCCGTTGGGGGTCTGGATCCGCACATGACCGAGGGGTGAGGCGACCGCGAAGTCAGCTTCCGGTCGCCGACCTCAGCCGCCAGATCCCGAGATCTTCGGGAACCCCGCTGGGCTGCGGCGCGAAGAACCCCCTTCGCCACGGCTTTGTCGTGATCCCCAGCGTCTCGAGGGTCCCCGGCTGCAACGCGCTGAGCGTGGCGGACGAGGCCATCACCTTGCCGTCGCCACCGAGCGCCATGATGCGGGCGGCAATGTTGACGTCCACGCCCAGCCAGTCGGCGCCGATCCTGCGTGGCAAGCCGGTGTGAAGCCCCACCCTCATGCGGGGGCGGTACCCCTCCACCTCGACCTCAGACAGGGCGCCGCGTGCGACGAACACCGCTTCCACCGCACGATCGGCATTCGGAAAGACAGCCATGATGCCGTCACCCATGCGTTTGACGACGTTCCCGCCGCGGTCGTACATCGGTGTTTCGACCACCGTGGAGACTTGGCGTAACAGATCGAGGGTAGCGGAGTCTCCGGCTGGGAGTGCCCAACTCGAGAATCCGACGAGGTCGGTGAACACGATGGTGACCTCGGAATTTCCGCGTCCCTGACCGGCCCGCTCCAGCAATGCCTGCCACACCTGGAGAGCCCCGAGGCTCACCTCGCGAGAAGCTCCGGGTTGATCGCTCTGCGCTCGGTCGGCGATGCGCGCCAACGCACGCGCACTTCCCGGCCCCGCGGTGGACAGAGGATCGCCAAACGCCGGGTCACCGGGCAGGGCGCGACGCACCCGGCGCAATCCGTCGACCAAGGGTCGGTGGCCGTTCACCGCTGACAACCACTCCGAAACGGAGCGGCCCGAGCTCGCGCGAGGAGCCTGGCCTGAGTCGATCGGATCCTCACTCACGAGCGTGAGCGTAACGCAGCGTCACACGATTCAGTCGCCAGCGCGGGCCTTCTCACGTTCGGCGCCCGTGGGGACACCGTTCGGGCCACCCAGATCCTGCGCATACACGCCCACCGCGTAGGCGACGGCCGCCGAATTCTGGGCCAGCGCTTCCCTGTCGATGTTGGCGAGCGTGTCGTCCGCGCTGTGATAGTTCCTGTCGTACGCGACATCCGGGGTGCCACCCCACTCCTGCGCCTGCTCGGCGGTCTTCTGTCCGTCCGCGCCACTGAACACACCGCCGGCCGGAATCTGCGCCGCGATGAACGGACCGTAATCGGAGCGTCCGTCGAAGTCGGTGCCGTCGAGGTCGACGCCCACGCCCGCGAAGTAGTCGACGAAGGTGCGTTCGATTCCCGCAGACCCTTCGGGACCGGGCCCGGCACCGAACGCATCCGAGTCGTCACCGTCATAGGCCAGGTAGCCCGGGTTCTCCGATCCCAACATGTCGAAATTCAGGTACAGCGCGATGTCTGCCTTCTGTTCGGGATCCAAACTCTCGACGTACGCCTCCGAACCGCGAAGGCCCAGTTCCTCCGCACCCCAGAATGCGAAACGAACGGCGTTGTTCACGTTCGGGCTGCCCCCGAGCTGTGACGCCGTCTCGAGGGTGGCGGCGACACCGGTTCCGTTGTCGTTGATGCCGGGGCCGTCCGGCACGCTGTCGAGATGCGCACCCACCATCACCACGTCGTCGGTGGATCCGGTGGTGGTCTGCGCGATGACGTTGCGGCCCGTCGACGTCGTCGCTTCGGTCTCGAGCGTGAGCGTTACGTCGTCGGCAGCGGCAAGCGTCTCGCCGTCGGCCTTGCTCACGCCGGCGGTGGGAATCTCACCCGCATCGGGGTCGCCGAGTGTCCCGCCGAGCAACGGACCGTCTTCGTTGTTCACGACAACAGCTGCGACCGCGCCGCGCTCGGCGGCGAGTTTCTGCTTGTCCGCGAACGGGCACACACCCCGCTCGACCAGCACCACTGCGCCGGTGACGTCCAATCCGTCGTAGTCGGTGATCTCGCAACCAGGACTCTCGTCTGCAGGCACCGCAACGATCGGAGCGGTGATCCCGTCCGGGCCGGTCGAGGGCGAGTACCCGAGGGCCTGTACCTCGATGTCCTGGCCGTCCGCGAGTAGCTGCTCCGACGCCACGTCGAAGGAGTGGTACTCGAACTCGGGCGTTTCTACGTCGAATCCCTTGTCACGCAGGGTCTGCGCAACGTAATCCGCGCTGGCGGTGTAGCCGGGCGTGCCGGCGGCACGGTTGCCGTCGTTGTCGGCCGCGATCTCTTCGAGTTTCTCGAGGTGGTCGACGACCGAATCGATCGTGACGGACTCGGCAAGCGTGGTCGCGTCGACCGGCTGCTTCGGCGCTTCGTCACCGGACGAACATCCTGCGAGCGCAATCGCTCCTGCCACACCGATCGTGAAGACTCCCCGTAGTCGCATCGGCCGAGAGTAACTCGAGACACCGGTGGCCGGTGCGAATGGTTTTCGCACCGGCCACCGGCTTTCGTCTTCCCGCACTCCCCTTTGCAGACCTCCCGACGTACGTCTGCAAAGGGCGGGAGGACGAAAGTACTGTAGTCGCCTCCGGATGCCTGGGTGTCCAGGCTCTCAGGCGTCGCGCGTGTTCACCGACACGATCGCCGCACCGAACACGACGGCCACGAAGGCGGCGAAGTACACCAGGCTGCCCCACGGACCCCAGTGGTAGTCGATGCCCATCGGCTGCCCGAGGAAGTTGTTCGCGTTGCCGAAGGGCAGGAACGGCTGCACTGTCCTGCCGAACTCGCCGAACAGACCGAACAGGCTCTCGATCAGCAGTGGCCACAACAACAGCAACGCGATCGCCGCGGCCGACTGCCGTACCAGCGCACCGACACCGACTGCCAGGACGACACACAGCAGTGCGTAGATCGGCACACCGTAGATGGCGCGCCAGGCATCGCTGCCGGTCAGCGTGAGTGCGACACCGGCCTCTTCACCTGCGGTCGCCTTGGCGATCGCGTACGCGCCGAACGTGAGCACGAAGGTAAGCAGCGCGCCACCCACACCGATCAGACCGGCCTTCGCGACGAGAACCGATGCACGGTTGGGAATCGCCTGGAACGTCGTCCGAATGACCCCGAATCGATACTCGCTCGTCACGGCCAGGGCGCCAAGGATCATCAACACCAGAACGCCGAAGCCCGACACACCGCCCACGGCATCGGCGAGCGTGGGCAGGAAGGGCTCGAAACTCGGTTGGTTCCCTGCAGCGATCTCGTCTTCGAACGAGTTGAAGCTGGCCTTCGCGCTCAGCCCGATCACCGCAGCCAGGCCCAGACCCAGCACGATGATGATTGCGGTGCACCACCACGGCGATCGGGTGGTGGTCAGCTTGATTCGTTCTGCAGCCAGAACAGCCATCAGAGGGTCCCCCTCATCACGTCTTCGACGCCTTCGGCGTGGTACTGCACGTCGTCTCCTGTCAGCTTCATGAATGCGTCCTCGAGCGAACCGCGCTGGGATGCGAGTTCGTGCAGGACGACGCCCTGCGCTCCGGCAATCGTGCCGATCGCCTCGGTGCTCGAATTGAGCACGAGCAGGGCGGGTGCGTCACCGGCCCCTTCGTCGCGGACGGTCAGCCCCTGCGACGTCAGTGCGCTGCGCAGCACGTCGAGTTGCGGGCTGCGCACGCGGACGGTCGACTCGGAAGCCATGTCCACGAATTCCTTCACCGAGGTGTCCGCCTTGAGCCGGCCACGTCCGATCACGACGAGGTGCTCGGCGGTGAGGGCCATCTCCGACAGCAGGTGGCTCGACACGAGAACCGTGCGCCCCTCTGCAGCCAGACGCTGCATGAACTTACGGATCCAGACGATGCCCTCCGGATCGAGCCCGTTGACCGGTTCGTCGAACAGCAGCACCTTGGGGTCACCGAGCAGCGCACCTGCAAGTCCGAGTCGCTGCGACATACCGAGGGAGAAGCCGCCGGCCTTCTTACCCGCGACGTCGGTGAGTCCGACGAGGTGCAGCACCTCGTCCACTCGACTCTTCGGGATCGAGTTGGCGGCCGCCATCCACTGCAGATGAGCACGGGCAGACCGGTTCGGATGAACCCACTTGGCATCGAGCAGCGCACCAACGGTCTTCAGCGGCTGCTCCAGTTCGCGGTAGTGCTTGCCGTCGATCAGGGCGGTTCCGGCGGTCGGCCTGTCCAAGCCCAGAATCATGCGCATGGTTGTCGACTTACCCGCACCGTTCGGCCCGAGGAAGCCGGTGACGATCCCTGGCTTCACGGTGAACGTCAGGTCTTCCACGGCCTTCGTCTTCCCGAAGGTCTTGGTCAATCCGTTGACTTCGATCATGCCGACAAGCATGCCTTGCGTCCCTGGCTCGCGCATCGGCCGTGGGGTTGTTCACAAGTAGTCCTGCGGTACTACTATCACCCTGACCAGTGCCCCTGAGGACGCCCCCGCGAAACCCCTAGGACGACGCCTGGGCCCAGAACCGCTTGGGAATCCGGCCTGCGTGACGAGCCTGGTACCCGGCAGCAACCGCCCCGCGCATCGCAGACGCCATCATCGCCGGGTCGTTGGCACGAGTGACCGCGGTAGCGAGGAGAACAGCATCACAGCCCAGTTCCATGGCCTGTGCCGCATCGCTCGCGGTACCGATCCCGGCGTCGAGAATCACCGGAACCTCCGCGCCCTCGACGATCATCTCGATGTTGTGCGGATTCGAGATGCCGAGCCCGGTGCCGATCGGAGATCCGAGCGGCATGACGGCCGCGCACCCCACATCCTCGAGGCGGCGGGCCAGAACCGGGTCGTCGGTGGTGTACGGCAACACCACGAACCCGTCGTCGACGAGTTGTTCGGCCGCGCGGACGAGTTCGATCGCGTCGGGCAGCAGCGTCCGCTCGTCCGCGATGACCTCGAGTTTCACCCAGTCGGTCTCCAGGGCTTCGCGGGCCAGTTGTGCAGTGAGGACTGCTTCGGCGGCGCCGCGGCACCCTGCCGTGTTGGGGAGCAGTGCGATGCCGAGGCGTCGCAACAGATCGAGCACTCCCGTTCGACCGGTCGCGTCGACCCGGCGCATCGCCACCGTGGTCAGCTCGGTGCCGGACGCAACGAGTGCTTCCTCGAGTACCGCGAGATTGGCAGCGCCCCCGGTGCCCATGATCAGGCGAGAGTCGAAAACCCGGTCTGCGATCGTGAACTTCCCCGGATCGCCGATCGCGGTGTCACCCACCCTGGACCGCCGTGAGAACCTCGATCTCCCAGCCGCGGCCGACGGTCTCCGACCAACGGGCACGTGAGAAGACCTCACCGTTGATCGCAACCGCGACGCCCTTCGTCGGCAGGTCCAATCGTTCGAGCAGCTCGAGCACCGTCGTGGGCTCGGTCAACTCGTGGTCCGTGCCGTTGACGCTGATCCCGATGGGAATGGTCATGCCGCCGACTCGTCCCACACTCTGCTGTTCGTTCATCGCTTCCTCACTACGTTCCGGAATCGTTCGGAGTTCGCACACTCGGCCTCGACGAGCGTGTTCCCGTCCAACAACGCCACCACCGCGTCGGCGGTGACCGGTGTCAGCAGGATGCCGTTTCGTCCGTGCCCTGCAGCCACTACAACACGATCGGACAATCGGCCGATCAGTGGCAAGTTGTCCGGAGTCATCGGTCGTAGACCTGCTGCCGCTTCCTTCAGTTCGTACTCACCGATCGCCGGCATCAGCGCCTCCGCATCCGCTATGAGGTCGCGTACTCCTCCCACGGTGACCTGGGTGTCCTCGTCGGTTTCGTACTGGGTGGCACCCAACACGATCCCGTTTGCGCGGGGCACCAGGTATGCGGGACGGCCGTGAACGGTGCCTCGAATCGTACGGGTCGGGGCAGGTGTCACACCCGGCCTGGTACCCAATCTGAGAATCTCCCCCTTGACCGGCCGCAGGGGCAACCCCGGCCACAGCCTGGGTGCGCCCAGGCCGGCCGCGAGCACTACCTGGTCGGTGGTGAGGTCATCGAGATCACGGACGTTCTCGTCCGTGAATTCCACACCGGCGGCTCGGGCATTCTGCCGAAGGGCGTCCAGAAGCAGGCGATTGTCGACCGCCAGCTCCGATCGGGCCAGGAGTCCCAGCCGCACCTTGGGCCCCAGCACCGGCTCGAGTTCGCGGATCTTCGTACGGTCGACGATGTCCATGTCGTACCCCTGCGCGCCCACCCAGTCGGCGATCTTCCGCAGATCGTCGGCATCCGCGCCGTCGAGTGCAACCGTCAAAGAACTAGTGGAGGTGAACAGCGAAACGTCCGCTCCGGTCTCGAGTTCCTTACCGAAATCGGGCCACCGCTCGAGCGAGGCTGCGCCGAGACCGAGCACGGCTTCCTCGCCGGGCCAGCCTTCCGACAGCGGCGCAAGCATTCCGCCCGCCACCCACGACGCCCCGGAACCGCTCGCCGCGTCGTACAGCCGGACCGACCACCCTTGCCGTGCGGCCCGCCATGCAACGGACAGGCCGATGACCCCGCCACCGACGACGGACAACGAGCGCGCCACGATTCCTCCTAGACTTCCTGCGCCGGCATGATCCGGTTCAGGTCTGACGGTCGGGCCGGCGTCGGCCCCTCTCAGCCCCGCGATCCAGGGACTCCCGTGGTAACAGTTCCACTTCGAAGGCTACCGTCATTGCCGTGACCCGCACACACCGCAGCAACGACATCGATCGCCGTGCCCGGCTCGCCGCGTCCCGGTTGTACCTGTGCACGGATGCCCGGCGCGAGAAGGGTGATCTGGCGCAATTCGCCGAAGCCGCACTGGCCGGTGGCGTCGATATCATCCAGCTCCGTGACAAGGGCTCGGCCGGCGAACAGCAGTTCGGTCCGATGGACGCCAAAGACGAGTTGATCGCGTTGTCGGTGCTGACCGAGGCGGCGCACCGGCACGGCGCCCTCGTCGCCGTCAACGACCGTGCCGACATGGCCCACGCCGCCGGCGCCGATGTCCTCCATCTCGGCCAGGGCGACCTGCCGGTGCCGAACGCCCGCGACATCGTCGGACCCGACGTGATCATCGGGCGGTCCACTCACAGCCGGGCGCAGGCCAGTCTTGCTGCGATCGAAGAGGACGTCGACTACTTCTGCACGGGTCCCGTATGGGCAACGCCCACCAAGCCCGGCCGGAGCGCCGCAGGTCTCGACCTCGTACGTTCCACGTCCGCCGCCGCACCGAATCGTCCGTGGTTCGCAGTCGGTGGTATCGACGAGGCGCGGCTACCCGAAATCCTCGACGCCGGCGCCACCCGAATCGTCGTGGTCCGTGCCATCACCGCCGCGTCGGACCCTCGAGAAGCTGCGCAGTCATTGAGCGACAAGCTCCGCGCCAATTGAGCGACACGCTCCGCGCAGGGGACGAACGGGACATCCGTCTGAACTGCTCCCCGGAAGTTGGACTGAGAAATTCAGTTCCGACTCACGGGGAGCAGTTTTATGCGTGCACGAAGTTCACTGACCGAGGACCAACGAGTAGCGGCGGT
>JAAZAD010000276.1 GCA_012514505.1 Rhodococcus sp. (in: high G+C Gram-positive bacteria) | reverse complement strand
GCTCGACGTGACGAGCAAGCCGCCGGGAACCATCGAGTGGGAGTGACTCGGGCCTGGGTTCGGGAGCTACTTTCTGCGGTGGTTCGGTAGGAAGACGAGCACCAGACCGACCACCACGGCGATTGCGACGAATATCCAGCGGAAGGCGTTCTCGCCCACCGGGGTGAGGGTGAAGGGGCCGACGAGGGCCCAGCCGCTCACGAGTAGTGCTGTCAGTCCAGCCAGGATCAGCAGGACCGACGGCCGCCGCCGTTCCTGCGCGTCTGCGGACGTCTGCCCCGTCTCGGAGCTTTCGCTGCGGTAATTCTCGTTCTCAGCCACGGCGCACCTCCACACTTCCGAACTGATTGTCGACGTCGAGGGTCAGTAGCGGACCCTCGCCGTTGTCGCCGCTGTTCACCCCGTCTGGCAGGCACACGGACTCTCCGAACATTGTGGTGCAGTCGTTCTGCACGTTCATCGTGGGCGGGACGATGACGATGAATTCGCCCATCCGGTTCGTGATGTCGATGTCTGTGTCCCCCGTGAGTTGTAGGTCGGTGAGGTCCAGTTCGAACGAGCCGAAGCTGCCGCTGTACTCGGATTCGAGGTCTGCCGCAGTGGCCGGTGCCCACTGCCTTTCACCGACGTTCTGGAAGTCGATCGGGCCCACGAGTGATGCGAGTACGACGAATCCTGCCAGCGGCCCGGCAACGACCAGGAGTCCGTAGCCGCGGCGCGTCAGTCCGCCGACGAGCATTCCTGCGCCGATCACGGCGAGTGCCATTGCGCCGATGCGTCCGGGTGTGAGCCATTCGGATCCGGTGGCGGCTGCGACCGCAGCACCGGCCGCGACGGCCAGGATGGCGAGGCCGATGAACGTGGGGGTGAGCCTCGACCGCTTCCGTTCCGGAAGGTCCGGCGGTAAGGCTGCGAGGGTCGGTTCGGGGAGATCCCAGGCGAATGGGGCGACGCCCAGCGGGTCCCACGCAGGCGGTGTGGACTGCGGAGCTCGGGTCGACGCCTGCCCGGTGGGCGCGGCCTGGCCGGTTGGAGCAGCCTGGGTGGAACCGGTTGGTTGTGCAGGTTCGGAAGGGGGCGCGGCGGGCGGATTCTCGGATGGGACGTAGGTATCCGGGAGCGTCGTGTACGGGCCGTACGGCTGCTGGGTGAACGCCAGCTGGGTGAACGCGCTGGGAGTGAACGGGTTCGGTGCATACGTTCCCGTGTATCCGGCCGGAATGCCGGCCCCGAAACGTTGCCCGGCAGGTAGTGGCGGCGGGATGGGGGAGCGCTGGTAGAGGAACCAGAGCCCGCCGACCATCAGGATCAGGCTGATCAGCCCCGAGCCCCCCATGCCCACTCCGAACGGGCCGATGGTGCTGGCGGCGATGGCCAGTGCGACGAGCAGAACTGCCGTCTTGGTCCCGGATTCGGAGCTGCTGCCGCGACCCATCATCGACTCGGCGGCGGATGCTGGGTCGCCCGCGCGGGTGAGGACGAGCCAACCGGCGAGGTAGAGGAGGATGCCGGCGCCGCCGAAGATGGTGGAGACGACGAAGGCGACACGCACCAGAACCGGATCGACGTTGTAGCGATACGCGATTCCGGAACACACGCCGGCAACGTGGCCGCTCCCGGGAAGACGTACCGGCCGGGTCCGCCACAGGTCGCTGATCTGCTCTTGGAAGCTCCCATTGGTCATGTACCCATGTTGGCCGAACGGGCGTCCTGGCAACATCGGGAACTACCCTGATCTTTCCCCGCTCCCGACCAATGTCACACCCGTTCCACTCACGCGAACTGGTGTGACATTCGTCGGGGCAGGGGTGGGGAGGTGGTGGGACCCCCGAGACGATTGACGGACAACTCAGGGTTCAACCCTGATGCCCGGGCCGAGGGTGCGTGCCAGTATCGAGGGTGTGCAACCTGTGTCGAACGAAGTCCCAGGCGCGATGAGTGCTGCCTCGGGCCAGCCGTTGGCGCCGGCTTCGACCGGTGGAGTGCCGGTCCGTCGGCTCGAACGGCGGGTCGGCGGCCGGATCGTGGGCGGGGTGGCGGGTGGTCTCGCGGACCACCTGGACGTCGACGTTCTGAAGGTTCGGGTCGCGTTCGCGTTCCTGACGGCGCTGGCGGGCGCGGGTGTTCTGGCGTACGGGTTGTTGTGGATCTTCACGCCTCCGGGCGCGGATGAAGAACCTCCGAGTGCTCAAGAACGGCGCAAGGCATTCGGTCTCATCGCGATTGGACTGGGCGGAGCGGTCGCGTTGTCGTGGCTGTTCAGCGGCAGTGTGGGCGCGGTTGTCGGCCCGATTGTGGTCGTCGCCGTCGGCGCTGCCCTGGTGTGGCGCGAGTTCGATTCGGACGGTCCGCGTAGCGCGATAGGTCTGCCCCAACGTCCCACGGTTCTCACGTGGGCGCGGGTGCTCGGCGGGATCACGTTGATCGTGCTGGGGCTCGGTGTGGTGATCTTGGCCCAGGTCGATATCGATGCGCTGCGGTCGTCACTGTTGGCCGTGGTGGTCACCCTCGTGGGGGTAGGGCTGCTGACCGTTCCGTTGTGGCTGCGGATGTGGCGTGCGCTGGGTGCTGAGCGTGCCGCGCGGATCCGGACCGAGGAACGTGACGAGATTGCGTCGCACCTGCACGATTCGGTTCTGCAGACGCTGGCTCTCATTCAGAAGCAGTCGGGCGACTCGACGGAGGTGGCCCGGTTGGCTCGCGGTCAGGAGCGCGAGCTGAGGAGATGGCTGTTCGGCGGGGGCGAGACGGATCATTCGAGTCTTGCAGAGGCCCTGCGGACGATTGCCGGTGAAGTGGAGGATCAGCACGGCGTCACCGTTCGGCCCGTGACGGTGGGCGACGTCCAGCTCGATCACTGCGACAACGGCGACGGTCTGTCCAAGGAGAGTTTCACTGCTCTGCTCGGGGCGGCTCGGGAGTCCTTGGTCAACGCTGCCAAGCACTCCGGCGAAACCGACATCAATCTGTACTGCGAGGTCGAGCCCGACGAGGTTGGCGTGTTCGTCCGGGACCGTGGCGTGGGGTTCGATTCGGCAGCAGTGCCCGCGGACCGGCAGGGGCTCGCGAAGTCGGTGCGGGCGCGCGTCGAGCGGCGAGGCGGGCGGGTGGATGTTCGGTCGGCGCCCGGTAAGGGCACCGAGATCCGGATACACATGCCGCGGCCCGCGCAGGGCGCCTCGGAACGCCATGACGCAGGCGTGGGAGACGGCGACGAGGCCCGGGTGACGAAGCCTGCCTGACGAGGCTCGGTCGACCCGTTAGCGAACATCGAGTTAGTTCAAATTAGAAGCTTCTCATTTTCGTTACAAGTCTGATGTAACGGTGCTATAAAGATCTGGACGGCAACGCCGTTACCTTCGTCACACATTGAATGGAGTCATCAGATGGGTTCTCTCGCCGACGCACTGCCCTGGTTCATCCAGAACCTCGCCCTCCTCATGGAGCTTGACGGTTTGAGTTCCGGCATCTCCGAAACGCCCGAAGTGTAGTCGTCCCCTGCAACCACCTACTTTAGGAGTACTCCATGTCTTCAGTTGTTGATCTGCTGAACCTGATCACGCCGCTGCTCGAGCTCATCGCCGAGATCGGGTCAGGTAGCGCCGAGGGTTCGTCGGCCGCTGAATAACGGCTTCCATGGAAGCGGCTTGGTCGCACTATGAGCACATGAGCTCTGCGACCAGGCCGCTTTCGTGATGTTAGCTGGTAGGTAACCATGGCCTGCGTTTCCGCAGGTCATTCAGTATCGGGCAAATCGGAGTAAAGGGATCTACATGGGACTGTTGAACAACCGAGGCGCCCGTATCGTCGCCGCTGCGAGCGCGACAGCGTTGATTCCCCTTGTGGCAGCTCCGCAGTTTGCCTCGGCGCAGCCCGCCGCTGATTCGGCTGCAGTCTCGTCGGGTTCCTACCTCGACCGGATCGAGAAGAACAACGACCGTCAGGCCACGGCATACGTGTACTCGGCATCGATGGACCGGGTGATCCCGCTGAAGATCATGCTTCCCGCCGACTCCAGTGAACCGCGCTCCACGCTCTACCTGCTCAACGGCGCCGGCGGCGGTGAGGACGCCGCGAGTTGGTACAACAAGACGGACGTCGTCGACTTCTTCGCCGACAAGAACGTCAATGTCGTCGTCCCGATCGAAGGCGCGTTCAGCTACTACACCGATTGGCAGAAGGAAGACCCCGAACTGGGTCGCAACATGTGGGAAACCTTCCTGACCAAGGAGTTGCCGCCGATCATCGACTCCACCCTGAACACCACGGGTGTGAACGCAATAGCGGGTCTCTCTTCGTCGGCCACATCGGTGTTCAATCTCGCGATGGCAAGCCCGGGCCTGTACCGCGCTGTCGGGTCGTACAGCGGATGTGCTTCGACATCCGACGAACTCGGCCAGGCATATGTGAAGACGGTGGTCGGTCGCGGCGGCGGCGACGTGGAGAACATGTGGGGACCCGACACCGACCCCGATTGGGTGGAACACGACGCAGTCGTCAACGCCGAGAAGCTGCGCGGCACCGCGTTGTACATCTCCAGCGGCACCGGTCTGCCGGGCCGTGAGGACAACCCCAACGGGCTGAACATCAACGGACAACTGGGTGTGCTCGCCAACCAGATTGTCGTCGGCGGCATCATCGAGGCAGCCACCAACGAGTGCACACATCGTCTGCAGAATCGGTTGGCAGAACTCGGTATTCCCGCTCACGTGGAGTATCGGCCCGGAACGCACTCGTGGGGCTATTGGCAGGAAGATCTGCACAAGTCCTGGCCGATGTTCGAGTCCGTGTTGTACTGACCGGGTGAGTTCACTCGAAACGCCGCCATACCGAGTTTTTCTCGTCGACGACCATGCCGTGTTCAGGTCGGGGGTGCGCGCGGAGTTGGGGCGCGAACACGACATGGAGGTCGTGGGTGAGGCCGGCGGCGTGGCCGAGGCCGTGGCCGGGATCAACGCGACCGATCCGCATGTCGTTCTTCTCGACGTGCACATGCCCGATGGTGGCGGAGTGGCGGTGCTTCGAGGGATCGGCTCGGGGCCGGTCTGTTTGGCACTGAGCGTGTCCGATGCCGCCGAAGACGTGATTGCCGTGATCAGGGCGGGTGCGCGAGGTTACGTCACCAAGACGATTTCGGGGTCCGAACTCGCAGACGGTGTGCGCAGGGTGGCCGGCGGGGACGCGGTGTTCAGTCCCCGGCTTGCCGGTTTCGTGTTGGATTCGTTCACCGGACGCTCGAACGCTCCCGAACCGCAACTCGATCCGGAGCTCGATTCGCTGACGCCGCGTGAACTCGAGGTGCTTCGGCTGCTGGCCCGTGGATACACGTACCGGGAGATCGCGGAGGAACTGTTCATCTCCGTGAAGACGGTCGAAACCCATGCGTCGAACGTGCTGCGCAAGACACAGCAGTCCAACCGTAATGCGTTGACGAGGTGGGCGCACAGTCGTCGAATCGACTGATCCTTCCCTGCGATATGGCGATGGCACACTGGATGAATGGTGCTTCAGTTGCTTGCCTGCGTCGGCGTGCTCGCCGTCCTGACGATGGTGCCCGGCCCGGACATGGCCGTCGTGACTCGGCGTGCAGTGGCGTCCGATTGGCAGGACGGGATGCGAACGGTTGGGGGCATCGTCATCGGTCTGTTGGCGTGGGGTGTGCTCACCGTCGCCGGACTGACCGCGATGTTGGCTGCTTCGGCGACCGCGTACACAGTCGTGAAGGTGGTGGGTGCGGCCTCTCTGGTCTTTCTCGGTGTTCAAGCCTTGCTGCACAGTCGCACCGGTCATGGCGACGCGCACAATGCATCTGTGGCGGCCCCGACCGGAAACCCGTGGCGAACCGGGGTCGTCAGTAACATGCTGAATCCCAAGATTGCGGTGTTCTACACCGGTTTGCTTCCCAGTCTGGCGCCGCCTGCCCTGTCGCCGCATGTCGGGATGATCCTGTTGGTGCTCCTGCATGTGGTGCTGACGCTCGCGTGGCTCGGCGCGTATGTTGTGGTTCTCGCGAAAGCGCAGCAGTTCTTTGCTCGACCGGTCGTTCGTCGAACGATGGCCCGAATCACGGGCACGGTCTTGATCGGGTTCGGCATCAAAGTCGCGACGTCCTCTGCGTGACTCCCGAGCCCTGAGTTCCTGCCCACACTTCGCGGACGGATCAGGGCTGCCCCAGTAGGACGATGATCGCCACGATCACCGCAAGCACGAGAATCGCGATCATCACGCCCATGGCTAGTGGGGCCCACGCAACGATCTGATCGCGCAGACTCGTCGGTCCGGCGGTGCCCTGTCTGCCGGCAGCACCCGGACGTGGCGGCCACTGCAACCGGTCGAGTGGCCTGGGGACGTTGTCGAGTGGGGTGGCCTGCTGTACGGCGGGCAGCCCGGCAACGGTGGAACCGACGAATCGTCCACCGCGCCGTGAGTCGGGCAGTGGGGTTGACCGCTGCGCCCAAGCGGGGACGGTCCCTTCGGCGGAGTACACGGGGGATCCCAGGAGGTGCTGGAACCGTCCCTGTTCGCCGAGCGCCACCTTCGCCAGTTCGTCGCGGGCCTGCGCCATCGTGGGGCGGCGGGCGGGGTCGGGTTCGAGCAGATGAAGAAGGACGTCGGTGAGTGGTCCGGCGTGCTGGGGGCGATAGATCTCGGCCTTCGCGACCCGGTGCAGCAGCGCAATGGAGTCGGAGTCGATTCCGAACGGCGGTTGCCCCTCGACGACGGTGTACAGCGTGGAGCCGAGGGAGAAGACGTCGCTGGCCTCGGTGGGATTTTCGCCGCGCGCGACTTCGGGGGAGAAGTAGGCGGGAGTTCCGGTGATGACACTGCTCGTGCTGTCCGAGGTGTCGCCTTTGGCGCGTGCGATGCCGAAGTCGCTGATCTTGACGACGCCGAGATCCTTGCCGCGGTCTGCGACGAGGATGTTTCCGGGTTTGATGTCGCGGTGGACGATGCCCGCGGCGTGAGCTTCGGTGAGTGCATCAGCGACCTGAGCGCCGATCTGCGCGACCTCGAGTGGTGGGAGTGCGTCGGCGATGTTCATCGCCTGCGCGAGGCTGCGGCACGGCAGGTACTCCATCACGAGCCAGGGTTCGCCGCCCTCGAGCGCGACGTCGTACATGGCGATGGAGTGCTTGTGGGTGAGCTTGGCTGCGTTTCGGCCTTCGCGCAGGGTGTTCTCGCGCATTTTGTGGGCCTGCTCGGGGTCGAGACCGGCCGTACTGGTGACCTGTTTGGCGGCCACGTCGCGGTGTAGCAGCGTGTCGCGTGCCAGCCACACTGCGCCCATTCCGCCGCCGCCCAGCTTGACTCTCAGTCGGTACCGTCCGGCCAGCAGATACTCGGGTCCGATGCCCCTCTCGCTCTGTTCCTGCGCAGTCACGGGTTCAGGTTAGAGGATGCGGCGTCGGCTCTCTTCCTCCCAGCTCTCTGGCAGTGGTTTTCGTCTCGCTTGACGTGCGGGAGGGGAGGGGCTTTACTGAGAATGGTTCGAATATACGTTCGAATCAGTGAGTCGAGTCGCGTCTTCCCCGTGACAGCCGATCGCTTGTAGTGCCGGAACGGTTTCGCCGTGAACGGTTGATCAGTGCTGGTTGTAGGGGTGTCGTGTGGTTGATGCAGCAGTCGAGGCAGTGGGTGCCACCGGATCGTCGGACCTGGCGGGGTTGTCGCCGTCGGGGTTGTCCCTGTCGGGAATGTCACGGCAGGAACGACTCGAACACCTGCGTCGGCGTATCGCTGCGGTGCCGTCTCGTGGCGAGTCGGTTGCGGAGCGGTTCGATGCGGTGCCTGGCAATGCCGACGGTGTTCCGATGGCCGGAGTTGCCCCCGTGGAGGTTCTGCCGGTTCCTTCTGCGCTCGCCGGGATTCTTCCCCGGGGCGGGTTGGCTCGGGGTTCGGTGGTGTCGTGCTCGGGTGCCACTTCGCTTCTGCTCGGGGTGATCGCATCGGTGACGGCAAGCGGTGGGCACGTCGCGGTGATCGGACATCCTCGGCTGGGGTTGCTGGCGGCTGTCGAGATGGGTGCCCGTCTGGAGCGGTTGGCGTTGATCCCCGACCCGGGGACCGATCCGGTGGAGATCGCTGCGGTTCTCCTCGACGGCATGGACCTGGTGGTGCTGGGGCTGGGTGGCGCCTCCGTGTCACCTACGCGGGCACGCGCGGTGGTGGCGCGTGCCCGGAGCAAGAACTCCACCCTCGTGGTGACGGACGGGCGCTGGGACGGCGCCGAAGTGCGATTGGACGCCCGGGTCCAGGGATATTCCGGACTGGGAGAACAGGGGCGGGGGCGTCTGCGCTCGATCGGACTGGACGTGCACGTGCGGGGCCGTTCGTTTCAGCCTCGGTCGACGAGGGTGGACGTGGCGTCGGCGCGCGGAAAAGTGGAATGGACGGTATCGAACACCGACCCTGCGGCGGCCTGTCCGGCGGAGGTGTCGAGCCTGTGAGCGGGATAGGTGGCAGCAGGGTTCTGGCGCTGTGGTGCCCGGACTGGCCGGCCATTGCCGCAGCGGCGGCCGTTGATCTGTCGCCGGTGTCCCCGGTGGCTGTGTTGTCGGCCAATCGTGTGATCGCCTGCTCCGCGAAGGCGAGGTCGGAAGGAGTGCACCGTGGTCTGCGTCGACGTGAAGCGCAGTCCCGCTGCCCGCAGTTGTACGTGGCGCAGGGGGATCCGGATCGCGATGCGCGATTGTTCGAGCCTGTGGCGGCAGCCGTCGATGCGGTAGCGCCTGGCACGGAGGTGTTGAGATCCGGTCTGGTGGTGCTTTCTGCGCGTGGCGTGCGCCGGTACTTCGGTTCGGAGGAAGTGGCGGCGGAACGATTGGTGGACGAGGTTTCCGCCCGAGGTGTCGAATGTCAGGTGGGCATCGCAGATCAGTTGTCCACGGCTGTGATCGCGGCGCGGCGCGGAGTGATCGTTCCGGCAGGTACGGGCGCGAAATTCCTCGCTCCGCTTCCGATGCGAGAGCTCGCTGCAGAGCCCAGCCTGTCCGACCCGCGTCGCGGCGAACTGGTGGATTTGCTGCACAGACTCGGGATTCGCACGATCGGAGCATTCGCGGCACTGCCCGCAGTAGATGTTGCCTCGAGATTCGGAACCGATGCGGTGCTGGCGCATCGCGCAGCAAGGGGGGAACCGGAACGACCGCCGTCGGCGCGCGTGCTGCCACCGGATCTGGACGTCGAATATCGCTGCGATCCGATCCTGGAACGAGTGGATGCCGCGGCATTCGCCGGCCGGGCTCTCGCGGAGAAACTCCACCGCGCACTGTCTGCGGCCGGGGTGGCGTGTACGCGGCTCACGGTGTCGGCAACCACCGCCAACGGGGAGCAGATGGCACGCACCTGGCGGTGCGCCGAGCCGTTGACTCCGGAAGCGACCGCGGATCGGGTGCGGTGGCAGTTGGACGGATGGCTCACCGGCCGAACCGACACGCGCCCCACCGCAGGCATCGCGGTGCTGCGACTCGAGCCGGTGGAAGTGGTGGCGTCGGGGGCTTTGCAGCAAGGGTTGTGGGGCGGTGTCGGTGAAGAGGAAGAACGAGCCCGACGAGCGCTGGTACGTGTGCAAGGGCTGCTCGGTGGGGAATCCGTTCAGGTCGGTGTGCTGAGTGGGGGGAGAGGTCCTTCGGAGCGAATCACCCTGCTGCCCTTGGGGGACGAACGGATCCCCGCCCGTGACCCTGCGCAGCCGTGGCCAGGCAGACTCCCCGAACCCTCGCCCACCGCTGTCCTGGAGTCGCCACCCTCGGTGTCGATGACCGGCGCGCACGGTGTTCCGGTGACGGTCACCGCACGTGGCTTCTTCGATGCCGAACCTGAACAGCTGCGGTGGGGTAGCCGTGAATGGGCGGTGACGGGCTGGGCCGGCCCCTGGCCGATCGACGAACGCTGGTGGGACCCTGCCGATTCCCGCACCGCAGCCAGAGCGCAAGTGCTGCTCGAGAAATCACGAGCATTGCTGCTGATCTGGGACGAGGGACAGTGGTCGGTCGAAGGCATCTACGAGTGACGGTTGCGAAGTCTTGTGCCGCATGATTTCCTGACTGCAACGTCGCGTGTCGATGACGGACTGCGTCAGGCATGGAGGCGTCGTACCCCCCAAGGGGACACACATGAGTAGTTCATCCAGCACGAACATTTCGTTCAACCACACCATCGTCGCTGCGCGCGACAAGAAGGAATCGGCCTGGTTCCTGACGGAACTCTTCGATTTACCGGCGCCGGTGTCGGCAGGGTTCTTCCTGTCGGTGAAACTCGACAACTGCGTGACGCTCGACTACGCAGAGCCGCCCGTCGACTTCCCACCTCAGCACTACGCATTCTTGGTCGGTGAGGACGACTTCGATCGCATTTACGGAAAGATCGTCGAGCGCGGACAAGAGCATTGGGCCGACCCGCGCCAATCCGAACCCGGCACCTTCAACACCAACGACGGTGGGCGGGGCGTCTACTTTCTCGATCCGTCGGGTAACTACATGGAGATCATCACCGTGCCGTACGGGGGCTGGGGTCCCGCCTGACAGTGTTCCTGAGCGCCTACCCTGAGAACTCGTGAGAACAACGAGGACCAGTACCGGCATCGACATGGCCTACCGCGAGTTCGGCGCGGATTCGGGCGGTGTCCCGGTCGTCCTCGTCCACGGAATGGGTGGCGACAGCAGTACCTGGGAACGATTCGCGCGGATGTTGGCCGACCACGGCCGGCATGTGATTGCACCGGACCTGCGCGGGCACGGGCGTAGTGCCCGCGCAGCGTCCTACCGTTTCGCCGAGTTCGCCGAGGACCTCGTGGGTCTGTGTGACGAACTGGGATTCGACCGGGTCGACATGGTGGGGCACTCGCTCGGCGGACACGCGGCGACGGTCGCTGCGCAGATCCGTCCCGAGTTGGCTCGGCGCATCGTGGCCGAGGAGGCTCCGATTCCACTGCGGCCGGGCGATCCCGAGCAGGTTTTCGCCGGCAGACTCCCGTCCGTCCCGGAGTTGTGGCATGCGACGACGAGTCTGGTACGTCATCCGCGTGCGGTGTTCGCGTTCGACCGAAGCATGACCGGCACGGCGATGGAACAGTTTCGGCGTCCCAACCCGCAGTGGTGGGAGGGGCTCGGTGCGATCCGGTCGGATATGTTGCTCCTTCGCGGTGGGCCGCGCGGAATGGTCGATCCGCAGCGCCTCGAAGCGCTTGTCGAAGCAATTCCGCAGTGCCGTGTCGCGTCTTTCTCGTGCGGGCACAGCATTCACCGCGACCGTTTTCGCGAGTTCGCTGCCGTCACGGTTCCGTTCCTGATGTCGGAGATTATGGACACCGATCGGTCTGTGGAATCGGACACCTGGGAGGTCGGTCGGGACTAGCGTGGAGGCCGAGGCCGCAGGGCGTCCTCATACGGTTCTGCACGTCGGGAAGAAGGCACACAATGACGGCCATTACTCCGCACAGTCCCCCTCACACCAGGGACGGGTTCACGTCCCTTCGGTCCGGAGGATTCAACTGGGACGCGTTTCCGCTCCGGCTCTTCACCAAGGGCAACGCCAAGTTCTGGAATCCGATCGACATCGACTTCACTCAGGACGCCGCCGACTGGGCCGAGCTCAACAGCGAACAGCAGCGCAGTTCGACCTTCCTGGTTGCCCAGTTCATCGCCGGTGAGGAAGCGGTCACCGAGGACATTCAACCGTTCATGAAGGCGATGGCCGCCGAGGGCAGGTTCGGCGACGAGATGTATCTGACCCAGTTCTGTTTCGAAGAGGCCAAGCACACGCAGGTGTTTCGGCTGTGGATGGACGCGGTCGGCCTCACGGGAGATCTGCACCCGTACGTTGCCGACAACCCGTACTACCGCCAGTTGTTCTACGAGGAGTTGCCGGGATCACTCGGCGTTCTCGAAACCGACCCGAGCCCGGCCAACCAGATCAGGGCCAGCGTCACCTACAACCACGTCATCGAGGGCAGCCTCGCGCTCACCGGCTACTACGCCTGGCAGAAGGTGTGTGCCACTCGGGGAATTCTCCCGGGCATGCAGGAGCTCATCAAGCGGATCGGTGACGACGAGCGCCGTCACATGGCCTGGGGCACGTTCACCTGCCGCCGGCACGTCGCAGCAGACGACAGCAACTGGAACGTCGTGCAGGAGCGGATGGGTGAGTTGATGCCGCTCGCGCTCGGCATGATCGATTGGGTCAACAACCAGTTCGAGGAGCAGCCGTTCGGTCTCGACGAACAGGAGTTCATCACCTACGCGGCAGATCGTGCGCAGCGTCGACTGTCTGCCATCGAATCTGCGCGCGGTAGGCCCGTCGAAGAGATCGACTTGGACTACTCACCGGAGACGTTGGAAGAGAAGTTCGGTGAGGAGGACGCGGCCGCACTGACCAACGCTGCGGGGTAGAGGGCGCGGCAGGTGGAGAAGGCCCTGGCAGCCTGACATGATCGAGCGATGTCGCTTCAGCTCACGTCCCTCGACCGCAAGTTCATCGGCTGGTCCGTGCTTTTCGTTGTGTCGCAGGCAAACCTCGTCCGCACCCTCGGATCGGCGGCGCCCCGAGTGCTCGAGGGGCAGACCGCCTTCTCGGCTCGCGCATATACCGAGGTCCTCGACAAGATGGATGCGGAAGAGAAGGTGCGGTACCGCCGCCACTTCTACCTGGACTTCGTGCATCCGGTGATCTACGCGACGGCTCTGACGACCGGGGTGAAAAGGCTCGCCGAGCTGACGCCGATGTCGCCGACCACTCGCCGGGTGCTGACGACCGCCCCGGTTGCGGCGGCAGCCGGCGACTACCTCGAGAACGCGGTCGGGCTGTATCTCCTCGACCACCGAGAGGCCATTACCGACACGACCGTGCGCGCGACGTCCACGGTCAGCGTCACGAAATGGGTTCTGGCGTTGGGCACTTTGGGGTATCTGTCCCAGGGATTCGTTCGAGTTTGGGCGAAGGCGCCGGGTCGTCGGTAGATTCGGTTCATGCCGCAGGATCTGCCCGTCGAACTGTTCGCCGACCAGTCCGAGTTCCGCACTTGGCTGGCGGCGCACCATGATTCGTCGCCGGGGCTCGAGTTGAAGATGGCGAAGAAGTCGTCTGCCCAAACCTCCATCGACTATGCGCAGGCACTTGAAGTCGCCCTGTGCTTCGGGTGGATCGACAGCCGGGCCAAACGCATCGACGACGATTGGTTCGTGCAGCGCTTCACTCCGCGTAAGCCGACGAGTCCGTGGTCCAAGCGGAACTGTGACTTGGTGACCGCACTGGCGGAGCAAGGACTGCTCGAGCCGGCAGGTGCCGTCGAGGTCGAGCGCGCCAAGGCAGACGGTCGCTGGGACAGGGCGTACGACGGACCGAAGAACGCGAAGATGCCGGACGACTTCCTCGAAGCACTGTCTCGCAGCCCGGAGGCTGCCGCGTTCTTCGAAACCTTGAACAGTCAGAACCGGTACGCCATCTTCTACCGGTTGCAAGACGCCAAACGTCCCGAGACCCGTGCCCGCCGGATCGAGAAGTTCGTGCAACAACTCGCCGAGAAGCGGAAGTTCCACGACTGAGACAATGGCGTCGTGATGGAAGCTGGCGTCGTGATGGAAGCTGGGGTGCCGAGGTGTTCCGCCATATCTGCGCGGGACGAGCCACTCGCCGGCACGGCGGCACAGGTCACCGGTTGGGTGTGCGTGGAGTTTCCAGGAGGTTGGGGCCGGGACGTCCTGGACGGATCGGCGCTGGGCACCGACCTGGCCGAAGCTTTGCGGGACCGGGCGGACGCCGCAGGGGTGCGGATCATGTTCATCAGGCGCCCGGGCCGCAGCACCCTGTCCGGGGGCACAGCGGAGCGCCGTGCGCACACCGTTCTGCTGGCGCAGTCGCACCCGGACCGGTCGTGGTGTGAGCGCCTGGAGATTCCAGATCCTGCGGCGTTGCTCGACCTGGACTTCTCTCTCGTCGGCGGAGATGCGCCCGGCATCGGTACCCGTGTGGACGGCCCCATCGCGTTGGTGTGCGCGCACGGCAAACGCGACCAGTGCTGCGCTGTCTTTGGTCGCCCCGTCGCTGCCGCCCTGGTCTCGGTGTTCGGCACCGATGTGTGGGAGTGCTCGCACACCGGAGGCCACCGCTTCGCACCGTCGATGATTCTGCTGCCGACCGGCTACACCTACGGCCGACTGGGGGAGGCCGAGAGTGCTGCGGCGATGCATGCGGCACGCCGTGGGGCGGTGCAGTTCGAAGGGCTACGCGGCCGGAGCGTGTGGGATCCGCGTGGTCAAGTCGCAGAGATGGCCGTCCGGAACCAGGTGGAAGCGGGCGTGAACGAGCTGAGCGTCGACGGCGACACGGTGACTCACGCGGATGGACGCCGGTGGTCGGTCGACATCGAGGAAACGGAGTTGCCACCCCGCCCGGCGAGTTGTGGTGCGGCGCCCAAACCCGTGAAGTCCTTCGCAGCTCGGAAGGTTCGGACGCTGTAGTTCACCAGTGGACACCCGGAAGGAGGTTCCCCACCTTCCGGACCACGTCGCCGACGATGGGCGGTATCGGGCTGGTAATGCCCTGCTTCGCGGGTTTCGGTGCCGTGTCCGCGGGCTTCTCGCCGCGGGCTGCGGGCGAATCGGGAAACATCTTGTACAGCCGGTGAAGTATCAGGTCTTTGGTGTGGGGAGCGAAGAAGCTGCCGTAGTCGGCCAGCGTTCCGAGGGCCACGTCGATTCGCTTCGGGCGTTCGACGAGGGCGCGGACCACCATGCGAGCGGCAACTTCGGGACTGGTGGCGGGGCCGGAGTTGTACTGCTCGGTCGGCGCGATCATCGGTGTTCGGACCAGCGGCATGTGGATGGTCGTAAACGTAATGCCGTCCGAAAGTGTCTCGGTTGCCGCGACATCGGTGAAACCGTCCAATGCCGACTTGCTGGCGACATACGCCGAGAATCGTGGGGTTGCCGCTTGCACACCGGCGCTGCTGATATTCACGATATGACCGAAGCGTCGCGCCCGCATCTGGGGAAGGAGCGCAAGAATCATTCGAACGGCGCCGAAGTAGTTGACCGCCATGGTGCGTTCGTAATCGTGCAGTCGGTCGGTCGAATGGTAGATCCCCCGCCTGATGGATCGGCCGGCATTGTTCACCAGCATGTCCACGTGGTCGTGTTCGTCGAGAATCGTTGCCACGGTGCGATCTACGGACTCGGTGTCGGTGATATCGCACGGATAGGCGTGCGCGTTGCCGCCGTCTGCGCGAATCTGCTTCACCACCCGATCGAGTTCGTCCACTCGTCGGGCGAGAAGCAGAACCGTCGCGCCTTCGTCGGCGAGCGCGAAGGCAGAACTCTCCCCGATTCCCGAGGACGCACCGGTGATCACGATGTGCCGACCCACGAGCGGCCCGCGCGGATTCCTGCGTCGGGCCCGATTGGGGTCGAGGTTCTCGCGCCAGTAGTTCCACAAGGTGGCCGCGTACGTATCGAACTGGGGTACTTCGATACCACTGCCGTCCAAGGCTTTACGGGTCGCCTCGGTACCGAACGTGGGCAATGTCATGGTGTCGAGCAACGCGGGCGGTATCCCGAGGGACTTCAGCGCGATTGCGCGTCCTGCGTCGATAGCCCCGATCGACGTTGGCTCCATGAAGGGCCGAACGAGACTGCGCGGCACCTGCGCAACGGGTAAGGGAGCGCCGCAGGCTTCCGCGAGCGCCGAGTAGATCTGCCGAATGGGTTGGGGTTTCGGGTTGGCCAGATGGAAGGTCCTGCCGTCGAGTCCGGGCTGCGCCATCAACCTCACGAGGGCGCGGGCCACATAGTCGACGGGGACGACATTTGATGTGCCGAGGTCCGGAATGGCGACCGGCAACGCATGGGGAAGTTTGGACAGGGCAGCGATCGCGGGAAACAGGTAATACGGCCCGTCGACTTTATCGATCTCGCCTGTGAGCGAATTGCCGACGATCGCCGAAGGTCGGTAGATGCGGTGGCGCACTCCGGATTCGCGGACGAGTTTCTCCGCCTCGAATTTCGTGCGGTGATACGGGGTGGGAAAGCTCTGGCCGAGATCGAAATCGTCCTCGTCGAACAACCCGCGGTGGTCTCCCGCCACGGCAATGGACGAGACATGGTGGAGGGTTGCACCGAGTAGTCGGGCCAAGTCGATTACGGACCGGGTGCCCTCGACGTTGGTGGCAGCCTGTTCCTCACCGGCCGTCAGGTCATAGATCGCACCGAGATGCAGTACGTGGTCAGCCTCGGGTGGATCCACGAGCCCGAGATTCGGTTCGGTCAGGTCTCCGACGAGATGCTCGATGCTGTCGCCGCCCGGAATCTGCTGCGCCAGGTCCGTCAAACGCTGCACAGACCCCGGCCGGACGAGTACGTAGACGTGGGCGTCCTCGTCTTGCTGCAGCAACTCGGCCAGCACATTGCGGCCCAGGAACCCGGTTCCGCCGGTGACTACATACGTTGTCATTCCCCGAACATAGGCCGCAGGACGGTCGGAGGCTAGTGCCCGATACCGATTTTCTGATGGATGCGCTTCATCCACGCCGGCGCCCACCAGTTCGCCTCACCCATCAGCTTGACCAGCGACGGCACCAACAGCATGCGCACCACCGTCGCGTCGACGATGAGGGCGACGATCATGCCGACTCCGAGGAATCGCATGACGGACAGGCCGGAGATCGCGAACGCGCCCGTGACGATCATGAGCAGCAGGGCTGCTGCGGTGACGATGCGTCCGGTGCGTTCGGCGCCGAACTTCACCGCTTCCTCGGTGGACATTCCTTCGGCACGGGCTTCCACCATGCGCGACATCAAGAACACCTCGTAGTCGGTGGAGAGACCGAACACCACAGCCATGATGAGCACTACGAACGTCGGTTCGAGATCCGACGGACTCACGTTGAGCAACTCCGCGCCGTGCCCGAGCTGGAAGACCCATGTCAGCACACCGAAAGTGGCGGCGAGGCTGATGCCGGCCATCAACACCGCCTTGATCGGCAACACGACGGACCCGAATGCGAGGAACAACAGGATGAGAGTGGAGATCACCATGATCGCCACCATCACCGGCAACCACTCGGTGATCGCCGCGTTGCTGTCGTCCACCGTGGCCTGCCCACCGCCGACGAGAAGTTCGGTGCCTGCCGGTGGCTCGAGCGCGCGCAGACTCGACACGACGTTGCTCTGCTCGTCGCCGTCGGCACCTTCCGAATACGTCACCTGAACGGCCGCGAGATCGGCATTCGACCCGATCAGCGTCACCTGACCGACGCCTTCGATATCGCTCGCGGACTCGACGACGGCCTGTCCGTCCGCGGGGGTCGGGGTGGTGCCGTCGGTGCCGCGCAGGATGACGGTCGCACCGTTGCCGGTGGTGGGGAAGTCGTTCACGAGGACGTCGGTCGCCACGCGGGCCGGGTCACCCTCGGGCAGTGCCGTGTACGTGACCTCGCCGAGGGTGGCTTTCGTCAGGGGAGCGGCCAGTACCAGGAGGCCGATGGTGATGGTGACGGCAACCGCGACCGGCTTGCCCATCACACGGGTCACGACGGTGCCCCAGAATTTGCGGGCCCGTTCTTCGCCGCGCTGGGCCGCGCCCTTGCGCCAGCTCAGTGCGTTGATGCGGTGACCCAGGATCGCCAGCAGGGCGGGGACCGCGGTCAGCGACAGGACTGCGGCGCCGACGACGGCTGCGATCGCGCCGAATCCGAGTGACTTGATCACGTCCTGTGGGAACACGAGCATGCCGGCGAACGCGCAGATCAGCAGTAGTCCGGAGAACATGATCGTGCGTCCGGCGGTGAGGATGGTGCGCCGGGTGGCCTCGATCGGGGAGGCACCAGCATCGAGTTCTTCGCGGAACCGTCCGACGACGAACAGCCCGTAGTCGATCGCGAGTCCCAGCCCGAGCAGGGACGCGACGTTGATGGCGAACGTGCTGACGTCGGTGAACAGGGTCAGCACGCGCAGTGTGGCCAGGGCGCTGAGGATCGAGAGTATGCCGACGAAGACCGGCACCGCGGCGGCGACCAAGCCACCGAAGATGAACACCAACAGCACGAGAGTGATCGGCAGGGCGATGGCTTCGGCGAGGATGAGGTCGCTCTGCAGGTGGTTGCTGAACGAGACCCCGACCGTCGAGTTGCCGGCGAACTGGACGTCGACGCCGTCGACTTCGAGTTTGGGGAGCAGGTCGTTGAAGTTGGCGATGTTGATGTCGGCGTCCGGGTCGACGGTGATCGCTGCCGACGCCATGGTGCCGTCTTCGGAGAGCATCGACGGTTTCGTCATCGGGTCTGCGGTCCAGTAGGACGTGATCGAGTGCGTGGGCACTTCGCTGCTGAACTCGTTCAGATTCGCGGTGACCGCCGGACCGATGTCCTCGACGGTCTGGCCCTCGGGTGGCGTGTAGATGGCGATGATGCTCGGTGTCTGGGGGCCCAGATTGTCCTCGACGATGCGCGCGACCTCGGCGGACTCGCTGGCCGGGTCGACGAACCCACCCTGACTGAGCTTGGAGAACACGCCGGTGCCCCACACACCGCTCACGACCACCGCGAGAACGGCGAGAATCAGCACCCACCACTTCCTGGTGACGACTAGCGAGGCCCAACGTGTCATGCGGCTTGTCTCCGATTCGATCGGCGCGGTTTCGACTACTCGACTGTAATGCGGATGCGACGGGTGGGGCGCGTGGGTGATCGGGGTCTCCCGTGCGGGTATGGGGAAAGCGGTCGGGCATACTCGATCACGCACGTGCAGCCATTCGATGGGGGAAGCCGGTCCGAATCCGGCGCTGACCCGCAACGGTAGGTGATCGACCACGGTCGATCACGAGCCCGATTACCCGTCGAACGGTGTGTGACCCCCTGTTCGTCGTGGTCTACGAAACGGAGTCCTGCCCGCGCCGCCGAGTGGTCGGTGGAGTGAGTCGGTCGTTGTTCGTGGCTCTGAGCCGCAATGAGGTTTACATGCGTTATCTGTCCATGCCCGTGGTCGCAGTCGCGGCGGCGGCCGTCTTGGTGGCCGGATGTTCCCGTGGTGAAGGCCTCGCTGAGGTCGCGTCCGCCGAACCTTTCCCACAGCCTGTGTCGATCACCAACTGTGATCGCACCCAGGTCTTCGAGGCACCGCCGCAGCGCATCGTGTCCATGAACGATCACGTCACCGAGGTGCTCATCGAGATGGGTGTCGGTGTTCGGATCGTCGGGATGGGGTACGGCGATGCCACGCCGCTCCCCGAGTTCTCCGACGAGTTCGGGCAGATTCGGAGCCTGGCGGACAAGTATCCGACGTCCGAGCAGATCCTCGACGTCGACCCGGACCTCGTGGTCGGCGGAATGCGGAGCGCGTTCAACGAGCAGGATGGGCGTTCGAGGGACTCTCTCGAGGAGAAGGGGATTGCGACCTTCTTGTTCTCCGAGTACTGCGGCGAGGGATTCCCCGACCTGAGCTTGTTACGTAACGACTACACACAGTTGGGGCAAATCCTCGGTGTGGAGGACGCGGCCACAGCCGTGGTCGACCGACTGACGACCGGGCTGACCGAGTTGCGCGAGCAGATCGGTGACGCACAGCCGGTTCCCACCTTCTTCTACGACTCCGGTGAGGACGTGCCGATGACGGTCGGCGGAGTCGGTGCCGGGCAGCTGATCGCCGATCACTCCGGCGCGATCAACCTGTTCGCGGAGGGGGAGAAGCCGTATCCGAAGTCCACCTGGGAAACCATCGGCGAGCGTGCGCCCGAGGCGATCGTCGTCCTCGACTACGGCGACAAGGACGCCCAGCAGAAGATCGACTTTCTGAAATCTCAGCCGATCATGATGACGACTCCGGCTGTGCGCAACGATCGGTTCATCGTGGTGCCGCTCGACGACTTCTTCGAAAGCCCGCGGATGTTGCGCTCCGCCGAGACCATCGCCCACGCGCTTCATCCGGACCGGGTGCCCCAGCCGTGACGAACACGATCGAACGAACCCAGCCGCACACGGGCGCCGAGCAGCCCGGCGAGCAGGTGCGTGCACGCGCCGGCTTCGGAGCGTTGCTGGTGGTGCTCGCGCTGGGCCTGTTTTTCGTGATGGGACTCGCGGTGTCGTTCGGCACGGTGCGCATCCCGGTCGGTGACGCGTGGGCGATTGTTGCGCATGCCGTGACGCGTGGTGGGTTCGAGCCGTGGTGGTCCGCCGCCCGCGAAGCGATCGTCCTCGATTCACGGTTGCCGCGCGCTGTGACGGCTGCCGTGGTGGGTGCGGCGCTGGCACTGGCTGGTGCTGTCGCACAGGCGGTCACGCGGAATCCTCTCGCCGACCCGTACCTGCTCGGTGTGTCGTCCGGTGCCGGTTTCGGCGTGGTGCTGGTGATGGTGCTGGGCGTCGGCGCGGGGGCTCTGGGGGCGTTCACGATCCCGGCGGCCGCATTCATCGGTGCGATGATCCCGATGTTTCTGGCCTTGGCGATCGGTGGGCGCTACCCGCAACCCACTGCGATCATTCTGGTGGGAGTGGCACTCGCGCAGGTGTTCTCCGCTCTCATCACGTTCACTCTGCTGGTGCTGGCGAACGAGAATCAGCTCAGTGTGGTGCTGCATTGGCTTGCCGGCGGGCTGGGTGGCGCTCGGTGGTCCACAACGCTGTTTCCGGCGTTGACGCTCGTGATCGTCGGAACCGCAGTACTTCTCGCCGCGCATCGAATGGACCTGTTGAAGACGGGCGACGACGGTGCCGGTGCGCTGGGGATGAACGTGCGCCGATTCAGAGTCGTCCACTTGCTCGGGGTGTCCCTGTTGGCGGGGGCGGCCGTATCCGTAGCGGGTGGAATCGGATTCATCGGGCTGTTGATTCCGCACCTGGCCGGTTACATCGTGGGGACCCGCGCCGTTCGATTGTTCCCGGTGGCGATGCTCGTCGGGGCGATCGCACTCGTGGGTGCGGACGTTCTCGCGAGGTCGACCCTGTCGAACACCGAGGTACCGGTTGGGGTGGTCACGGCGCTCGTCGGCGCGCCGATCTTCGTGTGGATGCTGTACCGCCAATACCGGAAGGCCGAGCAATGACGGTAGTAGAAGTCGATAACGCCGCCCTCGCACTCGAGAAGGTCAGCGCGGTCCTGGGGTCTCGCCAGGTGCTCAGCGACGTCGACTTCGCGGTGCGGCCGGGGGAGATTCTCGGCCTGGTGGGACCCAACGGATCAGGGAAGACCACTGCGCTTCGGTGCTGTTATCGCGCGCTTCGGCCGAGCGGAGGCACCGTGTGGATCGATGGGGAGGATGCGCAGGGTCTCGCGCGGCGCCACCTGGCAACGACGGTGGGCGTCACCAGTCAGGAGGCGGCCCAGTCTGGAGGGTTGTCCGTGCGTGAGGCCGTGGGGCTGGGCCGAATGCCCCACCGCGGCTGGTTCGATCGGCCCACCGAGTCCGATCGCGCCATCGTCGACGAGTGTCTGCGCAGAGTCGATCTTCTCGGTCTGGCATCGCGTGACGTGCAGACGCTCTCGGGAGGGGAGCGCCAGCGAGTTTCGATCGCGCGGGCATTGGCGCAGCGTCCGCAGGTGTTGCTGCTCGACGAACCCACCAACCACCTCGATCTGCGTCACCAGTTGACGGTGATGGAAATCTTGGGTGACCTCGCCGCGAGTGGTCTCGCGGTGATCGTCACCATGCACGACCTGCGAATGGCCGTCGAATACTGCGACAGGCTGGCCGTGCTCAACGACGGTGCTGTGGTGGCGGACGGACCACCAGCGGAGGTGCTCGACGAGGCGCTGCTCGGCATCGTGTTCGGGATCAAGGCCCGGGTCCGTACCCATCCGCGGCGGTCGATGGAGATTCTGGGGTTGGCCGATGATTGACGTGTACGGCGTGACGGTGCATTGGGTTCCGATGCTCTCCGAGCAGGTTTGGCCGGGGCCGGGGATGACGACGTTCCCCGCCGAGCACATGGCGGATACGGAGTGGATGGCTGCACGCGTTGCAGATACGGGACGACGTTGGAGGAGTACGGATCGTCGCGTCAACGGGACGCTTTGGTGGTACTCGGCGAGTTCGACTGTGACCGGGATACCCGTTGCCACAGCACTCGTCACGGGGTTCGCCGCGAACCCCCGGCTCACAGATGCGAAAGCCTTTCTGCGCTCGGATGGTTACCTCGGCGGACTGACCACCGCGTCGTTCATTCCTGCCGACGAGGATCTTTCGCAACTCGCGGATGTGCTGACCTCGACTCTCACCGACCTCATCGCCGCACTGTCGGAGGCCTCGGGCGTCCGGCCGCGTGCCTTGTGGGCGATCGTCACCGACTCGGTGGCGAACCGGGCGCTCGATGCCGGTGATGCGTGCGGCGATCGCGCCATCGGCAGCGACTTCGCGCACCGACTCGTGGACGGTATGCGGCGCGCCGGCGCCCCCATGCCGCAGCCACGGTTCGTCGATGTCGAACGGGATGGCCGGACGAAGTGTTTCACGCAGCGGGCGTCGTGCTGCCTGATCTACGAGGCGCGGGAGAACAAGTGTGTGAGCTGCCCCAAGCGGCTGCCATCCGAGCGGATCGCAGATCTACGGAAACTGGTCTTCTGAACCGGCACCCTTTTTTCCAAGCCGGGTTCGGACTGCCCGTGGGATTCTGGCCTGGTGATAAAGCGAATCATTCCGTATGCCAACGGAGACGACATTGCTGCGTCCCGAGACTTTTACGTCGACGTTCTCGGGCTCGAGGTCGGGATGGAAGATCCGGTCCTCGGGTTGAGTTCCCCTGACGTTCCCACCGCGCAGATCATCATTCCTCCCAGCGGTATGGAGGTGCCGCGTCCGCACTTCGGCATCGATGTCGGTGAGCCCGCGGCAGTCGATGCGGCGTACGACGAGGTCGTGCGCCGCGGAATGCGTGTCGTCTATCCGCTCACCGACGAACCGTGGGGCGTGCGGCGCTTCTTCGTCGAGGATCCGAGCGGAACCGTCGTCAACGTACTGGCACATCAAATTGGCGCTTGACCTGAACCATTGTTGAGGTTGCAAGGTTGTGTGACACCGCGAAAAGCGCAGGTGAATCCAACCGAGGAGAGTCGAATGTCCACCACAGAGAATCTCAGTACAGCCGAAAACTCCGGGGCAGTAGGAAATTCCGGGACCGACGACCGCTCCGCGTCACCCGTTTCGTACATGCGCACCTTGTCGCGTTGGGAAGCCGTGGCTTTCGCGACCGTGGGATCGGTTGTTGTCAGTGCATTGGTCTGGGCGCTGTTCACCGCGTTCGGGGCCTCCTTCGAAGTGATGGATGCCGGGTCGGTCCACGAGGTCGGGCTGAGTGGCGTGGCCATGAGCGCGGGGATTCCGGTGCTGGTCGGTGTCACTCTGGCGGCACTGATTGCCTACTTCTGGACCGGGGTGATCCGGGTGGCACAGGTGGTCGGTGCCACTCTGCCGCTCGTCACGATCGCCGGCTCGCTGTCTGCCGACACCGATGTCGCGACGAAGCTGGGTCTCGCGCTCATGCACGTGGTGGTCGCAGGTTTCGTCGTCGCGGGACTGGAGCTGATGCGGCGACGCATTCTGGCGGACAAATAGTGCCCGAGGCAGTTGTGGGCCTGCCGTACCCCGGCAGGCCCACAACGCAGGTAGGCGTCGATACGATGGGCTGATGAACTCCCAGGAATCGTCGGCCCTGATCAGTGGCCTTCCGCAGGCCGAAGGTGACGTCACCGTCCGGCCGATGTGTGATGACGACTGGGAAGCTGTACTCCGCATCTTCGGTGAGGGCATAGCAACCCGCAACGCCACGTTCGAAACGGAAGTTCCTCCGCGCGAGGAACTGGACGCGCGGTGGTTGCCGGAGCATCGGTGGGTCGCGGAGATTGACGGTGCCGTGGTCGGGTGGGCGGTCCTGAGTCCGGTCTCGACCCGGGCCGTCTACTCCGGGGTGGCGGAGGTTTCGATCTACATCGCAGACGGGATGCGTGGCCGCGGCGTCGGCAAGGCGCTGCTGCGTACGCAGGTGATCGGTGCCGACAACGGTGGGTTGTGGACGTTGCAGACATCGATCTTTCCCGAGAATCGTGCGTCGGTTGCCGTGCACCGTGCGGCAGGCTTCCGCACCATCGGCACCCGCGAGCGCATCGCTCAACTCGACGGGGTGTGGCGAGACACCGTGATACTCGAGCGGCGCAGCGCGGTCGTCGACTAGGACTTCGGATCGGGCGGCTCGGTTTGCGCCTCGATTCGACGCCTGTCAATATCGATGCATGTCGAATCCACCGCCTGAAGAGGCGTGCTGTTCTCCGCTGGTGCGCGAACCCCTGACCGAAGACTGGGCCGGTGACCTGGCCCGCATGTTCAAAGCTCTCGGCGACCCCGTTCGTCTCCGGCTGCTGAGTCTGGTGGCCAGCCATGAGGGCGGCGAGGCCTGCGTGTGCGACATCTCCGACACGTTCGACCTGTCCCAGCCGACGATCTCGCACCACCTGAAGGTGCTGCGCGCCGCCGGTCTGCTCGGCTGCGAACGGCGCGGAAGCTGGGTGTACTACTGGGTGAACCCGTCCGCACTGCAGCAACTGTCGGCAGTATTGCTGACCGAAGGTGAGCCGACGGTGCCGTCCGAGACGTGCGCGTCGGAGGTGTCCGCATGAGCGAGGCAACCACCACCGAACATCCGGCCGTCGTCGGCAAACTCTCCACCCTGGACCGGTTCCTGCCGGTCTGGATCGGCATCGCCATGATCGCCGGCCTCCTGCTCGGCCGGATGATCCCCGGACTCGGCGATGCCCTCGGCGCCGTCGAGATCGACGGAATCTCGCTGCCGATCGCACTCGGCCTGCTGATCATGATGTACCCGGTCTTGGCGAAGGTGCGCTACGACCGACTCGACACCGTCACCGGAGACCGCAAACTTCTCCTCGGCTCACTGGTGCTGAACTGGGTCCTCGGACCGGCACTGATGTTCGCGCTCGCCTGGCTGCTGCTTCCGGACCTGCCCGAATACCGCACCGGACTGATCATCGTCGGGCTTGCCCGCTGCATCGCGATGGTCATCATCTGGAACGACCTGGCCTGTGGCGACCGCGAGGCCGCCGCAGTGCTGGTGGCGATCAACTCCGTGTTCCAGGTGATCATGTTCGCCGTCCTGGGCTGGTTCTACCTCTCGGTCCTGCCGGGCTGGTTGGGGCTGGAACAGACCACCTTCGAGGCGTCGCCGTGGCAGATCGCGAAGTCGGTGCTCATCTTCCTCGGCATCCCGTTGCTCGCGGGCTTCCTCACCCGTCACTTCGGTGAGAAGGCCAAGGGCCGCGCCTGGTACGAGAGCACGTTCATCCCGAAGATCGGGCCGTGGGCTCTGTACGGTTTGCTGTTCACGATCGTGATTCTCTTTGCCCTGCAGGGTGAGCAGATCACGTCGCAACCTATCGACGTCGTGCGGATCGCGATCCCGTTGCTGGCGTACTTTGCGATCATGTGGGGTGGCGGCTATGCCCTCGGTGCCGCGATGGGCCTCGGCTACGAGCGCACCACCACGCTCGCGTTCACCGCTGCGGGCAACAACTTCGAACTCGCCATCGCCGTTGCGATCGCCACCTATGGCGTCACGTCCGGGCAGGCTTTGGCCGGTGTGGTGGGGCCGCTCATCGAGGTGCCGGTCCTGGTCGGCCTCGTGTACGTGTCCCTGGCGCTCCGCAAACGATTCACTCAATCCGCTGAGTCCGCCGCCTAATCCGACCGCGCCTGAAGAAAGGCCTCTGCATGTCCACGAAGCCGAGTGTGTTGTTCGTCTGTGTCCACAACGCGGGTCGTTCTCAGATGGCCGCTGGATTCCTCGCCCGCCTTGCGGGGGATCGGATCGAGGTCCGTTCCGCAGGTTCCGCTCCGGCCGAGACCATCAATTCTGCAGCCGTCGAAGCCATGAACGAGTTGGGGATCGACATTTCGGATCAGTCTCCGAAGATCCTTACCGTCGACGCGGTCGAGGCTTCCGATGTGGTCATCACCATGGGGTGCGGCGATACCTGCCCGATCTTCCCCGGCAAGAGCTACCGCGACTGGGTGCTCGAGGATCCAGCTGGTCAGGGCATCGAGTCCGTGCGGCCGATCCGCGACGAGATCAAGACGAAGGTCGAAGCTCTGATCGCCGAACTCACGTCGCAAACCGTCACTCGCTGAAGATCCCGCGCCGGTTCAGGGCGAGTCAGCCACTACACGTCGCGCTGATACACATCGGGAATACCATCGTCGTTGTCGTCGACTGTTTCGTCTCGCTCGATCTGGCGGTACACCCGATTGCGTGCGCGCAGAACGATTGCGGCAATGGTCGCTGCAATGACCGAGCCGGTGAGGACGCCGACCTTGACGTGATCGTCGCGCTCGGTGCCGACGCCGAAGGCGAGGTCACCGAGCAGAAGTGACACTGTGAAGCCGATTCCACCGAGCAGTGAAACGCCGAGTACGTCGACCCATCGCAGGCCGCCGCCGAGTCTGGCCCGGGTGAACTTGGAGACCAGGAACGTGGTGCCGAGAATGCCCACCGCCTTGCCGACCACCAAACCGGCGATGATTCCCAAGGCGATACGGTCGCTGAGCGCGTCGACCAGCCCACTGAATCCACCGACAGTGACACCGGCAGCACAGAACGCGAAAATTGGCACTGCGACGCCGGCTGACAACGGGCGGATGCGGTGTTCGAAGTGTTCGGCCAACCCCGGCCCTGCGTCGGGCCCGCCCGCAGCCTTGCTCCGCAGGACCGGAACGGCGAAGCCGAGGAGGACACCGGCGACGGTGGCATGTATTCCCGATTCGTGCATCAGCACCCACGTGACCACGGCGAGCGGTATCAAGATCCACCAAGAACGGATGCGGAACTGGACTGCAACCGTGAACAGCGCCAGTGGAATGAGTGTCAGGGCAAGCGCGACGAAGTTGATATCGGACGTGTAGAAGACAGCGATCACCGTGACGGCCAGCAGATCATCGACGACGGCAAGAGTCAGTAGAAACGTACGCAGGGCCGATGGGAGGTGGGTGCTGACCACCGCAAGAACGGCCACTGCGAAGGCAATATCGGTGGCGGTGGGGATGGCCCAGCCGTTCAGTGCGCCGTCCCCGGTGCGGAGGTTGATCGCGGTAAAGATCAGTGCAGGCACCGCCATACCGCCGACGGCAGCGGCGATCGGGAGTGCGGCGCGCGCAGGGTCTCGAAGGTCACCGGCGATGAACTCGCGTTTGAGTTCGAGGCCGACGACGAAGAAGAAGATCGCGAGAAGGCCGTCCGCCGCCCAGGTCGCCAGTGTCAGGTCGAGGTGCAGGGCGGCCGGGCCCACGCGAAGGTCCATCAGCGCGTCGTAGCTTGCCGACCACGGGGAGTTCGCCCAGACCAACGCGATCACGGTGGCCACGAGAAGAAGTGCGCCCCCGACGGTCTCCTTGCGGAGCAACGTCGAGATGCGCTGGGCCTCCGACCACGACCCTCGCCGGAACAATGGGGTGGTTGGCTCGCCTTGGGATGCAGAGGTGGGTGCATCATGCGGCATGGTGCGGGCTTCCTTTCGAGGGGCACAATCTTCTCGAAGCGACCGGCACGGAGTCGAGCGGCGATTCGAGGAATTGGGGACGGTGTCGGTCAGTCCCGCCGCGGGGGGTACCCCGCGAGAACGGCACCCCACGTGGAGATGTACCCATTCGTGCCCTGATGCGGAAGAACCCACAGGACCGGCGTGAATGCCGACTTCCGTGCGTTCTTCGGATTCCTCACAACATCGAAAACTACCTCACCAACTGGAGGCGGTGCGACTTGGCTTCGATGCGCCCGAGGTCCTGTGTCCGAATCGGACGCAGGACCTCGGGGCGATGAATCTTCAGCAGCAGGATGTTGCCGACGCCTTCTCGTCGACGTTGGACGTTCCGCAGCATGTACCGGACTCGGTATCGTCCGAGTCGCGGTGCCTCGGGCTGGAACCGAAGGTGTCGGAGTCGGCCAGCACGGTGTAGACCTCCCACTTCTCGCCGGCCGGGCCGGTGACCCACACCTTGTCCTGGGTGGCGAAGCAGCAGGTGGCGCCGATCTCTTCGTCCGTGAACAGGCCCTCGCCGGTCAGGCGCGCGATTTCGCTGTGGACCTTTTCGCTGGATTCCACCTCGACGCCTAGGTGGTTGATCGATCCGCCCTTGCCGGGGTTCTCCAGCAACACCAGCTTCAGGGGTGGCTCGGCAATCGCGAAGTTGGCGTAGCCGGGCTTGAGCTTGGCCGGTTGGGTGCCGAACAGCTTCGAGTAGAACTCGACCGACTCGTCCAGGTTGTCGACGTTCAGTGCAAGTTGAGTGCGTGACATGACTGCTCCTGTGTGACATATATCGAATTGCTGACAGATTCAGAATGGCACCTTTTCGACATATGTCAAGAAGTGGGTACTATCGGGGTATGCCCAAGACGCTGCCGGTAGTGGATATGAACTCGCCGATCTGTTGTTCCCCCGTGTCTGCGGGGGTGGTGTCAGACGAGGCGGCTCTGGAGATTGCTTTGCGGTTGAAGGCGTTGGCCGACCCGGTTCGGATCAGGTTGATGTCGATGCTGCTGGCCGCTGACGGCGGTGAGGCCTGTACCTGCGACCTTGCGGCCGGTGTGAGCTTGCGCGAATCGACGGTCAGTCACCATCTTGGGCAGCTCAAGAAGGCGGGCATGGTGGCTTCCGTGCGAAGAGGGATGAACGTCTTCTACAGCGCGCGCGCCGAAAGCCTCGACGCACTTCGCTTGGTGCTGGATCCGAACTGCTGCACACCCGGCTGTGATTGACCTTTCGGCGTCTCAGTCAGCCGGGGGTGCCGTCAGCTCCAGTCGACGGTCGGCAGCCCGAGCCAGCAGGTCGTCGTCGTGTGTCACCAGGATGACGACGGCGCCTCGTCGCGCGGCTTCGACCATCACGTGGACCAGCGCGTCCAGGTTTCGTCGGTCCACCCCGGAGCTGGGTTCATCGAAGAGGAGCACGTCACGGTCGCTCGAGCTGGTCGCGGCCATCACCAGACGCTGCTGCTGGCCACCCGACAGGGCCAGCGGATGCCGATCTGCCATGGAGCCCAGTCCGAATCGGTCGAGGACGTCGGCCACCGACTCCGGGGAGATCCCCGCCGCGAACTCGGCTACCTCGCTCGCGACGGATGCGAAGAACAACTGACGACTGGCGTCCTGATGGACCATCGCGGTCAGCGCTCGCCGTTGACGGCGTGACACCGCAACACCATCCAGACCGACTCGGCCACGGTGACGCTGAAGTCCGGCAAGGACCCGCAGCAGCGTCGATTTGCCCACCCCGTTATCGCCGACCACCGCGGTCACCGCACCCCGCGGAAACTCCGCGTACTCGATGTCGAGGACTGTCCTGCCGTCGGCGGTGCAGGTCAGATCCCGGACGTTCACGCCCGGCCGTGGTTCGGACACGGAGCCCGTAGATCCGGTGACTCCGGCACCCCATGCCACGGCCGACGGAATCGTCGGAGCCGACACCGACAGCGACCGCACACCGTGTGCAGCCAACTCACCGTCGTGGATCGCCGTTGGGAGAAAAGGGTCCCACTCCCGTTCTACGACCCCGTCGGAGATCACCATGAGACGGTCGGCGATCGCGGCGACGGTATGCAGCCGGTGCTCGGCGATCACCATCGTGGTGCCGGTGGCCTTGACGGCGGCTAGGGCATCGACTACCTCGCTGACTGCGGACGCCGACAGATTCGAGGTGGGCTCGTCGAGGAGTAGTAGGTCAGGCTGGTGAACCAGCGCGGCCGCGATCGCCACCCGCTGCTGCTGGCCTCCGGAGAGCGTCGACAGCCGACGATGCAGCAACGGCGCCAACGACAGCTGCTTCACTACGGTGTCGAGGTTCGCGGCGATCTGCGAGGGTTGGATACCGAAGTTCTCCGAAGCGAAGACGAGCTCATCGATGACGGTATCGGCGAAGAATTGCCGTCGCGGGTGCTGAGACACCATCCCGATACGACGACCCAGACCCTCGAACCCGATGGTCGCGACATCGAGGCCGGCGGTGCGAACCGCCCCGGACATGCGCCCGTCGTGCAGGTGTGGAACCAATCCACTGCACGCTCGCAGCAGGGTGCTTTTGCCGCAGCCGCTGGCTCCGCACAGGACAAGAGTCTGGCCCTGCGGCACCGTCAGGTCTACGCCGCGCAGGCTCGCACGATCGGCGGCGCGGAAGCTCCAACTCAGATCTCGGACGTCGATCATCGCTGACCCGTTCATGACATCGCCCCTACAGTGACGAAGCTGCAGTAGAACAGGAGTGCGGCGAGAACCAGGACGCCGCCATCGACGGTGGTGAGCCGCGGAGGGCGGAAGGTGGTGGTGGGCCCGGTGTCCATCAGACCGCGGACGAGTCCAGACGCCGTCAGGTCGTCGGCGATTCGCAGACTCGACGCGATCGTGGGGACGACGAGCTGTTCGATGACGAGCACCGGATGTCTCAGTACCTGGCCAGGTCCGGTCAGACGCCGCAGGCGCATCGCAGTCCACACCGCGCGGGTCTCGTCGGCCACGATCGGAAAGAAGCGCAGCATCACGGTCGCGGGCACCAGGATGATCTTCGGTATCCGCGCGGCCCGCAGTGCAGCCGTGAAATCACCGATATCTGTGGTGGACAACAGATGTGCGACGACGCCACCCAGTACCGCCAACCGGAGGGCGAACGCTGCGAGGACGGCCACCGCGCCTGCGGCAACCGAGTCGGTGACCGCGGGCAGCCCGTAGGCGATGGTGCCGAGCGCCGCGGCGACGACGATCAGAGTTACCGCGCGACGCCACGCGCGGACCGACAGCGCCAGAGCGCATCCGAGAATCAACACCGCCGGTGTCCACACCGAGCCGCCGGGCGCGAACAGCAACAGGCTCGACACGACGACAAGGATTATCTTGGTCCGCGGATCCAGCCTCACGACAGTCCGGCCCGGGAGAAGTGCTTGTCGAGCATCCGCAGCCCGAGCAGCGCGCCTATCAGTCCGAATGGAATGGTAGCCAGCTCGACGCCGATCAGCACCGGAACCGACAGCAGTCTGTCGAGCGCGTCGATGTAGTCGGCGCTCATCTCCTGCATACCCGCGCCCTCGAGGTAGCCGGTCCGGTCGTAGAACAGCGGAAAGAGCTGTCCCGCAGCCCACATCGAGAACACGGTGTATGCCGCGACGGCCGCGGCCCGCGAGCGGTAGCGTCCTGCCCACATGATCACCTCGGCGACGGCGGCCAGGATCAGAAGCCAGCCGATTGCGACGAGGGGATGCCCAGTCAGCAGCAGCATGGCCCCGAACAGTCCGGTGAGCAGAATGATCATGCCGGGCCGGTGAACCCGGGTGAGGAACAGCATGAACGGAATCCCGCCCGCCACCAGGCCGCACCACAGTCCGATCACCATCGCTATCGGGCTGAGGAATCCGAGGAAGTTGAACGCGAAGACGATCGCTGTATACAGGGCTGCGAACACCCCGACGGAGATCAGATCGCGGGCAGTGGTCATTGGCGCGGCGGTCCCGTCGACGGGTGATTCCGTCTCGATGGGATTGGTGCTCACAGTTCGTTCCTCTCGGTCGTTCCGGAGGCCGCGAACGAGGCTCCGGGTCGCCACTGTTCGGCGGCGGTGCGGTCGGCGAACAGACGGCGGTAGGCGCCGTCGTCGGCCATCAACGTGGTGTGATTGCCGGACTGGACGACGACGCCGTCTTCGATCACCAGCACGTGATCGGCGTTCCGGACCGTCTCGAGTTGGTGGGCGACGATCACCACCGTCGCCGACTCCGCGAGCGTCATCAGGCCCTCGGTGATGGCCAGGTTGGTGGGCAGGTCGACAGCGCTGGTCGGCTCATCGCAGAGCACGAGCGGGGACCGCCGTAGCAGGGCGCGGGCGACAGCTACCCGCTGTTGCTCACCGCCCGACAGGCGTGCCCCGTTTTCTCCCAGCGGGGTCTCCCACCCAAGCGGCAGACGATCGACGACCTCGGTCAGTCGTGCCACGGATGCGGCCCATTCGACGCGGTCGCGGTCGGCGTCGGGATCGCCGATGACCACGTTGGCGAGCAGGGTGTCGTCGAACAGGTAGACGTCTTGGAAGATCAGCGACAACGAGCTGTAGAGGTCGGGGGTTTGCAGGTCCCGCACGTCGACGCCACCGATACGCACCGCGCCCGAGTCGACGTCCCAGAGTCGGGCAATGAGCCTGACACACGTGGTCTTGCCTGATCCGGACGGTCCGACGACGGCCGTCACCCGCCGGTCGGGCAGTACCGCTGACAATCGCTTCAGAACCGGATCGTCACGGTCGTAGCCGAAGCTCACGTCGTCGAAGACGACCTCGGTGGACGTGGACGGCGACGCGGGCCGGTCCGGTTCGGGCAGCGGTGGCGTCTCCAGAAGTTCGGAGATCTGCGAGATCTTCTCCGTGGAGGCGCGTAGTGCGGTGTTCATCGACGCGATCACCCGCAGTGGACCGACCACCTGTGTGATGGCCGCCACCAGGGCGACGGCGGTGACTACCTGGCCGCCGTCGGCGCCGGTCAGCCTCCACAGCGACAGCGCGACCACCACCCCGAAAGTCGTCTGGACCGCGGTGCTCTGCGCGACCATCCCGAGCACCGAACCCCACTGTGTAGCTCGGGCGGCGCGACGTCGTTCCTCGATCGCCGCGCGCAGCGGCGCGTACTCGCGGCCGGCGACACCGGCGGCCCGCAGCTCTGCCTGGTGGCTCGCGAACTCCAGCACCCGCGAGTCGGTCTCGGCAGCCACTCGCGCGAGCGCAACTTCGCTGCGGGTGTCGCGTGACGAGGCCCAGCGCGCGACCGCCGCGATGGCTAAGCCGCCGACCGTCAACGCCAGCCCGGTCCGCCAGTCGATGGCGGTCACGACGACCACCAGCACAATCGGCGACGTCACGTTGACGATCATCGGGACCATCACGTCCATCGAGGTCTGCGCTACGAACAGGGTGCCGCGCACCGCCAGGTCGGAGGCGCGTCCAGCGCTGTTCGCCGAGAACCAGCCGACCGGTAGTGCGATCAGTCGACGACCCAGCCGTGTGTGCATCGACTCGATGACCTGCAGCGACGACCCGAAGGCGGCGATGGTCGCCGCCGCCAGCCCGACGGCGTGCAGCGCGCACGCGGCGACCAGCGCACCGAACCAGTGGACGAGATGCTGCTCGGAACCCAGCAACGACTGCAGGACCGGGACCATCAGCGCCACCGCCAGCCCGTGCGAGGCTCCGGCGAGAACCGCGAGCAGCAATGTCCGACGGATCGGTCCGCGCCCCTCCGGCCCGGAGAGACGGATCAGCGCCCGGATCATCGGTCCGCTCCGACGACGGCCGACGACCACATCCGGCGATAGAGCCCGTCGGCGGCGAGGAGATCGTGATGCCGTCCGGTCTCGACAATGCGGCCGTCCTCGAGAACGACGATCAGGTCGGCGCCGGTGGCGGTCGCCAATCGGTGCGTGACCATGATGAGGGTCTGCCCGACGACGGCACGGTCGACGGCCTGCTGGACGCGGTGCTCCGCTTCGGGGTCGGCCGCAGACGTCGCCTCGTCGAGAACGAGGATTGCGCTGCCCGCCAGGATCGACCGAGCCGCGACGATCCGCTGGGCTTCGCCACCGGAGAGGTAGGTGTCCACACCCGCGATCGAGTCGAATCCGTGGGGAGTTGCGACGATCCGGTCGTACATGCCGACAGCCCGGATGACGTCTTCCACCTCGGCGCGAGTGGTGCCGGGTGCGGCGAGCGCGATGTTGTCGTGAATGGACAGCCGCAGCAGCGTCGAGTCCTGCAGCATTGCAGTCAGGTGTTGTCGCATCCGCATCTCCGGGATTCGTCGACGGTCGACGCCGCCGATGGCGATGGTTCCGCCGGTGGGTTCGCGCAGACCGGCCATCAGCGCGGCCAGCGTGGACTTGCCCGAACCACTGGGACCGACCAGTGCAACGGTCGCCCCGTCCGGGATCGAGAGCGTGACGTCGTGCAGGACCTCCGGCCCGTCCGGATAGGCGTAACTGACACCGACGAGCTCGAAGGAACCGTCCATCGGTTCCGCGGCCGGTTCGGCGACGGCACGGACCGGTTCCCGCAGCACGTCGGCGATGCGCTGAGCAGCTTCTTGCGCGGTACGGCGTGCCTGGGTGCTGAGTGCGACGGTGGAGATGCCGACCGGGACCAGCATTGCGACTGTCGTGACGACGACCAGCTCGCCGGGCGACGACCACCCGCGGTGGTGGGACCAGATGCCCACCCCCAGCACTGTGGCGGCGACGACCGGCGCGGACAGCGCGCTGACCGCGATCGACTGGGCGCGGATCTGCGGTTCGGCGATGGCGCGGAATGTGTGACGGAAGTGCTCGGAGGCCCCGGTGAAACGACGGAATCCCTGAGCGTCGCGGGTGAAGACCTTGAGGACCGAGATGCCGTTGACGTATTCGACGATCGCGTTCGAGACGGTGTGGAGCGCGTCGTTGATCGCGGCCATTCCGGTCTTCGTCTCCTTCCCGGCGAGTGCGGAGAAGAGCAGCGCGTAGAGGACCATCGGTGCGGTGGCGGCGAGCCCGAGTCGCCAGTCCAGCGCGTAGCAGAAGACCAGACCCGTGATCGGGGTGAGCACGCCGGCAACGATCTCCACCAGTACGTGGGCGACCAAGTGGTGCAGGCTTTTCACGTCGTCGTTCAACAACTGCCGGATGCTGCCGCTGGAACGGTCGGCGGACCATTCGAGCGGGAGGCGACCGATCCGATCGGCGAGCGTCAGCTGCAGCTCGGCTTGGAGTTCCACATCGGCGAGGTGGGAGATGAACAGGGCCAGCGCGCCGAGCCCGGCGGACAGGCCCAGGCCGGTGACGAAGGCGATGAGCGGAGCGGTCAGGTCGTCGACGCGGCCCGACAGTGCCCGATCGATAAGGATCGCAAGCGCCCAGAACGGCACGACCGACAGCAGAGACGCGATTACCTGGACCACCAGGGCCGCCACTATCCGCCCTCGCACCGGAGCCAGCAGCGTCCAGATCGTGCGGGCGCTCACTGGAGGGTGCCGATCAGTTCCGGCAGGGGTGCCCGCGCGCACAGCTGCTGCCACCAGTCCACGACCGCCAGATGTCGTTGGGAGACCGGGGTGAGCGTCGTGCCGGTCTCCAGTACGGATCGGACCGATACGTGGACGGCGCTCGCCCACAACTGGGTGGCGTCCACCTCGGCCGGATCTTCGTCGTCGATGAGGTCGAGTGGAGGCGCACTACCGTCGACGGCACACCCCGGATGCGGCGTCCACCGGAGCGGCGCGTGGATGTGCGGCCAGGACAGTTCGCCGTCGCCGGTGACGGCGGCCGCCGAGAACAGCGGATGGCTGTTGGCGTCCGGATCGTCGGGGTCGCGTCGATTGTTCACCGCGATATCGACCGCGACCCCGCCCCAGTCCGCGGAGATCAGGAATGCGCCCGGTCGGACCTCGACGATCCGTCCCGGTTCGAGCGGGATTGCGGTGAGGCCGTCGGCGAGGATGAGCAGCGCGCGTTCGAGGACCTGCATGCTGGTCCGGACTGACAGATGCGCGACGTCGCCGCGTTCGCGAAGTCGCTGCATCGCCCGGATCCAGCGGCGGCTGGTCGGCAGGTGCTCGTAGAAGCCGGTCGGCGCATATCTGATCCCGTGTTCGGCGGCGACCCGCAGATGCCGCCCGATCGCCTGCGCGTCGACCGGATGCTCCTGGAGGACCGACACGCCTGCCGCGAGGAGGTCATCGACCACGGCATCGCCAGACCCGCCGACGATCTCGCTGCGGACCGCTACCACCGCGGCGTCGACTCCGGAGACGGTGCCGTGAAGCGCCGGGACGCCGAGTGCGTCAGCGAGGTCGGTCGATCGCGGACCGCCGACGCCGCCGACACCGGTCAGGGTGATCGGGCTCTGTTCGTCGGCCAGGGCTTGGGCGTAGACGCGACCGAAGGTGCCGCCGATCACGATGGATTCAACCGTCTCGGTGGTGTCGACGTCGACCAATTCGGACCAGGTCTCGGCGGCCGCACTCGCCGATGCCCAGCGTGCACCGGCAGATTCTGCCGGGGCGGCGATCACGGTGGCGGCGGCGATGGCCCCGGAGAGGGCGTAGCTGTCGGTGACAGTGATACGGGCACGGCGGGTCCCGACTCGGCCGCGACCGGTCACCGTGATGGTGAAATAGGGCTCGGCGTCGCGATTGCGTTCGTCGTCGCGGGCGGCGGCGAGTACCTCGTCGACGGAGGTCTCGCCGGAGACGAGACGGCTGATCGCGTCGGCGGTGGTCGGCGCATCGACAACATTGAAACAGCGCAATCGGGCCGGTCCGATGCGCGCGGCGGTGTCCGCGGACTCGGCGTCCAGGTGCAGGTGCACGGTCGCCGACGGGGTCGGCGGCACCGGCGGCGGAGACGTGTCTGCGACCGGTGCGCCGTCGACCCAGGCGCGGCCCGGCCAGCCGTCCGGATCGGTCACGCTGTGGGCGTACTCGACGATCGCGGCCTCGGACAACGGCTGCGCGCCGCCGCACAGTGCCAGCACGTCGGCACCGGGTTCGGCGACCTCACTGATCAGCCACGCCAGCAGCCCCGGTTGCACCCCGGCACCGAGCAGGATCGGCACAGTCGGCTCACGGCCGCCGAGTACGTCCAGGCACGGTCGGTCGCCGCCGACGTCCACGTAGGCGACGCCGTGGGTGTTGCACAGGAGAGCGAGTTCCTCGGTGAACCGGTACGACGGTCCGGCACAGGAGAGGACCGCATCGGCGTCGTCGAAGTCGGCCGGCCACTCCGCCAACGGCAGGCGCAGATCGCGGACGGTGATCCTCGGTCCATCCGCGGTGTCGATTTCCGGCGGCCCACCGCGGGTGACGAGGACCAGTTCGTCACCCGAGCCAAGCCGGGAGTTCAGGCATTCCGCGGCCGCGCGGCCGACGGTTCCGCCGGCCCCGAAGACGATGATCTTCACCGGACCTCCCGTTCGCATCCGAGCGGCGTCAGCTCGGCCAGCAGTTGCGCGACGTTCTGTGCGTTTTCACCGGTAAGACAGGTGAAATGATCGCCTGCGACGTCGATGACACCGAGGCCGCCGACGCAGTGCGACCGCCAGAACGCGGACATGTCCTCACCGAGGGACGGTAGATAGCTCATCGGTTTCTCCTGTCGAAGGAAGGTCGCCGGAGTCAGCATCACCGGCTGACGCCAGGCCGCGACCGCGGCGACGCTGTGCACAAAGGTCTCGCGCATGCCGAGCAGGACGTCGTCGGTGATCCCGTCGCGTCCATCGGTGCCGAGCGCGCTACGGACGCGATCGGCAACCGTCGGCGGCGCTGCTCGTAGCGCATCGGTCAAGCCCTCGGGAGCGTGGTCGGCGACCACCGTGGCGTCGATCGTTCGGTGACCTGCGGCCCGGATGGCGGTGAGCGTCTGCCCGACCTGATCGTCGTCGACGACGATCCCGAAGTCGGCGGGATGCCATCCGAGGGCTTTGGCGAAGGCGTAATCGGTGAGCACTTCGTCGGCCAGCCGGAACGGGATGCGGTAGGAACTGATTACGGTGACGGCCGCGGTGACGCCGTGCGACTCGAGCAGCGTTGCCGTCCCCGCGGCGATGAGTCCCCCCATACAGAATCCGACCAGGTGGAACGACGAGGGACCGAGATTCAGCAGGGACCTCGCGTAGCTTCGTTGCAGGACGGTGAAGAGCTGCTCGACGGGGATATCGAGATAGCCGTCGCCTGGCGAGCGTTCGATGCCGTAGACCCCGCCGTCGACGTGCGCGGCGAGCTCACCGATGAGCTCCCGGTACGGTCCCAGCCCGCCGGAACCGTCGTGGACGAGCACGATCGGCGTCGCCGAAGAGACGGTCGGCGCCACGAGTTCGATCAGTCGCACGTCGGCGGGCGCAGCGGCCGGCGTCGGTTCGGCGACTGCGACCCACTGCGGCGCGTTCAGGCGAGCTGGTTCGGTGTCGGGTCGGTCGGCGTTCGGCGTCTCGCCCGCGAACCGGCCGGTGAGGGCTGCCACGCAACCCGCGACGGTGGGGTCTGCCACGATCCGGCGATACACCCGGTCCCATGCCGAGGGCTCGGCCCAGTCCAGTTCCCGACGCAACCGTCCGACGCATCGCGCCAACAGGAGCGAGTCGCCGCCGAGCTCCACGAAGTCGGAGTCGGGCCGCAGTTGGTCGACGGGCACGTCGAGCACCTCAGACCAGATCTGGGCGACCTGCCGCAACGCGTCGGGTGACGGCGACGTGTTCCCGGCAACCCAGAACAGATGCTGGCCGGCGGTCTCCAAGGCGTGACCGGTCGGCGGATAGGCGATCACCGCATCGCCGGCGAGGACCTCGCGCCATTGAGGCAGCAGCAAGAAGGGTGACCCCGATTCGGCGCGGACGTCGCGACTGTCTTCCAGGCCGTCTTTGAACTCCATAGTCGCCATCAGTGCCGCCGACGGTGCCGTGGAGTCGATGATGGCCAGCGCGCCGCCCGGGCGCAGGAGTCGGCGGAGCCGGTCGAGGGCGGCCGGAATGTCGCGTGCGTTGTGCAGCACATTGGCGCACAGGATTACGTCGAAGCCCTCGCCGGTCTCGCCGGGAGGGCCCGCGTCGTCGTTCACGTCGAACATGGCGGTGCGGATCTGCGGCCATTGCCGAGCCGCGGCGTCGAGGAAGAAGCGGGAGACGTCGGTGAACAAATAGTCGACGTGGTACCCGGCCAGCTCGGCGAGCACGGTCCGGGTGGTGCCGCCCACCCCGCCGCCTACTTCCAGGATTCGCAGGGGAGACCGAGCAGATTCCGCGGCGGCGCGGATACCGGCCGCACAGAGTCCGTTGAGGTAGCGGGCGACCAGGTTGTCGTCGTACGCGGCGCGCGCGACGTCGAACTCGCCGTCGGGAAAGAGCAGCGCGAGCGGATCGACGCTGCCGTTCAGCAGGCCCTCCAGGGAACGCAGACAATCTTCCACGTACGCGAGCTGGCGGTCGCCGTAGTCGATGTCGGCTGCCCGTCTACGGATGTGTCGCCACTGCTCGAAGCTCTCGTCGAGCGGCACCGGCGGCGCGGTCAGGTAGATGCCGTGGTCACCGTGAGCGACCATGCCTGTGGCGGTGAGCTCGTCGATCCACCGCCGCACCAGCGGCGTGTGCCGTGCGGCGCCGAGGCGTCGGGCCACTTCCTCCACTGGCAGAGGTCGGTCCATCCCGGCGCGGGCGAGATGCCAGGCCACTATCTGCCGGACCGTCTGTTCGCTGTCAGCGGCCAACTCCGCGACCGCTCGGCCGGTCGGGGCGAGTCGCGCGTGGGCGGCCGCGAGCGCGGTCTCGACATCGGGTTCGCCGGTCTCCGCCGCACGACGCAGCCGCGCGACGAAGTCGATGAACGCGGCGTCGAGCACGTCGGGGTCGAAACCGTCGTCGCGCGAGTCCCAGTCGATAGCCACGCCGTCGGGCAGCGGGGTGATTTGGATGTCGAGTAGAACCTGCGGGGTCCGGCTGCGTCCGGTTCCGGCGCGCGGAGTCAGGTAACGCGGGGCCCGCGAGCCGGCGGCGTCGACGGTATAGGTGACCACCACGGGCATCACGGTCTCGGTGCGAGCATCGTCGGCCAACCGGCGCGCCACCTCCATCCCGGAGAACGCGGCATACTCCAACCCTGCGAAGACGTCGTCGCGGACGGCGCGGACGGCCGCGTCCCGATCATTTCCCGACGGCAGGCTCACCACGAGGGTGGAAGTGAAGTCGCCGACGATCCGCTCGACGTCGGCGACGATCGGCCGGCGGTCGACCCTCGTCATCATCACGGTCGCCGCAGCGTTCGGTGAGTGCGCGGCCGCCACCGCGCCGAGCTCGGCCAGGATCAGCGCGACGGGCGTCGCTTCGAGCTCGGCGGCGTTCGCGCACAGGCGTTCCCATTCGCCGGAGGATAGTCGCTGCGAGCGTCGTGAATAGCTCGGTGAGATGTGGCGATCGGGCACCGCGTCTTGTGTCGGTGCGGGCGGAAAGCGCAGGGGCGCGGGCATCTCGAGGATTCGGCGTGACCAGTATTCCTCGGCGCTCCGTCGCAGCGCCCGATACTCGCACGTCGCGCGATGGCGGCGGTCTGCCTGCAGATACTCCCTGAAGGTGGCTGCCGGCCGGCGGACGGCCCCGCCGCCCAGAGCGCGGTCGAAGTCGTCGAGGATGGTCCGGATCCCGACGTAGTCGGTGACGAGCAGATCTACCGACAGGTGCAGCACGGCGGTATTCTCGCCGAGCACTACGGCGGCGTCGAGCAGCGGTCGATCCTCGGACGGGTCGTAGACGTGCCACACCAGGCGGTCTCCGAGCTGGGCGCCGGCCTGGTCGGCCGCTGCCTGGTCGGGGTACTCGGTCACCTCCAGGGGCACGTCCAACGTCGCGTCCACCCACTGTTCGAAGCGATCCGGGTCGATGCGCATCCGCAGCATGGGATGTGCATCGACCACCTGGCCCCACGCCGCACGGACCGCGCTGGCGCGGTCGGCGGCCGAGACTCCGGCCGCGGTCAGATCCAGGTCGAATTGGTGGTAGCCCTGACAGCCGACTCCGCCGTCTGCGTACGCCGCGGTCCGGCCTACCAGGTACCCGGCCTGGATTTCGGTGAGAGGGAAGCTCTCTCGCGACAGATCGGCGAGCAGTGCATCGCGGTTGGCTAGGATCGCCGCCCGGAATTCGTCCGTCAACGCCCCATGCGGCGCCCGGTAGTGCAGCCGTCCGGAATCGCGCCACAGTTCGATGCCCGCGGCGGTGAGTCGTCGATGAAGATGGTCGATCATCACAGGACGCCCTCCTCGAATGTCGCGAATGATCCGGCGGGCGTGACCGATTTCGGCGACATCGAGTCGACGAAGTCGCCGAACCGAGGGTTCTCCAGAAGTGTGCGCAGCGAGAGACCGTCGACGCCGTCCTCGGTGAGGCGTCGCATCAGTGCGGTGGCCTTGAGCGAGTCACCGCCGGAAGTGAAGAAGTTCGTATCGGAGACGACGTCCGGTACCCCGAGAGTCGACGACCAGGCGCGCGCGACTCGTTCGGCGATCCCGGATTCATCGGCGACTGGGGACGCGTCGTCGACACGGCAGTCGCGCAGAGTAGCGGTCAGTTCGTCGAGGCAACCACGGACATCGTTGGCGAGGAACAGTTCGGTGACGAAATCGGCCGTCAGGCGCAGTCCCGCGCTGCTCTCGGTGACCTGCAGGTCGAGCGCGACCTGCGGGGTCTGCGATCGCACGCGTTCCAGCCGTCCGAGCAGATGCTGTTCGATGTCGGCGCGGCCCGTCGGTGACAGCCCGAGGCCCGATGTGAAGACGATCGGGAAGAGGGCCTCGACCGGTGTCCCGCGGGATGCCAGCAGGTGCCTGCAGACCTCGGTGGTTGCGTACTCGGGCTCGCTCATCCCTTGGATCACCGCCTTCTGCACGGTCTGGACCAGCACGGGGAAGTCGGCCGCAACGTCGTCGATTCCGGCCAGGAACAGGCGGGTGAAATCGCCGGCGATGCCCGCAGCCGAGGGCACTCCCGGGTCGCGGTCGAACTGGGTGACGTTGACCGTCAGCGCGTCGGTCGACGCCCACCGACCCATGGCGCGGGCGTAGGCGGCCAGGACGACGGCGTTCGACGAGATTCGCCGACTGGCCGCCCAGCGTCGAATCTGGGTCCACTGAGCCGCCGGGACGAGTGTCTCGACGCGATCGAAGCGCGGCGCGACGACTTCGGTCAATGGCCTGCCCCAGATCTTCGGCGGCGGCGGGAGCTGCGCGACGACTGCGGCCAGCCGCGAATCCGGCACCGTCGGCCGCACGAGTTCCACGTGGTCGGCGAGGTAGTCGGCCAACGTGAGTTCGACCGGCGGCGCGAGGGATTCGCCGCGGTAGGAGCGGCTGAGCTCGTCGAGCACGAGGAACATCGACTGGCCGTCGAGCCAGAGGTTGTCCATCCCGATACCGACCACGGATGTGCCGTCGACTGCGGGACCGACGCGAACCCGCAGCGCACCGGGCACGGTCGGGTCGATCGACTCGGACTCGGTTGCCGCGCGCGGATCCGTGCACGACTGCGGTGCCGAGTTCGCGTGTCCAGCGACCACTTCGCCTGTCCAGGCCTCGACCACCCGTGAACGCAGCGACGGATGACGTGCGACGACCAGCGCCACCGCGCGGGTCAGGGCCGCCATGTCAAGGTGCTCGACAGTCAGCTCGAAGTAGCAGTGGGCGTTGTTGCCCCCGAGGATCTGCTCCGGGTCTCGGCCTGCCAGGTAGGCGCGCTGTACTGCCGTCAGTGGAAACCGGTTCACATCGTCTCTGACGCCGTCGTCGGTCGCCGGATCGGTGAGAAGTCTCGCGCAGAAGTCGCCGAACTTCGGGGCGTTGAACAGATCCACCAGCCGAGCGCCCGCGAAACCGTCGGCCGTCAACCGGGAGATCATCCGGGTCCCATTCAATGAGTCCCCGCCGACCTCGAAGAAGTCGGTGTCCGGTTCGGGGTCGGTCGGCAGCTCCAGGCAGTCGCGCCAGGCGATGGCGATCCTTGTCGCGTCGATCGAGGGCTCATTCGACCGCGGCGCAACAGGTTCGACAATGGGCTCCGGTGTGCGTGGCGTCGGCGCACAGACGTGCGCTCGCACGGACACCAGGCCGCCCTGCTCGACGGCGCGCACCGGGGTGAATCCCTTTTCACGCAGCGCTGAGCACCAGTGCCAGAGCGGTGCGTCTACCCGCTGGTCCAGCACACCGGGGTTCAGGATCGCCGCCGACAGCAGGATCGCTCGGCTGTCGAGCGTCGGCTCGCACACCCAGAGCACGGTGTCGACCCTGCGCGGCACGCTGGCGAGCAGCCGAAGGATCCGGGGGTCGCGGTGTGCCGCCGCGCCGATCACGACGACGTCGGCCTCCGTAGCGGGCACGTCGGTCCGCACCGGCAGGCCGCGTCTATGGGCGATGTGTGCCAGCAGTCGGTCCGGTTCCACGCACTGCCAGCGGTGGTCCGTTCCGTACGCGGCGAGCCGACGGCTCACCGTGTCGCCGATCGAAGCACCGAGTTCGACGACCCGCACCTCTCGACCCAGAGTCCGGGCCCGGTCGACGATCTCACCGGTGACGTCTTCGATGAACGACGCGAAGGCATCCATCGTGGCGAGCATGGCGTCGGGAGCCAGACGTGGGTGCTCGAGCAATGAGGTCTCCGGTGCCGATCCGTCGAGGATCGCTGTCAGATCGGCGACGTCACCGGCGGTCCAGCGCGGCTTGCCGTCGTCCGGATGCAGACCGGAGCGATGCCGATCCGCGATACCGCGCAACAGTGTCGTGTTCGGCCCACTGTCGGCGGCCGTCCCCGAGCCGAAGCGTCGGTGCAGGGCGTCGAGCACTTCGTCGGTGGTCAGCAGCCCGTTCGTCGGCGGCGCAGGGGACGCAGGGGGCTCAGAGGGCGCAGTGATCAGGCCCAGCCGTTCGGCGAACCGTCGCTCGGCGTGGTCCAGGAACGCCTCGTCGAGCACGGATTCGGGGTGATCCCAGCGGATCTCGATGCCGTCCGGATGGTCGAGCACCTGGCAGTCGATCAGGACCCCGGGTGTCGCGGTCAGCGACCACACCGGCTCGAGGGCGGCATCGGTCGTCGAATAGTCCAGCCCCAGAGTCGAAGTGAAAACGATGCGGTGGTCACCGCGCCCGGCGACGGGCGCAGGTGCGGTTCCGGCGCCCTGGCCGACCCGATCCCACAGTTGCGCTCCGGTTCGCTCCGGGACGTCGTCGGCCTCGACAGTCACTGTTTCCAGGTGGGTGAAGTTGCCGAGCACCTACACGGAACCCGCGCCGGGGGTGCTCTCCGTCGGCCGGTACGAGACCGGGACGGTAACTGGGACGCGGGGGGCGTCCAGCGCATCACCCAGCGCCGCACCGAAGGTGTGCAGAAGGAGCACGCTCGAGGTCACCCCGGCACGGTCAGCGGTGTGGTTGAACCCATCCACATCGGTCAGCAGCATGCGTCGCGAGGTGAACGGTGTGGTGTCCGATGGGACGGCGTGGACTGGTAGCCGCAGGTCGGCGGAGGCCTTTGGTGCGCCGGCGGTGGCCGTGGTCGGGAGGGTGCGGGCGTGTGCAGCGAACGCGGTCAGCCCGGGATCCACGTGGGGCGGGATCTCGCCGCCGTCTGCCACCTCGAGCACAGCCGAGGCGAAGGTCACGAGGCTGCGGGCGTCCAGTGCCAGGTAGTCGACAGCCAGCCCCACCTCGTCCGGATCGAGGTCGGAGACGATGACCGCGCAGACGCTGTCCGGTCGGTGTCGCGGCAGATACTCGCGCAGCGGTGTCGTCACCCGCACGAGCGGGACCTCGGCGGCGTGGGCGACACCCTGCTCGCCGTCGCCGATTCGCCGGCATCGGAGCCCGTCCCAGGCATCGGTGAGCCGTTGGACGGCTCGATGCACGTCGTCGCTGCGGAGGTGATCGGGGAGCGAGAGGACGAGCGCGAACAGGGTGTCGGACCGCACTTGACCGTCGAGGCCGTCGCGGCCGAGCGCGTAGGCGCGCTGCAGGGGTGCGAGCGGGAAGCGTGCGACGGAGTCGTCAACCGGAACCGCGGAAGTGACCGGGCTGCTGCTGCTCGTGGCTGCGGGGCCACGGGCGGCCAGGACCTCTGCCAGCGCACCCGCGGTGGGTGCCTCGAGTACGTCGGCGACCGTCACCGCGTAGCCGACGTCGGCGAGGACGCGGCACAGCCGGGCCGCTGCCAGACTCTCGCCGCCCGCGGCGAAGAAGTTCGTCTGCTCGCTCACATCGCCTGGCAGCAGATCTGCGAACGCGCCGACGACCAGCGCGGTCTCCGGGCTGGTCGGCCGGTCCGCATCAGCGGTCACACGATGGGCGTCGGCGGCGTGTGCGGCGACCGCGGCCCGGTCAACCTTTCCGTTCCCGGTGACCGGCAGGCTGTCCCAGATGTCGATTCGAGTCGGCACCATATGCGCGGGCAGCATGCCGGACGCTGCCGCGACGATGCCTTCGCCGTCGATGCGTCGCGATGCGTCGTCGGTGAGGACCACTCCGGCACCGAGAGCGGTGTTGTCGCGGAACGGGAAGACGACGGAGTCTGCCACCTCCGGCACTCTCCTCAGGTGCGCCTCGACGTCACCGAGTTCGATGCGGTGACCACGGATTTTCACCTGCGCGTCGTTGCGGCCGTGGATTACGAGCACGTCGTCGCCGTCCCAGTGACCCAGGTCGCCGGTTCGGTACCAGAGTCGATCGTCGTGCTCGACGAATCGGTCGGCGGTCAGCGTCGGATCGCCGAGATAACCGCTGGCCAGGCTGGTCCCGCCGATCCACAATTCACCAACAACGTGGGCGCCGCAGTCTCGGCCGGACGCGTCGGCAACCCGATAGCTCTGGCCGGTCAGCGGCGCGCCGTACGGCACAGACGCCCAGTCCGGCCGCAGTACGGTGTTGGCGTCGACGAGGAACTCGTTGGACCAGATGCCGCCCTCGGTTGCGCCGCCCATTGCCACCAGCGTCGTTTCGGGGGCGATCGCTGCGAGTCTTTCGTAGAGCCCCCGATCGATGCGGTCGCCGGAGCACAGGACGCGGCGCAACGGCAGCGGCGGCGTCTCCGGACCTGCTGCCGCGGCCAGCATCTCGGCGAGCATCGGGGCGCTGTTCCAGATCGTCACCTGGTGCTCGTCGATCAGGCGGAGCCAGGTGAACGGGTCCCGAGAGTCCAGGTCGCCCACGCAGATCAGGCGACCGCCGGCGCCGAGTACGCCGAAGACGTCGAAGACGCTGAGGTCGAAGGCCATTGCTGCGACCGGAATGAGGGCATCGTCCTCTTCGATGCGGTTGCGGCTGCGGACGTCACGAACCGTGTTGGTGGCCGCCGCGTGCGACATCACCACGCCCTTGGGTGTGCCGGTCGAACCGGAGGTGAAGATGACGTAGGCGGGATCGTCCAGCCCGACCTCGCGAACGACGAATTCGTCCGGGACAGCAGGAATGGCAGGACCGGGAACATCGTCGGGACCCAGGACGACGGCCGGCCGTGCAGCCTCCATGATCGCTGTTCGCCGCGATGCCGGAAGCCCTTCCGGCATCGGCAAATACGCGCATCCGGCGTACAGCACACCGAGCGCGGCGATGATCTGGGCAGGGCCTTTCGGCAAGTCGAGCGCGACGATGTCGTTGGCGTCGGTCCGCCGGACCAGATCGGCGGCCAGGTTTTTGGCGAGCGCATCGACTTCCCCGTAGGTCAACTGCTCGTGCACTGCGGTGAGTCGGTCGTCGTTCCGGTCGGCGCACACGAGTGCCACGTGGTCCGGGTGCCGGGCTACTGCGGCCTGGACATCCTCGTGCAGATATCCGCGCGACAGCTGTTCGGTGCCGGCCAGTTGATCGCGGTGCCGGCGCACGTGGGTCGGCAGGGTCACCAGATCGGTGAGCTTCATCGAGCGGGCCCGCTCCGGGGTCCACTCCGCGAGTGCTGTGACGGCTTCGACCGTGGTGACGAAAAGTTGCTCGGCGACGCCGTCGGCGAGCGCGCCGACGCGCACGTCGAATGACAGGCTCACCTCCTCTGCGACGAATCGGTAGACCTGGAAGTCGATGATCACCTGAGGTGTCGATGATCGGATCATCGTCGGGTGTCCGAGGAGTTCGCTTGCTGTGGCGGGCAGGACCGGACGGTCGGCGCTGTAGGTGAGGACATAGGGGGCGAGACCGCGATGGCCTGACCCGGTAGCGACGGCGTGCCGCAGCTCGTCCACCGCATCGACTCCCTTCGCGATCCGGTAGCGCAGCTCGGCGGCCGAGTCGGTGAAGGATTCGGCGGCGCTGCGGTCGGGTCGGTCGAGGCATCGGGCAGCGTAGATACGGGTGCGATCGAGGATGTGGCTCTCGGTTCCTGCCACGGACAGGCCGGGCACGGTGACGATGAAGTCGCGGTTCTCGTCGTCGGTCCAGCGGCGCAGCGCCTCGGCGTAGACGGCGAGGAGCATGGCGGCGCGGGTGACGCCGAGTTCGTCAGCGAGGTCGCCCAGTCTGCTCCACGCCTGCTCGTCGATCGTCGTGGCCAGACGCGTGACCCTCGGATCGGGCAGGGTAGTCCCCGCGGTGGGTGCTGGGAGGGTCGGCGCGTCGAGGAGTGCGTCGACGCGCGTAGCGAGGACGTGTCCGGGCACGCTCGGAAGTTGCGGCGTGCTGCTGTCGAGCGCGGCGCGGACGTCGGCATAGTCGATGCGCGGTCCGGGTCCGGGTTCGGGTTCGCTGTCGGAGGCGCGGAGCGCGGCGATGTGAGTGGCGATCTCGGTGCACAGCACGGTGATGCCGACCAGATCGGCGACCGAGAGGGCCACCGCGAGATGGATCACCGAGCGTCCAGGGCCCAGTAGGGAGAGTTCGACCTCCCAGGTGTGGCCGTCGGCGAGGTCGAAGTAGATGCCCGCCATCCGTTCCCGGATCTGCGTCATCGCGGCCTCGCCATCGTCGTCCTCGTCGGTGAGGTCGTGGACCCGCACCGTCGGAGCCGGACGGTCGATGTCGACGAGCGCGTCGGGAGTAGGGATGGCCGAGCGCAGGGCGGGATGCCGGGAGGCGGCGTCGACGGCGGACTGCAGCTGCTCGCCGGTTACACCGCTCTCGGAGAATTCGACGTACCCCAGGCAGTCGATGCCGCCGAGTGGCTGCGCAGGGTCTCGCCCGGTGAGGTAGGCGTACTGGGTCGGGGTCGTCGGAAGCGTGAGTTTCCTCGTCGTTTCCTCGTCATGGTCGGTGTTGGTCGTGATACTGATGGTCGATCACCCGATTCATCTGTGGGTCCGCCACCGTGGCCGCGCACCGGCGAGCGGCTGCGTTCGGCCACGAATGGCGGACATGAGTTAGTAACTGGAGTCAGGCTTCTCTGCCTGGGAAATCTTTGGTCCGGACGGCTGTGAGGGACACGAGCGCGGCTGCCAGCGCCACTGCTGCGGCGACGGCGAACACCGTCGTCAGCCCCGACGCGTAGGCCGAGCGCGCCGCTTCGACCGCAGGCTGTCCAAGTAGCGTGAGTCGGTCGAAATCGGCGACGTAGGCCAGTGGCCGGGCCGGTTCGGGGAGGGTGTCCACGGCGTCGACCCGGCCATGGATCAGCGCGCCGAAGACGGCGATGCCGGCGGCCGTACCCAGCGGGAATGCGGTGTTGGCCAGACCCGTCGCTGTGCCTGCCAATCGGGCGGGCGCGACCGCCATCGCGATATCCATGATGTGTGGCATCGACAGGCCCGAACCGATGCCGATGAGTACCAGAGGGCCGATCAGCGAGGTCCAAGTCATGTTGGGCGCGGTGATGACAGCGGCCCAGGCCAGGCCCGCGGCAATCGTGGACATGGACAGAGTCAGGGTCGCAGAGAGGGAGACGGCTCGAGCGAGGGCGAGTGAGGGTCCGGCGGCGACGATCATCGGGATCGCCAGGAAGAGCAGCACCGCGCCGGTCTGCACCGGGCTGAATCCGTCAGCGCCGCTGAGCCAGAAGATGAGGAACGGGAAGATCCCGAAGCTGAAGACGCGGACGGCGAAGCTGATGAAGATCACCGCTGAGAAGGTCGGAATCCGGAAGAGGCTGAGGTCGACCATTGCGTCGTCGCCCAGTGTGCGCTGCCGCCAGAATGCCGCGACACCAGCGGCTACTGTCAGGGTGGCTGAGGTCAGCACCAGCATCGACGTCCAACCGTGGTCGGGTCCGGACAGCAGCGCAAAGTTTGCGCCGAAGAAGAGCGCGGTGATGAGAACCGTCGAGATCCAGTCGATGCGGCTTTCGGTGTTCGTCCTCTCTGTCAGGCTCATCGTCGTCAGAATCGCCGCGATGACGAACACACCGATCGGCAGGTTGATCGCGAAGATCCAGCGCCATCCACCGAGTTCGACGAGCACACCTCCCACCAGAGGTCCCAGGGCCGCGGCTCCGGCACCGCATGCCATGAAGACGCCCACCGCCCGGGTGCGGCCGGCGGAATCGTCTGTGTAGACCTCCGAGAGCAGGGCCAGGCAGGTGCCGAAGACGAGGGCGGCTCCGATGCCTTGGGCTGCACGTCCGCCGATCAGCACCGCATCGGTCTGCGCGAGCGCGCACAGCAGTGAACTGGCGGCGAAGACCAGGTGACCGGCGAGGAACATCCGTCGTTTGCCCAGTCGGTCGGAGGCTGAACCCACAGTCAGCAGCAGGGCTGCGAACGCCAGCACGTAGGCGTTGATGATCCACTGCGTCTGTTCGAGCCCCGCGCCGAAGTCGGCTGCGATGTCCGGGAGTGCGACGTTGACGATGCTGATGTCGAGTGTCATCACCACTGCGGATAGGCCAACGATGGCGGTGACCCAGCGCCGTTCCCGTAGTGGACCGATTTCGCCGTCGCCGCTGTCGGTGGATGCCTGTGCGGCTGGCGCGGGTGCGGCGCTGTGGTCTGTGTTCTCGAAAGACATCACAACCCCTAATGAAAATGACTATCGTTTTTGTTGCGCTGACGATACATGCGATCGCCCCTCGGGTCGACGGGGGGAGGGTGATTGACCTTCCGGCCTACTGGATGGCACACTTAGGTCATCGAACATCAGTTCGATGATGCGTCTTCCCCGGTGGCATCTTCGTTGCGACCAAGACCTATGTCTGGTGTGAAGAGGTGCAGGTAGATGGGCTGGGAGAATGGTCCGCCGACGTGGTCGGAGATGGAGCGGGTGCTCTCGGGTAAACCGAGTCGCGTGCCCGCGGAGCAGCTGTTTCCGGGCGACGGCAGTGACAGTCCTGCCTGGTCGCGTAAGCGCGGTGAGTATCAGTCCGGCGTCGAGGCCGGACGTTCGAGGGTGCCCTACGCAGAACTGCACGCGCACTCGGCGTTCAGCTTCCTCGACGGCGCCTCGTCACCGGAAGAGATGGTCGAAGAGGCGGTACGGCTCGGGCTCGAGGCCATAGCACTCACCGATCACGACGGGTTCTACGGAGTGGTCCGGTTCGCCGAGGCGGCGCAGGCGCTCGGCATGCCCACAGTGTTCGGGTCCGAACTGTCACTCGACTCCGTGCCGCGGGCCGGCTCACCGGACCCCGGCGGCTCCCACCTACTGGTGCTGGCGAGGGGGCAGGAGGGCTACCGACGACTCTCACGTGAAATTGCCACCGCACACATGGTGGGCGGTGAGAAGGGCAAACTCCACTACGACATCGAAGAACTCGCGGAAGCAGCCGGTGGGCACTGGCAGATCTTGACGGGCTGCCGCAAAGGGCACGTGCGCCAGGCTCTCGAAGTGGACGGCATCGAGGCCGCGGACCGCGAGTTGCGGCGACTGGTCGACCTCTTCGGGGCCGATCGGGTCACCGTCGAACTGACTCACCACGGCGTGCCCGAGGACGACGAACGCAACGCCTCGCTCGCGAAACTGGCCGAGATGCACAGGCTTCCGATGATTGCCTCCACGGCGGCGCACTTCGCGAACCCGGAACGCAGACGTCTGGCCATGGCGATGGCGTCTGTTCGTGCCCGCCGCAGCCTCGACGACACCTCCGGCTGGTTGGCTCCCACCGGGGGAGGGCACCTGCGTTCAGGTGAGGAAATGTCCAGACTGTTCGCGCAGTACCCGAACGCGGTGACAGCCGCCGCCGAACTGGGCCGAGAATGCGCCTTCGACCTCAAACTGATTGCGCCGCAGCTCCCTCCCTTCGATGTGCCGGACGGATACACCGAAGCGAGTTGGCTTCGCCGACTTACGATGGACGGTGCACAGCGCCGATATGGATCGCCGGAGCAGCGACCGGATGCGTACCGGCAGATCGAACACGAACTGCGGATCATCACCGAACTGAACTTCCCCGGCTACTTCCTGGTGGTGCACGACATCGTCTCGTTCTGCAAGAACAACGACATCCTGTGCCAGGGGCGCGGTTCGGCGGCCAACTCGGCCGTGTGCTTCGCCATCGGCATCACCAACGTCGACCCGGTAACCAACAAACTGCTGTTCGAGCGTTTCCTCTCACCGGAACGGGACGGACCACCCGACATCGATGTGGACATCGAATCCGACCGCCGCGAAGAAGCGATCCAACACGTCTACACCAAGTACGGCCGAAAGTATGCGGCGCAGGTGGCGAACGTCATCACCTACCGTGGCAAGTCGTCCGTGCGGGACATGGCTCGCGCCCTGGGGTTCTCGCAAGGGCAACAGGATGCGTGGAGCAAACAGGTGAGCCGGTGGACCGGCATCGGGAAGGAGACCGGCACCGACATTCCGGCGCCGGTGCTCGAGCTCGCGTCGCAGATCGAGGGTTTCCCGCGACATCTCGGAATCCACTCGGGCGGCATGGTCATCTGTGATCGTCCGATCGCCGACGTGTGTCCGGTGGAATGGGCACGGATGGAGAACCGCAGCGTTCTGCAATGGGACAAGGACGACTGCGCGGCAGTGGGGTTGGTCAAGTTCGACCTTCTCGGCCTCGGGATGCTGTCCGCCCTGCACTACATGCTCGATCTGGTGGCAGACCACAAAGGGCTCGACGTGAACCTGTGGGAGTTGGATCTGACCGAGAAGGCCGTTTACGAGATGTTGCAGCGTGCCGATTCGGTCGGGGTGTTCCAGGTGGAATCACGCGCCCAGATGGCCACGCTGCCCAGGCTGAAACCACGCAACTTCTACGACCTCGTGGTGGAGGTGGCGCTCATTCGCCCCGGTCCCATTCAGGGCGGTTCGGTGCACCCGTACATCCGTCGCCGCAACAAGCTCGAGCCCGTGGTCTACGACCACCCCAGCCTGGAGAACGCCCTGGAACGCACACTCGGTGTGCCGCTGTTCCAGGAACAGCTGATGCAGATGGCGGTGGACGTCGCCGGGTTCACCCCTGCCGAAGCAGATCAGCTGCGTCGCGCGATGGGCTCCAAGCGTTCGCCCGAGAAGATGGAACGACTGCGCGGACGGTTGTACGCGGGGATGCGCGAGAAGCACGGCATCGAGGGGGAAGTGGCCGATCGCATCTACGAAAAGCTGTATGCGTTCGCTAATTTCGGCTTCCCCGAAAGCCACTCACAAAGCTTCGCGTCACTCGTCTTCTATTCGTCGTGGTTCAAACTGCATCACCCGGCGGCCTTCTGTGCCGGTTTGCTGCGGGCCCAGCCGATGGGGTTCTATTCGCCGCAATCGTTGGTGGCCGACGCCCGTCGGCACGGGGTGCAGGTGCACGGCGCAGACGTCAACGCCAGCCTCGCCCACGCCACCCTCGAGGCGAAGGGCATGGAGGTCAGACTCGGGCTCGCGGAGGTTCGGCACATCGGTCAGACCCTCGCGGAGAAGATCGTCGACGCCCGTGAGTTCGGTGGCCCGTTCGCCTCGTTTCTCGATCTCACCGGACGGGTGGAACTGACTACGGCACAGGCGGAATCGTTGGCTACCGCCGGCGCGCTCGCCTGTTTCGGTCTCACCCGCCGCGAGGCGTTGTGGGCGGCGGGAGCCGCTGCGGCGGAACGGCCGGATCGCTTGCCCGGTCTGGGCGCATCGACCAGAGCTCCGACGTTGCCGGGCATGAGCGATGTGGAGTTGGCGGCAGCGGACGTATGGGCAACCGGGGTGTCACCGGACACCTACCCGACTCAGTTCCTGCGTCCGCAACTCGACGATCTGGGGGTGATCCCCGCATCGGGGCTGTTGCAGGTTCCGGACGGCGACCGGGTGCTGGTCGGAGGGGCCGTGACTCATCGGCAGCGCCCAGCGACGGCGGGAGGAGTCACGTTCATCAACCTCGAAGACGAAACGGGCATGGTGAACGTGGTGTGCTCGGCGGGTTTGTGGGCGCGCTACCGCAAACTCGCACACAGCGCCCCCGCACTGCTCATTCGAGGCAAGGTGCAGAACGCCGAAGGCGCGGTGACCGTGGTGGCGGACCGGATGCAACTCATGGATCTGCGCATGGCCAGCCGGTCGAGGGACTTTCGATAGAACTGTGGTCAGCCCAGCCGTCGCGCCAGAATGTCCGCACCCGGCCCGGAAAGTTCGTGCGCCACACCGGCGCGACCGACCATCGCCATGAGAACGGCCTCTGCCGGCCCCTCGGCAACGGGTCCGCGCCCATGCGCCCAGTCCAGATCGGTGGCCACCATCCGAACGCCCCGGGCATGCCAGAAGCCGCGCAACGGCGGTGCCCAGACCGAAAAGTCGAGGGAGATGCGAAGACGATCCTCCGGAATGTCGCGCGGCAGTCCCAGCGGCCGACGAATGTCCTGATGATGGACCACCGCATCGGCCAACCCCACGCGTCCATCGAACTTGGCCGTCGACCCCTTCGGGTCGAGATGCGACCGCAGAAAGACGACAAGCTGCTCGTTGGTCATGTCTCGATAGCCCTCGAGGGCCACGTCGTTGATTCGCCCCGGCCGGAATCCCGCCTTACGGATGCGCCCAAACACTTCTGCCTGGCTGTGGTCCTCGTAGCTGATCGCGTGCGCGACGACGTCGTGGACGCTCCATGCCGAGCAGAGGCTCTGCTGTTGCCACTGCTCCGGTGTCAGTGTGTCGAGGAAGTCGGCGAGGTCGATTCGTTCGGCCCGCGCCAGCGTCATCACGTTCGTACCCATGGCTATGTCATACCCCGGGGAGAGTGTCGCGACTAGGGATGACCGATATGTCGCATAAGTGATCGCGGCGATTAGAGGACTGCACGTTGTCCAGGCGTTGCCACACGCCAGTGGATTCCGGCCGGGGCACGCGCATCCGGGGAATGTCACTCCGCGCGGCCGAAGAATCACCCCTGGGGGGCGTGGTTATAACCCCTTGTGTGGATGGCCAATCTGGGTGCGCCGGGCGACGCTTGATCTGTCTCAAAAAATACAACTCAGAGAACAGGTTCCCCAATGCTTCCCACTCGATTCAACGTCGCGACTCGCACATCGCTCATGACAGCTGTGATCGGACTATCTGCATTCGGTTTCACGGCTGCCGCCAGTGCAGATCCGGCCGGTACCGGCGGCGACGCTCCGCGCTCGGCTGCGACTCTGATGCCTCTTGGTGGTGCGAGTGGTCCTGCTCCTGAGGGGACTTTGATGTCGTTCGGTGAGCCGGGTCCTGCTCCTGAGGGGACTCTGATGCCGCTCGGTGGTCATAGTGGTCCTCCTCCTGAAACGACTCTCATGCAGTGGGTTGAGGATTGAACGTGGATTGTGGATCCCCACTTCGAGGGCTGAGCCGCATTTCCTGAGGGTCGGGCAGCCCTCGTGTGGCCATTGATGACATCGCCGAGGTCCGATCGATCGGCCGTGCACGTTCGCTATGGTGCCCTAATGGGGAAGCACGTTCGGCGCGTAGGTGTTTTGACCGGTGCGGCACTGCTTGGGCTGGTGCTGGCCGGCTGTAGTGGGAACGACGGTGGGCTGTCGGATTCGGCACCCCAACCGGCGCCGCCGGGGATCTCGGCCGAGTCCGAGGCTGCGTTCGGACGTCAAGCACCAGATCAAACTGCCCCGCAGCGACAAGAGATCGTCACCGGCAGTGTGAGCATGACCGCCGAGAACCCCATCGACGTCGGCCAGCGAATCGTCGCCAAGGTGGAGGCCGAGCGTGGCCGGGTCGACGACATCACGGAGCGGCCCGAAACCGAGGATCAGGAGCCGAGTGCTTCGCTGACAGTCCGCGTCCCGGCAGCCACCCTCACCGAGACGTTGGACGAGCTACGCGACTTCGGCGAGGTCACCAGCGTCAGCGTGTCCCGCAGTGACGTGACGATGCAGGTCCAGGACATCGACGCACGCATCGGTGCGCTCACCGCATCCATCGACCGGTTGCAGGACCTGATCGCCGAGGCCACCACCACGGCAGACCTCATCGAAGCGGAGACCGCACTGTCCGACCGCCAAGGCGAACTGGACAGCCTCCAGGCACGGAAGCGCTCCCTCGACGATCAGATCGAACTCGCCACCCTCTCCATCGACATCACGACGGACGAGACGGACGGGCCCGGCGACGCGGGAAGTTTCTGGGACGGGATCGTCTCCGGCTGGAATGCTCTGCTATCCGTCCTCGCCGGTACGATCGTGGTGATCGGTGCAGTGATTCCGTGGCTGCTCTTCGTCGGCGTCATCGCTGCGATCGTCCTCGGCGCGTACCGATTGCTGCGCAGGCGAAAGAACAAGAACAGGTAGGAACCGTGATGATCGAAGTTGACGTGAACGCACTGGACGAGGCGATGGCAGCAGGTGCCTCGGTGATCGATGTGCGTGAAGCCGACGAGTTCGCACAGGTTCGGGTGCCCGGCGCGACCCTGCTCCCGCTCAGCGAGTTCGTCGCACGGATGGACGAACTGCCCGACGTCGAAACGCTCTACCTGATCTGCGCTGTCGGTGGCCGAAGCCTGCAGGCCGCACAGTTCTTGAACGCCCGCGGAATCAATGCCGTCTCGGTGGCCGGCGGAACGGACGCCTGGCTGCACTCCGGGAAGGCCGTCGAGAGAGGTTAGTCATGGAACTCGGTATCGCGACTCGTCTGAACGTCCCGTTCGAGGACGCCGTCGAGAGGACACGAGCCGCCCTGCAAGAGCAGGGTTTCGGGGTGCTCACGGAAATCGATGTGCAATCGACGCTGAAGACGAAGATCGGCGAGGACATCGAACCGTATCTGATCCTGGGTGCCTGCAATCCGAATCTCGCCCACCGAGCTCTCGGCGTCGAACGGCAGATCGGGCTGCTGTTGCCGTGCAACGTGGTGGTCCGGGGCGACACAGCAGACCAGGGCGGTGTGATCATCGAAGCGATGAACCCCGAGATCATGTCGTCCGTCGTGGATGCGGCCGACCTCGAACCCGTCGTCGCTGACGCTACGGCTTTGCTGAAAGCCGCGATCTCCTCGCTCTCGTAGCCAGCAGGACGCACAACGACCCTCGTGCCACCGCCGACCAGATGACGATCAGCGCGCACAGAATGCCCAGCGCGACGTAGCGCAATGCGGTCGCGTCGGTGCTGACGCCGAGGCTGTTCGCCCCGAGAGCGCAGGCACCGAGGGGGAAGGTAAAGCTCCACCACCCCGGGTTGAACACCAGCCCGTCGGCAAACGCGCGAACGGTGACCGCGACGGTAGCGACGAGAGCCACCGTCCCGACCGCACCCACGGTGCACCCGTAAGCAACGCCGAATCCGCGCAGCACTGCGCTGCCACTGGCGCCGCCGAGCAGGTTGGCCGCCGCCACCGACTGTCCGACCACGCCGAGCGGGATCCACAGCGTCGGGGTCGCCGCCACCTCGGGCAGGCCCGTTCGTAGGAAGTGGCGAGCCACGAGCACCATCGGAGGAAACGCCCCCATCAATGCGAGCACGAAGAACCCGTAGCCGGCGGCGAGAACGGCCACTCGGGTCGCGCCAGCGGGCAGATGCTCGATGAGCGCCGCGGCTCCGGTTGCCGACACCATCGGCGGCACGATCGGCAGGAGCCATGCCAAGGTGGGCTCGGTGGGATAGCCACCGCGCAGACGCACCATCATCACGACGTAGGTGACGAGTCCGAGGGCTGTTCCGACGCTCCACAACACAACGGTGACGGAGGTGGGGGCGAGGTGATGTACCGCCGCGCCCACCGTCAGAAGCGCCATCGACACCGCGCCGTAGAACGGGAACATCTGGGGGCTGCGTGCGTCGGCGACGGCGCGCTCGCGGTCACGTATCCACGTGATGGTCAGTGCCGTGGTCAGCGCAATCAGCAACAGTGCCGACAGGACGGCGAAGGCGATGGAGATTGCCCGGGCGCCGGTTACGTCGCCTGGTAGTGCCGCAGCGACCACCGAGATGATGCCTGTGCCCATCACCGCTGCGAACCAGTTCGGAGTCATGGTGATCAGCTTGTCCCGGCGGGCGCCGCGCCGGTAGACGGCTTGCGCTTGGCGACCCACAAATGCAGTTTGTAGGCTGTAGGTGTGCCGATCTCCCCACGCGTGCCCGAACTCGGCGCGCTCGACGTGTTGTTGTCCGTCGAGCGGCTCGGCAGCATGGGCGCCGCAGGACGCGAACACGGTCTGAGTCAGCAGGCGGTGAGCGCCCGCGTCCGGTCCGCGGAACGTCTTCTCGGGATCAAGGTGTTCGACCGCGGCGCCGGGGGAGTGCGCCCCACACGGGAAGGTGCACTCATTCTCGAGTGGGCCAGTCATATCCTCGAGACGGCGAACGAACTCGCCTCCGGTGTCGCCGCACTTCGCGGCGAGCGGCAGGCCGGCCTCACGGTTGCCGCGAGCATGACCATCGCGGAATACCTGGTTCCCAGTTGGACCGTGGCCATGCGGCGAAAGTATCCGGACGTGGTCACCTCGGTGCGGCTGCTGAACTCCACCGAGGTATCCGCGACGGTGCTCTCCGGTGACGCCGATCTGGGATTCGTGGAAGGACCGGAGATCCCCGCACGACTGCGGTCGCGGGAGGTTGCGCGTGATCACCTGGTGGTCATCGTGCCCCCCGATCACGACTGGGCGCGGCGGTCCACGATCTCCGTGCAGGAGTTCACCGAAACTCCGCTGATCCAAAGGGAGTCCGGCTCGGGAACGCGGACGACTCTCGAGAACGCCGTACCCCAGTGCGTCACCCCGCTGCTCGAATTGACGTCGTGTACTGCGGTGAAAGCGGCCGTGATCGCAGGCAACGCCCCGGCAGTGGTGTCGTCACTGGCCGTCGCGGCGGATCTGATGGATGGGCGGTTGACGTCCGTGCGCGTAGACGGATTGGAACTACCCAGGCGGTTGACGGCGGTGTGGGATCCGGATCGGGGTCTGCACGGTGCTGCCCGCGATTTCCTCGACATCGCCCTCGCAAGTAGCCGCAGCTAGACGGCGCCGTCGAACGAGAACTGACGCCACGCCTCGTACGTGGCGACCGCCGCCGCGTTCGACAGATTCAGTGACCGGCGTCCCGGCAGCATGGGGATGCGCAACTGCGAGGTGATGTGCGGGTCGGCGAGAGTTTCGGCGGACAGGCCTGTCGGCTCGGGGCCGAACATCAGCACGTCGTCTCGTTCGTAGGAGATGTCCGCATAGGACGTCGTCGCGTGTGCCGTGAAGGCGAATACGCGGGTGGGTTTGATCGAAGCCCAGGCGGCCTCGAGGTTCTCGTGGACGAACACCGACGCCAGATCGTGATAGTCGAGCCCGGCCCGCTTGAGCTTGGGCTCGGACAACTCGAATCCCAGTGGACCGACCAGGTGCAGTTCGCAGCCGGTACCCGCCACCATGCGAATGGCGTTGCCCGTATTGGGGGGAATGCACGGCTCGTGGAACATCACCTTGAACATCTGCACGAGCATACGTCTCGCGTGTACGCGCCACAGATCGCGACGGGGGTTGTAGTTTGACACCAGGTCTTCCAACTCGAAACGTGGAGCTGCGCACATGAATTCACATCCGTCCGTGGTCGACTACATCGTGGTCGGTGCAGGTTCCTCAGGTTCCGTGATCGCGAACAGGCTCAGTGCGGCCGCGTCGAACCAGGTCATGGTGTTGGAAGCCGGCCCGGAGGACAAGGACAAGTTCGTCCACATTCCGGCGGGCTTCGCGCAGTTGTTCAAGACCGAACGCGACTGGGACTACTCCACGACGCCGCAGCCGCAGCTTGGCAACCGCGAGATCTACTGGCCACGGGGCAAGATGCTCGGTGGGTCGTCGTCGATCAACGCGATGATGTGGGTGCGCGGCTACGCCGCCGACTACGACGAGTGGGCGACCCTCGCGGGCGACGACTGGTCCGCCGACAGAGTCGCCGACTACTTCCGGCGGATCGAGGAGAACAGTGACCTCCGAGAACCAGGAGACGTACCCGTCGCCAAGGCAGTGCGATCACCGCGCCGCTGCACATTTCCCGGCAACGTAGCCCCAGTCCGCTGACTGCAGACTTCCTGGCTGCGGTCGAGGAAGCGGGATTCACCCGTGAGCGGGCCAACCTGCCCGAGCCGGAAGGCTTCACCGAAACCCGCGTGACCCAGAAGCGGGGCTCCCGGTGGAGCACTGCGGACGCGTACCTCGTTCCCGCCCGCAAGCGCCCCAACCTGCACGTCCTCACCGAGGCGCACGCAACGCGCGTGATTTTCGAAGGCACCCGTGCGGTGGGTGTCGAGTTCGAGAAGGGCGGTCGCCGGACCACGGTCACGGCCCGGAAGGAAGTCGTGCTGAGTGGAGGTGCGATCAATTCGCCCCAACTGCTCATGCTGTCGGGCATCGGAGACGCAGACGAACTCACCCGGCATGGAATTCCCGTCGTGCACCACGCGCCGGAGGTCGGCCGGAATCTGGCCGATCACCTGGTGTGTCCGCTCGGATACAGCGTCGAATCGGGGTCCTTGTTCACGGCGGAGAAGCCGCAGCAACTGCTGAACTACCTGGTGCGTCGCCGGGGAATGCTGACGTCGAACGTGGGCGAGGCCTACGGCTTCGTCCGCAGCGCACCCCACCTCGAGCTTCCCGATTTGGAGTTGATCTTCGCGCCCGCCCCCTTCTACAACGAGGGACTCGGCGATCCCGTCGGCGAAGGTGTGGCGATGGGACCGATTCTGGTGCGCCCACAGAGTCGCGGCACGATCACCCTGGCCTCGGCGGACCCGAAGGCCAAGGCAGTGATCGACCCCCAGTACCTGTCCGACAGCGACGGCGTGGATCGCGCGGCAATGATGGAAGGGCTGCGCATCACCCATCGCATCGCGTCGGCGCCGTCCCTGCAAGCCAAGCTGGGCGGCTTCCTCCAGCCGTCCGGGGCGTCGGCCTCGCTCGAGGAGACGTTCGAAACGGCGCTGGCCGAACACTCGCACACCCTGTATCACCCGGTGAGTACGTGCCGGATGGGGAAGGACCCGGCGAGTGTCGTCACGCCCGAGTTGAAGGTGCGCGGCGTCGAAGGGTTGCGGGTTGCCGACGCCTCCGTGATGCCCACCATCATTCGCGGGCACACCCACGCGCCGAGCGTCGTGATCGGAGAGCGGGCGGCAGACCTCATCGGTGGGTGAGCGCGCCAGCCCTCGCATCGACGAGAATGGAGTGATGGACTCCGAAGAAGTGGTCGGCGACGACTACTCAGATGCACGGCTATCAGGGCAACGCTGGACGCACCGGCACTTCACCAACTGCACGTTTCGCGATGCGGATCTGTCCGAGCTGCACACCGAAAACGTCGTGTTCACGGATTGTGATTTCACGGGCGCCGACCTCGGCTCATCGAACCACATCGCGACCGCATTCCGCTCGTGCACGTTCACGCGAACCACTCTGTGGCACAGCGAGTTCAGGAACTGCAGTTTCCTCGGCTCGACGTTCGAGAACTCGCGGCTGCGTCCGATGCGTGTCGACGAATGCGACTTCACCCTGACCTCGCTGGGTGGGTCCGACCTGCGTGGTCTCGACCTCACCGATTGCCGATTCCGCGAAGCCAACCTGGTCCGCACCGACCTTCGTGACTGCGTGCTTCGCTCGGCCGATCTGTTCGGGGCACGCACCGGGGGAGCCAAGTTGGACGGCGCGGACTTGCGCGGTGCGCACGTGGACGCCGCGCTCTGGACGTCTGCATCCGTGAACAAGTCGAAGATCGAGCTCACTCAGGCTGTCGCGTACGCCACTGCGCACGGACTCGCAGTGGAGGGGAGCTGACGCGGCGCGGCGCGACCTGAAACAATGGCGCGGTGACTGCAACGATCCTCGATGGCAAAGCGACCCGTGACGAGATCTTCGAAGACCTGAAGACTCGTGTGAGTGCACTGAAGGCCAAGGGCATCACGCCTGGTCTCGGCACCGTGCTGGTCGGGGAGGACCCGGGATCGGCCACCTACGTGCGCGGCAAGCACAACGACTGCGCGAAGGTCGGCATCACCTCGCTGCGGCGCGACCTACCTGCGGACATCACGCAGGAGCAGCTCGATGCCACCATCGACGAACTCAACGCCAACCCCGAGTGCACCGGATACATCGTGCAGCTGCCGGTGCCCAAGCACCTCGACGAGAACGCCGCCCTCGAGCGGATCGACCCCGACAAGGACGCGGACGGTCTGCACCCGGTCAACCTGGGCCGTCTCGTGCTGGGCAAGGAAGCACCGCTGCCGTGCACGCCGCGCGGGATCCTGCATCTGCTGCGCCGCTACGAGGTGCCGATTGCGGGCGCGCACGTGGTGGTTGTCGGACGTGGCATCACGGTCGGCCGGCCCATCGGGCTGCTGTTCACCCGGCGCAGCGAGAACGCCACCGTCACCCTCTGCCACACCGGCACGCGCGATCTGGCTGCCGAGGTTTCTCGCGCCGACATCGTGATCGCCGCAGCCGGCGTCCCCGGCTTGATCACCCCGGACATGGTCAAGCCCGGTGCCGCGGTGCTCGACGTGGGTGTCAGCCGCACCGAAGAAGGACTCCGAGGCGACATCGCCACTGGTGTCGACGAGGTGGCCGGCTTCCTCTCCCCGAACCCCGGTGGTGTCGGACCGCTGACGCGGGCCTTCCTCCTCACCAACGTCGTCGAGCGGGCCGAGCGCATGGCCGCATCGCTCTGACATGACCGATGTGGTGCGCTTCGCGAAGAAGAATCTGCCGATGGTGGCCGTCGGCTTCGTCATACTGATCACCATCGTCTTCGTGCTGGCAGACAGGTGGCGACGCGGTTCATTCGTGTTCGGCCTGGCCGCCCTGCTCGCCGCCGGGTTCCGGCTGTTCCTCAGTGACGACAAGGTCGGCGTGCTGGCAGTTCGCAGCAAAACCTTCGACGTCGCCGCACTGTTGGCGGTCGGCGGAGCGATCGTGTGGCTGGCCGTGTCGATCGACCCTCTGGGCACCGACTGACAGTCCCTATTCCGCAACGCTCCGGAATAGCGATTCGTGTGCGATACGTTCGCTGTCGTGACCCAACGCGGCGAGGTAATCGCAGACCATCACCAATTCGTGGTGGGCTCACCCACCGGTGAAACGTACTCACCGGACGAAACCGGCAGCTTGATCGAGGTCGGCCCTGACTTCCTCACGGTCATGACCGGCATCGACCACGGTCCCGTGGCACTGACGGTCGCCGTTCTCGATGATGAACCGGCGACCACCGGCGAGGTTCCGGAGTGGGAGATCATCGAGGAAGCCACCACGAGGATCACCAAACCCGCATACGTGCTGACGGTGGAGGGCGAGCAGTCCCCGGACTTCGACAAATTGCCGATCAAAAGGGGCCTGCATCGATTTCGGGTGTCGGCGAGAGGACGTGACACCCACTGGGACCTGGCAGTCCCCGCCCCGACAGAGGAATACCTGCTTCAGGTTTGGAAGTCAGCCCAACCGCGAGAGATGGTCCGGCTGCACAAGACCGATAGCGCCTGGGAACAGGACATCGTCACCCATCCCAAACGCAATTGGTGGGATCCTGATCCGGCCGCCGATGCCACCCTGTACCTCAAATATGGCTACGAGCAGATGGCCGAGTGGGCCAAGGAAGAAGCGATCCGGTGGGGCGGGCGTCCACCCTCGGAGAAGCTACGCGCGAACTCTTACGCAGTCGGTATCGCCGGTCGGGACCGGGCGCTTGCCGACGCGATCACCAGGGCCCGTCCGCCGAAGCTGCGTCGCATCGCGGCCTGGGCTGCTCGCCGCGCGTACACGGTAGCGGGGATCGCAACTATCGAGTGGATTCGTCCGGCATTGTCTGCTCTGGATCAGGGGGAACCGTTGCCCCACCCTTTCGGCGTGCAGGAAAGCATGGCGTTGTGGCAGGCGTTCGAGGCAGACGCCGCCATCGAAACCACTGTCACCGGTGACGTCGAGAACCGTGTCGTTCCTGCTGCGATGCGTGCAATGTCTGCCATTTCGACAGCGGTGCAGCAGGATCCGATGAACGCTGCGTTTCATTGTTTGGACATTGCAGTGACCACCGACGACTCGAACTATGTCTCACTGATTGCGGATCTGCGGCGCGAGTTCTTTCCGAAACTGATGCCTGCGGAAGAGTACGAGCGCTGGATCTGACCGAGTCCACGTTTCGGGACTGGGCCCAAGCATGGTTTAGCGTCCGGTGCGGGCGAGGTCCATGGTCTCGACGAGAAGTTTCGACACCGCGTCTGCCTCGGTGAGGAAGCCGTCGTGTCCGTCCCTGGATGCGAGGATGCGCAGGCCGTCGCAGGTGGGGATTCCGGCGGCGAGTTCCTCCTGCAGGTGCAGCGGATACAGCCGGTCGGAATCGACACCGCCGACCACCACAGGCGCAGTGATCGTGGCGAGAGCTGCGGCAACTCCGCCGCGCCCACGGCCCACGTCGTGCCGGTTCATGGCCTCACTGAGCAGCACGTACGTTGCCGGGTCGAACCGGTTGACCAGTTTGTCGGCCTGATGCTCGAGGTAGCTCTGCACCGCGTAGCGTCCGCCGTTCCAAGGATCTTCGCCGGTCTGTGCGGTGTTCGCGAACCGCGAATCCAACTCGACCTCGGTCCGGTACGTGAGGTGCGCGATTCGGCGGGCGATCCCCAGCCCGTGGCGGGGGATGCGGCCCGTGCCGTGGTAGTCGCCGCCCTGCCAGTCGGGGTCGCCCTTGATGGCCGCGATCTGGGTGGTCTGCGTGCCGATCTGGTCCGCGGTGGCACGTGCGCCGACCGCCAGTACGAGAGCGGATGCAACTCGGTCGGGGTAGCTGATCGCCCATTCGAGGGCGCGCATTCCGCCCATCGAACCGCCGATCACCGACGCCAACTTCTCGATGCCGAGAAGGTCGGCGAACTTGCGTTCGGCCTCGATCTGGTCGCGGATCGAAATCTCCGGGAACCGGCTGCCCCACGGCTGTCCGTCGTCTGCGATCGACGACGGCCCGGTGCTGCCCTGGCAGCCGCCGATCACGTTGGTGGCGACGACGCACCATTCGTCGGTGTCGATCGGGTTGCCGGGGCCCACCATGCCGTTCCACCAACCGGGCGAGGGATGTTGCTCGCTGATCTCCCCGGACACGTGGGAATCGCCGGTGAGCGCATGCTCGATCAGCACGACGTTGTCGCGAGTGGGGGAGAGTTCGCCCCACTTCTGAACGGCGAGGGTCACAGCCGGCAGCGTAGCGCCGTTCTCGAGCTCGAGCGGGCCGATGTCGACGTAGCCGAGTTGGCCGTCCGGACGCAGTAGCGAAGTCACTGGGCTGGTGGTCAAGATGCTGCCGCCTTCAGTCCGACCTGGATGTCGGCAAGAATGTCGTCGATACCCTCGATGCCCACGGCGAGGCGAACGAGTCCGGGGGTCACACCCGCAGCGAGCTGTTCTTCGGGGCTGAGCTGCGAGTGGGTGGTGGAAGCCGGGTGGATCACGAGGGAACGCACGTCACCGATGTTCGCCACGTGACTGTGCAGGGTGAGCGCGTTGACGAACTTCTTGCCCGCCTCGAGTCCGCCGGACAGTTCGAAGGTCACGATGGCGCCGGTACCTCTCGGGGCCACCTCACGTCCACGTTCGTGCCACGGCGAGGAGGGGAGGCCCGCGTAGCCGACGGATGTGACCTCGCTGCGGCCCTCGAGGAACTCGGCAACCTTCTGCGCGTTGGACACATGGCGTTCCATGCGCAAGCTGAGCGTCTCGATGCCCTGCGAGATGAGGAACGCGTTGAACGGCGACACGGCGGGCCCGAGGTCGCGAAGCAACTGAACTCGCGCCTTGAGTGCGTACGCGGGCGCACCCAGCTCTGCGTACACGACACCGTGGTAGCTGGGGTCGGCCGTGGTGAAGCCCGAGTGGCGTCCCTGTGTCCAGTCGAAGGTGCCACCGTCGACGATCACGCCGGCGATGGAGGTGCCATGGCCGCCGAGGTACTTGGTGGCTGAGTGCACGACGATGTCGGCGCCGTGCTCGAACGGCCTGATCAGATACGGCGTGGCGACAGTGTTGTCGACGATCAGGGGCAGCCCGTTCTCGTGCGCGATCCCGGAGATGCCCTTGATGTCGAGGATGTCGTTCTTCGGGTTGGAGATGGTCTCCGCGTAGAACGCCTTGGTGTTGTCGCGGACTGCGGCCTGCCACTGCTCGAGGTTGTCGGGGTCGTCGACGAACGAGACCTCGATGCCGAGTTTCGGGAGCGTGTAGTGGAAGAGGTTGTAGGTGCCGCCGTACAGGTATGGGCTGGACACGATGTGATCGCCGGCCTCGGCGAGGTTGAGGATCGCGAGGGTTTCCGCGGCCTGACCGGAGGAGAGGAGCAGGGCTGCGACTCCGCCTTCGAGCGCGGCGATTCGCTGCTCCACCGCATCCTGGGTGGGATTCATGATGCGGGTGTAGATGTTGCCCGGTTCGGCGAGACCGAAGAGCGCGGCCGCATGGTCGGTGCTGTCGAAGGTGTAGCTGGTGGTCTGGTAAATCGGCAGCGCGCGGGCCTTGGTGGTGGCGTCCGAAGTTTGCCCTGCGTGGACCTGCTTGGTCTCGAACGACCAGTTCGCAGTGGGGTCGGCGGCTGCGTTGGTGTTGTCGGTCATGGTTGTCTCCGATCAGAGATGGCGTGATGGGGCCGGCAGTCGGTGGAATACCTGTGCCTGCGACCGGTTCGCTCTCACCTACGACAACAACGCATGTGCACCCTCCGTCTGATTCCGCGCGATGATTTACTCACGGCGATCTTGCCAGTACCTCTCGGTGATCTTAGCGGCTGTAGTCGAACATCCCGAAGCCGCACCGATCTCGGGTCCTATCAGGAAAAAGTTACCCAGCAGTAAGAACATGTTTCACAGCCCGCCGGTTGCGGGGAGCACGCCTAGCAGTACGCTCGTCTTGTTTGGATCCGATCTCCCGAGAGCGGCTCGGAACGTCTAGGTTTGAATAAGCGAACCGTTCGCGGACCACTCACAAAGTGCGCCCGCAACCGTGTAACCAGGGAAACTTCCTAGGAGGACGCGAAGCACCCATGTCCAAAATCAAGGTTGAGGGCACCGTCGTCGAACTCGACGGCGATGAGATGACACGCATTATTTGGCAGTTCATCAAAGACAAGCTGATCCATCCATATCTCGATATCGACCTCGAGTACTACGACCTCGGTATCGACCACCGCGACCAGACCGATGACCAGGTCACCGTCGACGCCGCGAATGCGATCAAGAAGCACGGCGTGGGCGTCAAATGCGCAACCATCACCCCCGATGAGGCGCGTGTCGAGGAATTCGGCCTCAAGAAGATGTGGCGGTCCCCGAACGGGACCATTCGCAACATCCTCGGTGGCACGATCTTCCGCGCACCCATCATCATCTCCAACGTTCCGCGATTGGTGCCCGGCTGGACGAAGCCGATCATCATCGGTCGTCACGCGTTCGGTGACCAGTACCGCGCCACCGACTTCAAGGTTCCCGGCCCCGGCAAGGTGATGATCACCTACACGCCCGAGGACGGCAGCGAGCCCATCGAGCACGAGCTGGTGAACTTCCCCGACCGCGGCGGCATCGTCCAGGGGCAGTACAACTTCACCAAGTCCATCGAAGACTTCGCTCGGGCCTCGCTCAACTACGGCCTGCAGCAGAACTACCCGGTGTACCTGTCCACCAAGAACACGATCCTCAAGGCCTATGACGGCGCGTTCAAGGACATCTTCCAGCACGTCTACGAGACCGAGTTCAAGGCAGAATTCGATGCGGCCGGTCTCACCTACGAGCACCGTCTCATCGACGACATGGTCGCCTCGGCTCTCAAGTGGGAGGGCGGCTACGTCTGGGCCTGCAAGAACTACGACGGTGACG
>JAAZAD010000035.1 GCA_012514505.1 Rhodococcus sp. (in: high G+C Gram-positive bacteria) | reverse complement strand
CAGACTTGCCACCGAGCTCGAGCGAGCAACGCTTCAGGTTCTGGGCGGCGATGGCACCGATCTTGCGGCCGACGGGACTCGAGCCGGTGAACGTGATCTTGTCGATGTCAGCGTGGGAAACCAGGTATTCGCCGGTTTCGGCGCCGCCGGGCAGGACGGAGATGACGCCTTCGGGAACGCCGGCCTCGGTGAAGATCTCGGCGATCATGTTGGTGGCGAGGGGGGATTCGGGTGCGGGCTTGAGGAGGATCGTGCAGCCCGCGAGCAGCGCCGGTGCGAGCTTGTTGACGGCGAGGAACAGGGGCACGTTCCAGGCCAGCACGGCGGCGACGACGCCGACGGGCTCACGCAGCACCCGGGCCTGACCGAAGATGCCGGTGCGGGTCTGTTCCCATTCGAAGTCGTTCGCGAGTCCGGCGTAGAAGTTCAGGGTGGCCAGCGCCGGGGTCTGCTGCATCATGCCCACCGTGGCGGGCGGCTGGCCCATCTCGGACGACAGGACCGCGGTGATTTCCGCGCTGCGCTCTTCGATCAGTTTGGCGGCCTTGGCGAGGATCTCGCCGCGCTCGGCCGGGGTGGTGTGCGGCCACGGGCCGTCGTCGAAAGCGCGGCGAGCGACGGCTACCGCGTTGTCGATGTCGGCGGGAGAGGCGACGGGTACGACGCCGACACGTTCTTCGGTGGCGGGGGAGAAGACCTCGAGAACCTTGTCGGTTTTCGGTGCCACCCATTGGCCGCCGATGTAAAGCTGGTCGTAGTCGGGCATGTGTTCGTTCCTCCTGGTCGTGGCCGCGGCGGAGAGTCTGTCGAGATGGTGTGACCCTGCACACTAGAACACGTTACAGAATATGGGAACAGTTGGCCCAGCCGTCAGAGTCCGGCCGCGATGATCGCGGCTCCGGTGAGTGTGCCGGTGGGGCCGAGCTCGGCGGGCACAACCCGCAAATCCCGTGCGAAAGACAGACCGGCATGACGTGACACAGCCGCGTGAAGCGCGTTCCACATCACCGGTCCGGCCTGGGCGAATCCACCACCGACCACCACGAGATCCAGGTCCGCGAGCGCCGCGACCGAGGAAAAGGCTTCGCCCAACGCGGACCCGACACGGTTGAGGGACGCAACCGCCACGGGATCACCGTCGGATGCACTGCGGGCCAGATCGTGACCGTCTGTGCCGTGCCAGCCGTGCTTCTGCGCCCACCGGACAGCGGCAGGACCGCTCGCAACCGATTCGAGGCAGCCGACACCACCGCACGCGCAGAGGTCTTCGCCGACCGAGACGACGACGTGTCCGACGTGACCTGCGTTTCCGGTTCGACCTGTCACCGGCTCTCCGTCGAGAATCAGTCCGCCGCCGACACCGGTGGACACCACGACGCTCAGCAAGTTCGCACAACCACGTCCGGCGCCGAGGCGATGCTCCGCGAGGGCCACTGCGGCACCGTCCAGTGCAAGCCGGATCTCGGCACGCGGATACAGCTGTTGTATCGCGTCCACCAGCGCAAAACCGTGCGCCCACTCGGCGACGTTGAGGGGTGAGACGGTTCCCCGGTCGACGTCGACCGGGCCGGCCGAGGCGATGCCGACACCGGTGACTTCGTGACCGTCGGCCACGGTGCGCAGCAGATCGGAGCAGACGTCCCACACGCCGGATCGGGGTGTCCGGGCGGTGACGGCCGCGCGCTTCACCCTCGCGGCGGTGACCTTTTCCTCGGTCACACGGCAGGCGGCGAACTTGGTCCCGCCCACATCCAAAGCGAGACGCACAGCGGTTTCCCTACTTCTTCCGCATGACGAGCACGAGGTTGCTCACGAGGAATTCGCGGACCCCGGGGACGTGAACCATCCACCAGGCCCAGCGCGGGTGGTAGCGAGGGAAAGCGGACAGCAACTCAGCGCCTTCGGCGCCACGGGCCCACCGCAGTCCGTCGGTGGCGCCGACTTTGAACAGCGAAATTCCGTAACGGTTCTTCGGTTCGGTTCCCGTTGTGCGCAGGTAGCGCCGGGCCGCGTACTCGCCGCCCAACGCGTGCCAGGGGCCGGTCTCGTGACCACCGAACGGACCCCACCACAACGTGTACGACAGCACCATCAGGCCGCCCGGCTTCACGACGCGCAGCATCTCGTCCGCCATCACCCAGGGCTCCGGGACGTGCTCGGCGACGTTCGACGAGAAACAGATGTCGACCGACGAGTCACGGAACGGCAGGGCGAGGCCGGAGCCCCGTACAGCGCCTCCGACGGCAAGACCGGCGGCATGCATTTCGGACGGATCGGGTTCGACGGGAACGTATCGTGCTCCCGCCTCGGTGAATGCCTCGGCGAAGTATCCCGGACCGCCGCCGACGTCGAGAACCGTCGTCCCAGTCAGGTCGGATTCGGTCAGCCCGAAGTAGAGATCCGAGATCAATTCGAGGGAGTCGCGGGCCAGTGCACCGTAGAAGAGTTCGGGGGCCGTCTGCTCGTGCCGAAAGTCGCTGAGCAGGCCGAACGAGCGTTTCAGGGTTGCTCGTCGACCAAATCGACGTGTCACAGAGCGCGATCTCACGGAAGTCAACCTTACTGTTGCCGTCTGCACTAACCTTTCCCGGCCGTGCCGAGCGGTTAGGGTGTTCGGGGGACTACCGCCTGGTACAGGTGTGCCCGGCATGTTCTATCGGCGACTACAGGAGTTCACGACAGTGCGAGAGGTACTACTGCTGTGCTGGCGCGACACCGGACACCCTCAGGGTGGCGGCAGTGAGCGGTACCTGGAGCAGGTCGGTGCGCAACTCGCGGCGCGCGGTATCAAGGTCACCTTGCGGACGGCGCGCTACGGCGGGGCGGCGCGCAGCGAAACTGTCGACGGCATCGAGATCAGCCGGGCCGGCGGCCGGTACAGCGTCTACCCCCGGGCGCTTGCGGCGATCGCGGCGGGACGTCTCGGATTCGGTCCGCTCGCGGGTATCAATCCCGACGCGGTGATCGATACGCAGAACGGCATCCCCTTCTTCTCCCGCACGGTGTCCGGTGCCCCGGTGACGTTGCTCGTCCACCATTGCCACCGTGAGCAGTGGCCGGTCGCCGGCAAGCTCGTCGGCAAGATCGGCTGGTGGGTCGAGTCCTGGCTGTCGCCCCGCGCCCACAAGAACAATCAGTATCTGACGGTGTCGCTGCCGTCCGCGGACGAGTTGGTCGACCTCGGTATCGATCGTGAACGAATCGCAGTGGTCCGAAACGGGGCAGACGAGCTTCCCGCCGGTGTCGATGTCGGCGGCGACCACAGCCGAACCGACCATCCCAGCGTGTGCGTGCTGTCCCGCCTGGTGCCGCACAAGCAGATCGAAGACGCACTCGAATCGGTAGCGACGCTGCGGCCGACGGTGCCCGGTTTGCATCTCGACGTCGTGGGCGGCGGCTGGTGGGAGCAGAACCTCCGTGAGCGTGCCCACGAACTCGGAATCGGCGATGCCGTCACGTTCCACGGACACGTCGACGAGGCGCGCAAGCACGAACTTCTCGGGCGGGCATGGGTCCACGTGATGCCGTCGAGGAAAGAAGGCTGGGGTCTCGCGGTCATCGAGGCGGCGCAGCACGCGGTGCCCACCGTCGGCTACCGCAGTTCGAAGGGTCTCACCGATTCGATCGTCGACGGTGTGACGGGAATTCTGGTGGGTGGCACCGAGGTCGCGTCCACCGACGTCGCTGCGCTCACCGAAGCTGTCAGCACCCTGCTGCTCGACGCCGAAGCGCGCACCCTGCTGGGCGAGAAAGCGCGGGTGCGAGCCGGCGAATTCTCGTGGAAGCACACCGGCAAGGGCGTCCACGACGTGCTGGTCGAGACGGCCGCCGGCCGGCACACCTCAGGACTCGTCGCGCCGGTTCTTCTGCAGCTTCCGTTGCCGTTGGTCGGCGAGGGCGAGTACGCCCGCACCGATTAGACCGCCGACGAACAGCACTGCCCACAGTGCGTGCGCCGTCAGCACCGCCACGCGGTCGGTAGCGGAGGCAGAGTCGACGGCCACGTCGCCGTTCACTCGGTAGAGCGTCAGGTTCGCGTCCGCGTACGTGCTGTCGAGCTGCTCCAGGGTGCTGGCGGAGTCTCCGAGTTCCCCGATGGTGCGATGCTCGAGGAGCACCCACCCCACACCCAGGTCGCCGAGATCTCCGGCGGACCCACCGGAGAGCAGGACGCGCTCGACGTCCTCGGCGCGTGCGCCTTCCCCGGCGACCGTCCCGCCTGCGACGGGGAGTGCCCCGGTCTGGAGCACGTCGCGAGGAAGCATGCGCGGCGCCGGGTCCAGCACCGGAGCCTGCCCGGTGTAGTCGAATATGCGGAACATCCCCGCCGGAAGAATCGCCACGTCTCCGGGGCGCGAGTCCTCCTCGAGGATCGTTGCCACCCGATTCCACGAATCGGGGTAACGCACCGGCGTCAACGCACCACCGACGCCCCACACCAGGTCTGGCAGGGCGATGATCACGGCCAGCGCCGCCGCCGCGGACCACGCGGGCGTGAACTGTCTACGCATCACTGCGGCAGCCGCCGCGAGTGCATACAGGGGAGCGGCGAGCGCCACCCACTTCTGCGCGTCCCGCAGTAGCCCGGCGCCTGGTATCGCTTGCACCGCCCACTCGCCGACGGACAATCCCCAGGGTGTGGCGCCGATCGTCGGCCCCAGAATCGCCGCCGCGGCGAGCACGGCGAGCGCGCCGATCACCGGGTTTCGGCGGCGCCGCCACAGCGCGGGTGCTCCGGCGATCACGACGGCGAGCAACACGACCGTTCCCACGACGGCGAACACCGTGGTGCGGCTGTCGGGCACCGCGGTCGAGTTCCAGATTCCGCCCAACCCGAGGAGGCTGCCGACCGTCGCGAGTCCCGGTTCCGCGCGGGCGGCGAAGGCCGACACGCCGGCTGGATCGGAACCCTCCGCGGCTCCCTCCGAGACGGCGGTGGCGATCAGCCACGGTGCACTGGAAGCCACGAAGAGCGCAAGGGTGCCCAGAAGCCGCGCAGAACGCCGAGACAGGCCGCCTGGGGCTGACAGCACCGCCACGGCTGTAGCCGCCGCCAAGAGCGCTCCGGTCGGCGTGAGGCCGGCCCCCGCCGCGCACGCTGCCAGGACGAACCAACCCCACCGCGCACCCCGGCGAATCGCCACGGCGGCGCACACCGTCCACGGCAGGGCCGCGTACCCGGCGAGCAGACTCCAATGCCCCTGCAGAAGCCGCTCCGCAATGTACGGATTCCACAGAACGACAGTCACCGCGACGAGTTGCGGCCCAACGGTGGCGGTCGGCAACAGGGTCCGCACCATCCGGGCCGCGCCGGTACCGGCGAGCCACAGACAGGCCAGCAGGATCGCTTTCACCGCAAGCCCGCCGTCGACGGCCGTGCTCACGATGGCGAGCAACCAATCCTGCGGCACTGCTCGTGCCGCGGCGTCCGAGAGTCCGAGCGCGGCATCGGAGAGATACGAGCGAGGCGTGCTCACCGCATCACGCAACAGCAGATACCCGGGTCCGAGCAGTGGGCCGAGAATCAGCAGTGACAACCCGAGGCTGTACGCGGACACGATCACGGTGCTTCTTCGAGACGCCGCTCGAGCGGGTGCGAGGCGGCGCGACGTCATGTGCGGCACGATACGTGGTGCATCATTGGCCTCATGCCGCAGCGACCGTCCACCCACTCTGCCGTCGCTGGAGTGACCATGGTGACAGCGGGGTCGATGATCGCCAACATCGCCTCCTACCTGCTGCATCTTCCCGCGAGTCGGTGGCTCGGCCCGGTCGGCTACGGCGAGTTCGCGAGTCTGCTCGCGGCCCAGTTGGTGTTGGCGGTCCCAGCGCTCGCCCTGCAGACGGTCGCCGCGCGAGAGGTGGTGCACGGGCGCAACGTTCACGCTGTGCGGGCACTCGGTGGCCGGTGCACCGCCATCGTCGCCGTCGTGGCGATTGCGCTCGTGCCCGTCGTCTCCTGGGCGTTGGATACCGGATTGTGGGCAACGTTCGCCGCGCTCATCACTGCGCCGATGCTCGTGCTGTTGGCCACCGAACAGGGAATTCTGCAGGGCGAAGGCCGATTCGGGGAACTGAGCGTCGTTCTTGCCGGAGCCGGAATCGGAAAGGTGCTCCCGGCCGTCGTCGTCCTGGCCCTCGGGGGAGATGCGGGATTCGCGCTGGTGGCCAGTGCGGTCGGTACCGCCGTTGTTGCTCTGACCGCCCGTGCGCTCGCCGGCGCCGAGCTTGCCGGGACAGGCGGCACTGCGGCCGGGCCTGGCTCCGCCGGTCCGAGTCGAATCGGCGTGGGCGCCGTACTCGCGGCCTCTCAGGTTCAACTCGCCCTCATCGCCCTGTCGTCGATGGACCTGGTGATCGCCCGGATGGTCCTCACCAACGAGGACGCCGGCCTGTACGCGCTCGGCGCCGTCGCCACCAAGGTTGCCTTCTGGCTGCCGCAGGCGGTGGGTGTCGTGCTGTATCCGCGGATGGCCAATCCCGTTCACTCGGCAAGTGCGGTCCGATCCGCCCTGGCTGTGTTGGTCGGCTTGGGTGGTGTCCTCGTCGTCGGGGTGGCGGTGGCCTCCCCGCTCGTCCCGATGCTCGTGGGCGCCGATTACGCGCCCGTGCAGTCCTTGCTGTGGGCGTTCGCCTTGCACGGCGCCTGCCTTGCAGTGCTTCAGGGCGCATTGTTGTCCGCCATCGCCGGCGAGCGGACGCACCTCGCTGCTGTCGCCTGGGTGGGTCTCGTCGTGGAAATGGCCGTGATGGTGACAGTCGCATCCACGGTGGGGCAGATGATCACGATCGCGGTGTCGGTTGCCTCGGTCACCGCCTTGGTGGTCAGCGTCCTGTCCGTCCGCGCAGCACGCGCTCCCCGGCCAGACTGAGCCATCCCTCGACCGGCGAATCGGTACGCGCGACCCATCGTCTCCAGCATCACCCTAGGAAACGCACGAAAAGGCCCCCGGATCGAAATCCGGGGGCCTTTTCGGTGTGCTCTAGCGGTGTTGCGCTGACTTACTGGTTGTGACGCGGATCCTGAACCGGGGGGAACTCTTCGGTCCGGTCGTTGGTCCAATCCCGAATCTCTTCGGTCTGGTCCGTGGTCCAGTCACGATCCGACGCAGCCGGAGCGGCGGCGTATGCGTCGCCCGAATCGTCGGGATCACGAGTCTCGTCGTCACGGGCACGATCCTTGCCCTTGCCGCCACGTGTGCCGAGGATGATGCCGGCGATCAGGCAGATGACACCGAGGATGGCGGCGACGATCGGCACGGTGCGGCCGATCAGCGACAGCTGGTCCATGCCTTCACGGGCCTGCTGCGCCTGCTGCTCGATGGTCGCCTCGTTGAACGGAAGCGTGACCTCGAGAACGTTGACCTCAGGCTTGTCCGCGTTGCGGGCGTAGTACTGGTGAAGCTGCTCCTGGCCCTTGACGATGACACCGGTCGTGGGCTCGACCCACAGGTCACGCACGTTGGTGTAGTAGCGGGTCATCGTGACCGGAAGCTCGCCGCCGGGAACTCCCCAGACCTGCGCAGGAAGCTGCAGCTTGTTGGTGGGCGCATCGGAGACCTTCGACAGGTCGACCGGGCCTACCTCCTGCTTGAAGTGGTAGACCTCGACGCCGTGGAGCTCTGCTTCCTCGACGAACTCGATGGGGTTCGTCTCGTGCGCGGTCAGATCGAAGTAGGGGTAGGACTCCTTCTTCGTACCGAACGGGAACTTGTACTGCAGTCCGTCGCGCTCGAGTTCTTCAGCCGGCTGGTTCGGCTGGGTCTGAAGTGTTCCGACCGGATCGTTGGTGGGCATACCCGTCTGACGGTCGCCGGTCACGGTGTCGACCGTTGCCGACAGCAGGCCGGTGTCGCCCTGCTTGTCGGTGCGTCGAACCGTCAGACCCGCCTGGACGGTGATGTCGTCCGCGTTCGACGGTTCCTGGACGGTCACGTACCGCTGCGCGATGATCGGCACGTTCTGGTCGACTTCGGCATTGCCTGCACGAAGTGCCTCGGAGTTGAGCACGCTACCGGTGCCCTCGGCGATCGTGGTGACCTCGAGATCCAACGGCGTCTTCTTCAACTGCCCCACCATGAAGGTTGGGACGAGGATGGCGACGGCCAAGAGGAAGGCACCGAGGCCTACCAGAATGCATGCAAGAATCCGGCTCGGCCCTGAGCGCTCCGCCATGCTGTCTCTCCTAACTCAGTTCGTCGATCGTGAGTTTCCCCCACGGCAGCAGGGCTGCGCGGATCGCATGGAGCCCACATCGACACCACGTGAGGCAGAACACTAACAGTCCGCGGCTGACATTTCCCTCATCCCCCGTCGCTTTCCACCGGATAGCGACGCAGGGCACACTATCTGGAATGAGCATTACCGCTGCACCGCCCGCCGACTCGACGACAGTCGTGCGGGGATTCATTCCCGCCCTCGAGGGTCTGCGCGGGCTGGCAGCACTGGGCGTACTGGTCACCCACGTCGCCTTTCAGACCGGCGCCACCAACATCACGGTCCTCGGCCGGGCGCTCGGTCGTTTCGACCTTGCGGTGGCGTTGTTCTTTGCTCTTTCGGGCTTCTTGTTGTGGCGGTCCCACGCGGCGGCCGCCCGAGGGCTCGCGAAGCCGCAGACGATGGTTCGGTACTGGATTTCCCGGGCGACCCGCATCCTGCCCGCCTACTGGGTGGCCGTGGTCCTGGTTCTTGCATTTCTGCCGGAGGCCGACTCGAGCTTCACGACGTGGTGGGCGAACCTGGCTTTGGTACAGGTATTCGTCCCGTACACGCTCACCGGCGGCCTCACACAGATGTGGAGCCTGTCCGTCGAAGTTGCCTTCTACCTGGTGCTCCCGCTGCTGGCATGGGCGTTGGTGCAACTGCGTGGCGACCGCGCACGGTGGCGGATCCCGGTGATCACTGGCTCTGCTGTGCTCTGCCTGCTCTGGGCATTTCTGCCGGTTCCAGCGCTGGACGGCACTCACCACGACAATTGGTTGCCGGGTTACCTGCCGTGGTTCGCAGCGGGAATGTTGCTGGCGGAACTCGCCGTGGTCCCGCCGACCTTCGTCCACAAGATGGCTCGCCACCGGTGGTGGATGCTCGCCGCCGCGATTGCGGTGTTCGCGCTGACGGCGACCGACCTGGCGGGCCCGGAAGGTCTCGTCCGGCCGGAGCCGTGGCAGTACGCCGTCAAGATCGCACTCGGAGCCATCATGAGCTTTCTGCTGATGGCCCCGCTGGTTCTGGCCGATGCCGGGACGGCTGCCGGGCACCGTCTGCTGGCCAGCCCTCCCGCGTTGGCCATCGGGCGGTGGTCGTACGCCATCTTCATCTGGCATCTGCCGATCTTGACGATCATCTTCCCGGTGTTCGGGCTCATGCCGTTCGCCGGAAACTTCCGCTACGTGCTGCTGTTGACCGTCGTCCTCAGCATCGCAGTCGCCTCGGCGAGTTACGCATTGGTGGAAGAGCCTTCCCGCCGTGCCGTGAAGCGCTGGCAGGCGCGACGTACTGCGCTCGATCGTGACAGTGGGATCACGGCCAGCCCGGTCGCAACCAAAGCCACGGCCATCGGAAGCTGAACCAGGAACGAGTGGCCGACGTAGCCGTCCGGTGACCGCCACGGCCCGAGCGAGAGCATGGCAATTCCGGTCATCGCCGCCGTCCCGGCCAGTACGACGAACGCGCGTGCCGTGAACGCGGTTCCCTTCCTGCGGGCAAGTGTCAGCCACAGCCCCGAGAGCACGACGGTGACGCCGCCGCCGACAGCGCCGGCCATGACGACCGAGGCCGCGAACACGCCGAGCCAGGCGACGGTCGCGGATGCCCAGGAGCGTGCCGGTCCGCCGTGATCGCGAGGGCGCCGGGTCGGTGCCAGCGCAGCGAACAACAGCGGGACGAGCAGCAGTAGGCCACCGAAGATGCCGAGTCGGTACCAGCGGTCCGTCGGGTAGTCGAGCGACACGGTGCCCTGCATTCCCGCCGGGATCACCCAGCCCTGCTGCCAGCCGTCCACGACCACCGGCTTCAGCTCCTCACCGTCAGGTGCTGTCGCCACCCATCCGATGTTCGTGCTTTCGGGAACCACCAGGATCTGCGCTTCGTCGCGGGCTTCGATCGTGGCCTCGCGGTGGTTTTCCGTCCACGCAGTGGTGTCGACGTCGGTCGTGTGTCCACCGCCCGGTTCGAGCTGTGCCGCGGGTGTGTTCAGTCTCAGGTGGTCGACGAAGAACGCCGAGGTCGGTGACACCACGACGTCCTGACGTCCCTCGGCGAGCTCGACGGGACCACCGAGATCGCAAGGGGTTGCCCGGACAGGCGCGTCCGAGAGGAGTTCCCCGACCGTGGCGGTGATGGTCGTCCGGATCTGCTGCCCAGACACCGAGATCACGGGTCCGTCGGCGCAGGACACCGTGACCATGCGTCCCGTCGACTCGGCTTCGGGCAACACGCCGGAGCCGGGCAGAAGGATGCCGTGCTCGCCGATCACGCCCACCTCTGCGAGACCGGCGGGTTGCGGTTGTGGGAACCCGAATGCGGTGTAGTTGATCCGGTCTTCCGACGACGTCACGCTGAGGACGATGCGGTCGGTCACCGTCGGTTCGAGATCGATGGGGCCGCTCGAGTCGACCGAGCGGACCTGCGGGCCGTTGCCGAGGTCGACGGCGACACCGGTCGGCGGGGCAGGGAGCTGGCCACGTCCGAGAGTCAGGTCGAGCCCGGTCACCAGGGTCGGTTCCGGCAGGTCGATGGTCAGGGTCGGATTGGCTCCGGTGCCCCCCGTCGTGGATTGTGGGGCCGTCCACGTGGTGCGTGGGTTGCCGTCCGTGGCGGCGAATGCGGCCCCGCGTAGGTTGCCGACGTCACTGCGTCCGTGTGCGGTCGGGCGATCGTCGGCGGCGAGGATCTCGGAGAGTGCGTCACCGTGGCGACCGCGTACCCACAGTTCCGGGGTGACCGTCGTGGGTTCGGGTACGGACAGCGTCCGATCGAACAACCCGGACTCCTCCGGCGCGAGCCCGATCGCGTTGGAGCAGCGCACCCGGTTCGGTGAATCGACGCAGGCGCGGCGGCCGGGCAACTCCTGGGCAAGATCCCAGCCCGTGACGGTTGCGTCGGTGGGCGTCTCGGGGAGAACCGTGCGGAACCTGATGGGCACCATGTGCGGATCGGCTCGATCCGAGAAGTCCTCTACGGCTATTTCGCTGATGCCGAATTGTGCGCCGGCGGAGCCGTCTCCGGTGCTCAGCGCGGTGACCCGCACCCACGGCGTCTCGCCAGGGGGGATCGAGACGAGGGTGGGTTCCCCGGCCTCGTCCACCTTCACTGCCGCACTGCCGTTGGGGGTGCTGACCTCGAGCCAGCGGACGGGCGCGCCGATGGCTGCGGGGCTCGTGGTGATGTGCAGCAAGCCGCTGGTGATCGGCTCGTCGAGGTCGATCTGCAACCACTGTCCCAATGCATGTTCGATGCCGTTGCTGAACCAGCCGGTCGCGGGATCGCCGTCCACCGCAGCGGCCGGTCGGCTGGCAGGGGAGGTCCCACCGAGCTGGGTGGCGTCGGACGCCGAACTCGAGACCGTGACCTCGGCGCCCTCCCACTCGCCTTGCACGAGGGGTGCGTCGTAGACGGGATAGTCGGGCACCAAGTTGTGGGTGCTCCGGGCTTGATCGGGGGTGCGGAGGGCGGAACTGTGATCGTCCACCTGACCGAAGTCGGTCTCACGGTTGCGTGGGGTGTCGGTGACCCGCACCGCGTCGACGGGTATTCCGGCCCGCTGGGCATCGGACGCCAGGAGGACGGGGCCTGCACCGGGTAGTGAGTCGCGCTCGTTCAGGCGCTGCACCGCTTCCGGTCCACCCTGGATCCGCGGGGTGTCCGCCAGATTGACCAGGTAGGGGCCGGTGGGTGCCTGCGATCCGTCCGGCATCGAAACCCGGAAGATCTGGATTGCGGGGTAGCGGGGCCGTAGATCACTGTCCGTAACGATGCCCTCCACCTTGCGGGGCCCGATCTCTTCGCCGAACTCGGCTACCTGCTCGATTCCCGGCGAACCTTCGATCGCTTGATGCACGAGAATCGGGCGCGCGGAACGGGAAGTTTCCGGGTCGAGGTCGTTCCGCATCACCAAGTACTGAATGCCCTGGCCCAGTAGCGTTTCCGCGAGGCCGTCGGATGGTCGCCCGTGTGCGATCAGTCGTTGGACGGAGTCCATCGCCCGGATTGCACCCGGTGGGTTCAAGGGCACTGCGTCCCGAACGGCCCACGGCGTGGTGGCGAGGGCCTGGAGCGGCTGGTCGCGGGTGAGGCCCCAGACCTGGCTGCCGAACGGGGCGCCGGGAATCACCAGGGCGCGTTCCATTTCCGACCCGTCGGGGCTGTCGCCCTGCGCGTTCTCGTCCAGCCATTGCGCTGCCTGATGCCAGTACTCGGGAACCTGCTCGTACGTCCCGCGAGGTGCCAGCTTGCCCGTCCACGCCAGCGACGTGGCGAGGGTGAGTGCCACCATCACCAGGCTGGTCACCGCCACCATCGGTTCGCGCTCGGGGTGCGCGAGCGCAGTGCGCCACCGTGTGAACGGCACCGAACCGGGCAGGGGCACCTTCGCGAGGAGGTGAGCAAGACCGAGGACGAGGGGGATGCGGACGAGCGGTTCGAGCTTGTGCACGTTCCGCAGCGGTGCGCCGCCCGAATCGAGAAACAGCCGTACCTGCTCGGAGAAGGGAGAGGACAGTTCGCCGATGTAGCCGGCCGACAGGCCGACGATCCCGACCAACAGGATCAGCACCAGACGTCCACGCGCCGGCATCGCACGCATGCACAGGCCCACGAGTCCCGCCGCCGCGATCACACCGGTCGCAACGACCGCGGCAGGTTGGGTGACGAGTACCGCGCCGGCGATGCGTTCAGGAGAGACGAACGGTGTCCAACTGTCGGTGCCACGCAGAATCTCGGCCAGTGACGTCCACTGGGTGGTGACTCCCGACGATTCGATGTAGTCGAGAAAGGGTGGGCTGACGCGGCCCAGCAACAGCAGCGGGATCAACCACCACAGGGTGGCAAGACCGATGAACGGAAACCACCACGCGCTGAAGACGATCCACCGGCGGTTCGGGCGGTGGGCGAGCCACCAGATACCGGCGACCAGGCATGCGGCCGCGGTGGCCACCGCATTCACGGCACCCATCAGCGCCACGGCAACAGCGGATTGTGCGGCCAGCCGGCGCAGGGATTTCGGACGTGCGTGATCGAGAGCGACGACGACGGGAATCAGCACCCACGGCGCCAGCATCATCGGAAGGGTTTCCGACGAGATCGAGCCCAGGGTCGTCAGAACTCGCGGAGACAGCGCGAACGCGGCCGCCGCAATGATCCGAGAACTACGGCTCCCGACGCCTAGCGCCTCGGCAAGACGAACCACACCCCAGAACCCGACCACCAAGAGCAACGCCCACCACACGCGCTGAGTGACCCAGGCAGGTAGACCGAGAAGGTCACCGAGCGCGAAGAACGGTCCGTGGGGAAAGAAGTAGCCGTAGGCCTGGTTCTGCACCTGCCCCATGGGGGCGATCGAACTCCATTGGTGCGATGCGCGTTCCAGGAAGCCGAGAGGGTTCTCGGTGAGGTCGTACTTGGTATCCGCGGCGATGCGGCCGGGAGACTGAAAAAAGGCTAGAAGTATCGCAACGACGGAGGCACCGAACAGCCACCGCCGTGACAGCGAACGGGAACTCGGGGAGCCGGCGTCCTCAGCGGGTGCCGTATTCAACCTGGTTCAAGATCGACGAATCCGCGTTTCCGCTGCGGTCGATCTCGGGGCGAGAGTTCTCCGATGCGGCGAAAGTGATGCCCAGGACGGCCACAACGCCGACAACGGCACCGATTGCGGCGCTCGCTGCACCGGGGACAAGGAACTTCGCCATCTTTGATCTCCCACCGTCGGCCGTGGCCATGCGCGACCTACGCACATGGTCCTCGAAGTCGAATTACTCCGGCCAAGGTATCACCTATGGTGCGGTAGCGGACTCCAGGACCGGTCTGTGGGGCAGTTCACTTACCGGGCGGTACGATGAGAACCGGCCGGTGGCTGTGCCGCAGGACGTGGTCGGCGACGCTGCTCTGGAGTAGAGAACGCAGCCCCGTGGTGCCCCGAGTGCCGGTCACGATGACGTCCACGTCCAGGTCGTCCGCGGTTTCGACGAGGGCCGTCCAGATGGTCGTGGTGCATTCGGCGCACCGGCCTTCTGCGTCGATTCCGGCGGCGAGGGCCAGTTCGAGGCCTTCGCTGTTGGTGACCTTGGCATCGGTGAATGCGACGTCCTCGCCGTCGTCTTCGGGCACCCATTCGGGTTGCATCACCCCGGACAGTCCCGACATGCGCGCGGCCTGCCGGACCATCGGCTCCCATGCAGTCACCACGACGGCCCGGTTCGACGCCAGGAAGCGGCCCGCGTACTCGACTGCCCTCTTGGAATTGTCGGAACCGTCGTAAGCAATGAGCATGAGACCGCCTGGCACCACTTACCTCCTTGATCAGGGGCTTCGGTTTACCCACAGATTACCAAGCGCATCGCGATTTCGAACGGATCCGGGCTTCGGTCGACAGTGGGTTACCGTCATGGTCATGCGATTGAAGCTTGCGTTGGCGCTGGCCGCCTGTACCGGTCTCGTCGTCGGTTGTTCCTCGGAGACGAGAGAACTGGGCGACCCCCCGCCGCCGGCGTCGTCCGAGGCCCAATCGGCGCCTTCCTCGGCGCCAGGTACCCCGACGGCGACCGAGGCTGCAGCAACAGTCTGTGGGCAGGAACTGCTCGGCACCCTGTCGCAGCGGGACAAGCTCGCGCAGCTTCTCGTCGTCGGTGTGCGGGGTACCGCGGACGCAGCGCAGGTGGTGCGCAACGAGCAGGTCGGCGGCATCTTCATCGGTAGCTGGACCGACGACAGCATGCTGGCGAACCGTGAGGTGCCGCAGGTTGCTGCCGAGTCGGACCTGCCGCTCACCGTCTCCATCGACGAGGAAGGCGGCCGGGTGTCGCGGGTTGCCGATCTGCTCGGTGCGGACCCGTCCGCACGCGAGACAGCACAGACGATGACGGTGGAGCAGACCTACCAGATGGCCCTCGAACGAGGGCACGGCCTCGCGGACCTGGGTGTCACCGTCAACTATGCACCGGACGTGGATGTGAGCAGCCAGCCGGACAATTCGGTGATCGGTGACCGCTCGTACTCGGACGATCCTGCCGTGGTCGCACAGTACGCCGACGCCTACGCGCGCGGCATGCGTGACGCCGGCATCTTGCCTGTCTTCAAGCATTTCCCTGGCCACGGTTCCGGGTCCGGCGATTCGCACACGGGCGCCGTGACGACGCCGCCGCTCGAGCAGTTGAAGGAGAAGGACCTCGTTCCCTACCGCACGCTGCTCCCGACCGGCGGCGGAGTGATGCTGGGGCACCTGGACGTGCCCGGCCTGACGCAACCGGGTGTTCCGGCGAGTATCAGCCCGGAGACGGTGGCCTTGCTGCGCGGCGGTGTGGGTTACGGAGGCGTTCCGTTCAACGGTCCGATCTTCACCGACGACCTCAGCGGGATGAAGGCGATCACGGACCGCTACACCATTTCCGAAGCCGTCGAGGCGGCCCTCGCAGCGGGCGTCGACCGGGCGTTGTGGTTGACGACGGACGAGGTGCCGCAGGTTCTCGACCACCTCGAAAGCGCAGTCGCATCCGGGGAGTTGCCGCAGCAGCGTGTCGACGAGGCGGTCGTGACCGTCGCCCGCTCGAAGGGCATTCTCACCTGTTAGTCGAGCTTGGAGCTCTGCTCGTTTCGGCCCTGGTCGCCAATTACTTACCGTAGAGTAAGATAGAGGATTCGATCAGGGTTGGAGGACACATGGCAGGCGGCACCAAGAGACTGCCTCGCGCGGTGCGTGAGCAGCAAATGCTCGACGCTGCCGTCGACGTGTTCTCCGACAGAGGCTTTCACGAAACTTCGATGGACGCCATCGCGGCGAAGGCCGAGATTTCGAAGCCCATGCTGTACCTGTACTACGGGTCGAAGGACGAACTGTTCGGCGCTTGCATTCAGCGTGAAGCCCTACGATTTGTGGAAGCACTCGAACCGGCAGGTGACCCGAACCTCTCCCCGCGCGAGCAACTCCGCCTGGCGTTGAGTGGCTTTCTGGGGTTCGTCGGGGCCAACCGCAAATCGTGGATGGTGCTGTACCGCCAGGCGATCGGCCAACAGGCATTCGTGGGGCAGGTCCAGACCAGTCGTGATCGTCTCGTGGATCTGACCGCCCAACTGCTTTCCTCGAGCACGAAGACTCCCGGTGAGCCACGGGACTACGGGCTGATGGCAACCGCACTCGTCGGTGCGGGTGAGGCCGTCGCAGACCGGGTGGCCGGGGGTGAGGTGGAAGTGGACGTCGCCGTCGATCTCCTGGAATCCCTGGCGTGGCGCGGTCTGTCGGGGAAGAAGAAGGCCGACACCGCCTGAGTCAGGCTTATCCGACACCGCCCCGATTTCGTCTACACGACAAGAGGGCCTGTTCTTCGAAATCGAAGAACAGGCCCTCTTGCGTTGCCGAGACCTACCGCAGTGACGCGGTGAGGTGCGGGTACCCCTTCTTGGGGTGCTTGATCGACAGATCCCAGCCGCCGTCTGCCTTGTCGGCGTAGACGTTCAGGGTTGCGGGCAGCACGATCGGCTTACCGAACTTCACGCTGTACGTGACAGCGTCCGGGATGCGCCCTTCGACCGTGCCGAGAACGGTGGCCGCACTCCACATGCCGTGGGCGATGGTGCGCGGGAACCCGAAGGCCTTTGCGCCCAACGACGACACGTGGATGGGGTTGCGGTCACCGGAAACCCCGGCGTACTTGCTGATGATCGACTGGTCGACCCGCTGGGCACGCAGTGGCGGCGGCGGAACCTCGTCCGGCTTCGGAACCGGGCGGGGCTCGCCCGACAGCGACGTCTTCTGCTGGTTCAGGAACGTCGACGTCTGACGCCACACCAGTTCTCGGCCGACCCGAACCTCACTGATCAGGTCGACGAGCAGTCCCTTGCGGTGCTCGCGCAGGTTCGCCGCATGCACGGCGATGTCCAACGGTTCGCTGACCGAAATCGGACGGAACTGTTCGATGACGTTCTCGGCGTGGACGGAACCCATTGCGGCGAAGGGGAAATCCTTCGACACCATCAGCTTCATCACGATCGGGAACACCAACGTGAACGGATACGTGAGCGGGAGGGTGTCACCGAACCGCAAGCCGGTTGCGCGAGCGTACGCAGCCAGATTGTCGGTATCGACCCGCAAGCCCTCGAGAGCAAGCGTTTCGGTGGGAAGGGTGCGACCACCGCTCGCGCCGACCACGGGAAGCGCGCTACGCACGGCTCCCGCATACACGTCGGCGATGCCGGGCATCTCGGTGAGTGTGACGACTTTTCCCGTCATCAGGCACCCAGCAGGCTCTGGCCGCACACGCGGACGACCTGGCCGGTGACGGCGTTCGAGGCCGGGCTCGCGAAGTACGCGACGGTCTCGGCGACGTCCACGGTCTCGCCGCCCTGCAGGAGCGAACTCATGCGGCGTCCGGCCTCACGGGTGGCGAACGGGATCGCGGCGGTCATGGCCGTCTCGATGAAGCCGGGAGCGACCGCGTTGATGGTGATGTTCTTCTTCGCCAGCACGGGGGCCTCTGCGTGCACGACGCCGATGACGCCGGCCTTGGAGGTGCCGTAGTTGGTCTGACCGCGGTTACCGGCGATGCCGGCGATGGAGGACACGTCGACGACGCGGCCGCCTTCCTTGAGGGCGCCGGTCGCGACGAGGTGCTCGGTGATCTTCTGCGGAGCGAGCAGGTTCACGCCGATGACCATGTCCCAACGCGACTCGTCCATGTTGGCGAGCAGCTTGTCGCGCGTGATGCCGGCGTTGTGGACGACGATGTCCGCGCCACCGTGACGCTCGAGAACGTGCTTGGACAGCACCTCCGCGGCGTCGGGTGCGGTGACGTCGAGTGCGAGCGAGGTGCCGCCGACCTTGTTGGCGGTCTCGGACAGTGCCTCGCCGGCCTGCGGGATGTCGGCGCAGATCACGTGGGCACCGTCGCGCGAGAGGACCTCGGCGATGGTGGCACCGATGCCGCGTGCGGCACCCGTGACGATGGCGACCTTGCCGTCGAGCGGCTTGTTCCAGTTGGCGGGGGCGACCGAGTCGTCGGCGCCGACGGTGATGACCTGGCCGCTGACGAATGCGGACTTGGCGGAGAGCAGGAAGCGCATGGTGGACTCGAGGCCCGATGCGCCTGCGGAGGCCTTCGGGGAGACGTAGACGAGCTGAGCCGTTGCGCCGCGCTTGACCTCCTTGCCGACACTGCGGGTGAAGCCCTCGAGTGCGCGCTGAGCGATGTGCTCGTCGACGCTGGAGGTCTCGTCCGGGGTGGTGCCGATGACCACGACGCGGGCGCTCGGCGCGAACTTGCGCATGACCGGCTGGAAGAACTTGTACAGCTGGTCGAGCTGGGAAACCTCTGTGATTCCGGTCGCATCGAAGACGAGGCCACCGAACTTGGCGTCGTGCTCCTGGGCTGCCGGGTAATCGGAGAGCATCGCGCGCAGTGGCTCGACGAGACGGCCCTCGCCACCGATCAGGACGGGACCGGCGAGAGCGGGTTCACCTGCTTTGTATCGGCGCAGTTGCTCCGGCTGCGGAAGGCCGGCCTTGGCGGCGATGAACGCGCCGGGGCCGGATGAGAGGAACTGGGAATAGAGGTCGGGAGCTCCCTTGCTGGCTGCCACGGTCCTACCTTCTGTCGTCGTTGTGATGGTCGGTCACCGAGCACTGATTCGACTGCGGTGTCGACAAGTAACTTACTCCTGAGTAAGAATAGTAGCCAACAGGTAATCGCACCAGACCTTGGAGACGTCAGTGACCAGCAAAGCTCGTACCACCTCGAAGTCCGCTTCGGCGCCGCAGACCGGCGGCAAGCAGCAGCGGCCCGTCGCCATCGTCGGCGGAAACCGCATCCCGTTCGCACGCTCGGACAAGGCGTACGCACAGGCATCGAACCAGGACATGTTGACCGCCACCCTCGATGGCCTGATCAGCCGCTTCAACCTGCAGGGCGAGCAGCTCGGCATGGTTGCCGCCGGCGCCGTGCTCAAGCACAGCCGCGACTTCAACCTCGTCCGCGAAACGGTTCTCGGCAGCGCGCTGAGCCCGTACACCCCGGCGTTCGACATCCAGCAGGCGTGTGGCACCGGCCTGCAGGCGATCACCGCCGTCTCCGACGCCATCGCCGCAGGTCGTATCGACTCCGGTATCGGTGGCGGCGTGGACACCACGTCCGACGCCCCGATCGGCGTCAACGACCAGCTTCGCGAATTCCTGCTCTCCCTGAACCGTGCAAAGACCACGGGCGACCGCATCAAGCTGCTCGGTAACGTTCGCGCCTCCATGCTCGGCATCGAGATCCCGCGCAACGGCGAACCGCGCACCGGCAAGTCGATGGGTGACCACGCGGCCATCACCGCCAAGGAGTTCGGCATCGCCCGCGAGCAACAGGACGAGCTGGCTGCGGCAAGCCACAAGAACATGGCAGCGGCATACGACCGTGGCTTCTTCGACGACCTGATCACGCCGTTCCTGGGTCTGACCCGCGACGACAACCTGCGTCCGGGTTCGACGGTCGAGAGCTGTCGACCCTCAAGCCGGTGTTCGGCACCAAGCTCGGCGACGCCACCATGACGGCAGGCAACTCCACGCCACTGACCGATGGCGCCTCCGCCGTGCTCTTGTCCACCGACGAGTGGGCCGCAGAGCGCAACCTGCCGGTTCTCGCGCACTTCGTCGACTCCGAGACTGCGGCCGTCGACTACGTGCATGGCAAGGACGGCCTGCTCATGGCCCCCACCTACGCCATCCCGCGTCTGCTGAAGCGCAACGGCCTCACCCTGCAGGACTTCGACTACTACGAGATCCACGAGGCGTTCGCTTCCGTGGTTCTGTCCACCCTCGATGCGTTCGAGTCGGAGGAGTACTGCAAGGAGCGTCTCGGCCTGGACGGTGCGCTCGGTTCCATCGACCGAAGCAAGCTCAACGTCAATGGTTCGTCGCTCGCCGCCGGACACCCGTTCGCAGCGACCGGCGGACGTATCGTCGGCTCGCTGGCGAAGATGCTGGCCGAGAAGGGGTCGGGCCGCGGCCTGATCTCGATTTGTGCAGCCGGTGGTCAGGGCGTCACCGCCATCATCGAGCGGTAGACAATTCGACTTCTGCGGCTTTCCCGTCGTCACCGCACTCGGGAAAGCCGCAGAAGGCGGTTCGAACGGGGATCCGGCGTCGAGGGGTGGCCGGGTCCCCGAATCTTTTTCGCGATTTCTTCAGGCAGTTGTAACGCTGAAGGTTTGCTGGCGATATCCAGGTCAGCCCCGTGTTGCTGCCTGACCCCCGACCTGGCAGCAGCGCGGGGCTCCGCCATGTCAGGCGTAAGTAGACTGACTGGCGACGCGGCCGGGTGTGCACACCGATGTGGCATCGACGGACGACACCAGTGGATGTCGATCCGAAGGCCCAGCATGACGACAAAATCGGCGAGAGGCCAGCGGTGAACGACCACGAAGGCAACAGCGACGATCGGAACGCGAAGGGGCTGCCACCGAATTCGGGCACTCCGGGCGCCGACGACGCACCCACCCAGGCAGTCCCGGGGGGCGGGCCGGTCGGGTCGCGAGATTTGCCGGATGAGACACCCACCACATCGTTTCCGACGGTTTCGCAGAACCAAGCTCCGATGGCGCCGTACACGGCAGCCACGGGCGGTGTGCCGGGCCAGGGTGACCCGACGGTCGCCATGAATGCGACTTCCGATCCGAGCACACCTGCTGCAGGCACCGAAACCCCGGCCCAGGGTCGGCCGTGGAAGAAGATCGGTCTCGTCGCGGGTGGCGCGTTCGCCGTCCTCGCCCTCGGATACGTGGCAGATCTGGCCGTGTCGTCGGGGAGCGTGGCTCGCGGCGTGACCGTCGCCGGTGTCGACATCGGCGGCGAATCCCGTGCCGACGCGGAAGCTGCACTGCATACGGCGCTCGATTCCAGGGCAGAAGAGCCCGTGGACGTGCAGGCCGGTGACGTGTCGGCGCAGATAGTTCCCGCAGAGGCGGGGCTCGGTATCGATTGGGACGCCACCCTCGACAGGGCCGAGGAGCAGCCGCTGAACCCGTTCACGCGGTTGGCATCGTTCTTCACCACCGACGAAGTGGGTGTGGAGTCCACGCGCGACGACCAGGCGCTGACGCAGGCCGTGGATGATTTGCGGCCCCAGACCGACGGCGAGACGCGTGAGGGAAACATCGTCTTCGAAGGGGCGAACCCGGTGCCGGTCCCGCCGAGCCCCGGCCAGGGGCTCGACGGTGAGGGAGCCGCCGACGCCATCGCCGACGAATGGGTATTCGGCAACACGATCGACCTGCCCGTCGAGGAAGTCCCCGTGACGGTGACCCAGGCTGCCGTCGACCAGGCAATGGCCGAGATCGCCGTGCCCGCGTCGTCCGCTGACCTCGTCGTGACCGGCCGCGACGACAGCAAGGCCGTCCTGCCACGAGACCAGATCGGCGCAGTGCTGAGCTTCGCACCCGACGGGAACGGTGGCCTCGAACCCCGCTTTGCACACGAAGCGGCGATCGGCATTCTCGCACCGCAACTGGTGGGAACCGAGACCGAGCCGAAGGATGCCGCCGTGACCCTCGAGGGCGGAGCTCCCTCCGTGGTTCCCGGGGTGGTCGGAAACCTCGTCGACTGGCCGAAGACGCTCGAAGAACTGCCGAAGCTCGTTGTGGATACGCACGCCGCCGACGCCGTCTACGGGGAGGTGCCGCCCGCACTGACCACCGAGGAAGTCCAGGCTCTGGGGATCAACGAGGTGATCGGCGAGTTCACCACGGACGGCTTCTCGGCGGACTCGGGCCACAACATTCGTCTCGCGGCCAGTGAGATCAACGGCGCGCTCGTGAAGCCGGGTGACACGTTCTCACTCAACGGATATACCGGTTCCCGCGGTACTGCCGAGGGATACATCGCGTCCGGAATCATCATGAACGGCCGACCGGACAAGGCGGTTGGCGGCGGTATCAGCCAGTTGGCGACCACCTTGTACAACGCCTCGTACTTCGCAGGCATGGAAGATGTGGCGCATCAGGAGCACAGCTACTACATCTCCCGCTACCCGGAAGCGCGCGAGGCCACGGTCTTCGAAGGTGTCATCGACCTGAAGTTCAAGAACACGTCGGACACGGGCGTCATGATTCAGGCGTTCGGCGACAGTTCCAGCGTGACGGTGCAGATCTGGGGCACCAAGACGGTCGACGTCGAGTCGATCACCGGTGACCGGTCCAACCCGACTGAACCCGACACCGTCACCCTTCCGGCTGGACCACATTGCATCGAGTCGAGCGGCGGGCCCGGCTTCACGTCGAGCGATACCCGCGTGATCACCGACCATGACACCGGTGCCGAGATTTCGCGGAACACCCGGACGGTCACTTATGACCCGGTGCCGGTTGTGAAGTGCATCGAGCCCGAGGAGCCGGCATCGGCGCCTGCCGACGAGGAGGCGCCCGCGGAAGAGGCACCCCAGCCCGAGGACGTGCCCGCACCCGCCCCTGATGACGACGAGGGCGAGTAACGCCCACCCCACCCCGCCCCCGACCAATGTCACACACGTTCAACCCAGTTGAACCCCTGTGACATTGGTCGGGGGCGGACGTGTTCTCACGGGCCGTGGCGTACCCTCACGTGATCGGTGCCATCTCGAAACACCGATCGTGTTGCATGCCACTCTGCTAGTTATTCGGGCTGAAATACCACCCCAGAATGTGAGAACTTGATGAACTCGTCTGGTCTGATCACGATCGGACTTCCGATCGCTCTCGCGATCATCATGTTCGGATTGGGTCTGACACTGACCGTCGGCGACTTTCGGCGCGTAGCGCGGGAGCCCAAAGCCGTGGTGATCGCGTTGATCCTGCAGGTTGTCGTGTTGCCTGCGGTGGCGTTCGGGCTGGTGAAGGCGTTCGGCCTCGACCCACTGCTGGCGGTCGGCGTTATGCTTCTTGCCGCCTCGCCCGGCGGCACAACCGCCAACCTGTTCAGCCATCTTTTCCGCGGGGATGTCGCGCTCAACATCACGCTGACGGCGATCAATTCCGTCCTGGCCGTGGTCACCATCCCGGTGATCACCAACTTCGCCATCGCGTATTTCGATGCGGACGGTGAGGTCGGTTTGCAGTTCGGAAAAGTGATGCAGGTCGTCGCAATCGTGCTGATCCCGGTAGTAATCGGCATGCTCGTGCGCCGCTACTCCGAGGCGTTCGCGGCTCGCGCGGATCGCCCGGTTCGAATCTTCTCGATCGTGGTGCTGGTGCTCGTCGCTGTAGGTGCCTTGCTGTCGGAGCGGGACAACGTGGCCGAATACGCACGCCAGGTCGGTCTGGTCACCGGCCTGTTCTGCTTGGCAAGCCTTGGGCTCGGTTTTGCCGGAGCACGCTTGCTCAAACTCGGTCAACCCCAAGCGATCGCCACCTCGATGGAGGTCGGTATCCACAACACGACGGTGGCTTTGACCATCGCGATCAGCGTGCTGGGCAGTACAGAAGTAGCCATCCCCAGCGCGGTGTACTCGATTCTGATGTATGTCCTTGCCACCGCCTTCGGCTACTTCGTGACCCGACGAACCCCGACCAATGTCACACCGGTTCGCGTGAGCTGAACGCGTGATGCTCCTATGTTTCGTCAAGGGGCGGGTGCGGGTTCGGTGGTGAGGTCAGGAGTCGGTAGATCTCGCGGGCGACGGCACGTTTGAGGCAGCGGATGATCTCGCGGGTG
>JAAZAD010000275.1 GCA_012514505.1 Rhodococcus sp. (in: high G+C Gram-positive bacteria) | reverse complement strand
TGAAACGCTAGGGTGCGCTATGTCGGAAATCGCGCGTCGGCGGCGCACCCAGCCGCCCCCGCCGCACATCGTCTATCAGGCTTTGATCGACCCCGACCGTGATCCGAGGCGTCCGTGGTTGATTCTGCACGAGGACGAACAACGCCCTGAGGTCGTCGAGGCTGTCGAGCCGGATCTGGTGGTGTGGACCTCGATCTGGTCGTGGCGCCGCGACGCACGGATCCGGTTCGAGCTCTCCGGATCCCGGCGCAGCGACACCGCCGTGTGCTGGATCCTGACGGTCGACGACCCGATACCGGACAACGAGACGATCCTGCGGATGCGCAAACGGGTGAACGTGCTCATCAACGCCCATCTGCGCTCTACGTTCGGTCAGTAGCTGCCGCTCCTACCCGAGATGGAACCGATCAGGGCGGCTGCTCACCCGTTTGGCGTCGGAGAGGATGCAGTCCTCGTGCGCTACCGTGCCTTGATGAACCAATCCGGCGTGGCCGTCGCGGATCATCACCAGTTCGTCCTGGGATCTGTGACCGCGGAAACCTACGAACCGTCGGAGACCGGCAGCGTCATCGAGATCGGGCAGAACTTCGTCACGGTCCTGACCGGCATCGCCTACGGTCCGGTGTCGTTGACCGTCGAGGTCTGTGACAACGAGCCGGATTTCCACGCTGACCGATGCGGGTGGGAGGTCGTCGAGGAAGCCACGGTGAAGGTGACCAAGGCATTCGCCGTGATCACCCTGAGTGGGGAGAAGCTACCCGACTTCGGTCGGCTGCCTATCGGCCGCGGGTCGTATCGGTTCCGGGTGTCCGGTCGCGGTCGGGACACGCACTGGGCTCTCGAGGTCGACGAGCCCACCGAGGAGTACCTGGTGCAGGTATGGCGGGTGAATCGGCCCCACGGGATGGTTCGGCTTCACAAGACGGACAGTGCCTGGGAGCAGGAGATCGTCGAACATCCGACCCGCCAGTGGTGGGACCCCGATCCGGCCGCCGACGCAACCATCTACTTGAGGGTCGGCTACGAGAAGATGGCCGAGGCGGCGAAGCAGGAGGCCATCCGATGGGGTGGGAGACCGCCGTCCGAGAAACTGAGCCGGTGCCCCCACGCGATCGACCTCGCCGGTGTCGATCGCGCGCTTGCGGACGCGATTGCGAGGGCTCGCGAGCCGAAACTTCGGCGCATTACCGTCTGGGCTGTCCGACGAGCCTTCACCATCGCCGGCATCGCCGACAGGGATTGGATCGCGCCGGCACTCGACGCGCTCGACGACGGCAACCGGACGTTGCCGCCCCCGTTCGGCCGCGACGAACCTGAGCAGCTGTGGCAGGCGTTCCAGGACGACCCCACCATCGACACCACAATCCCTGAGAACGGTCCGGCTCCGGCGCCGGTCATCGCGATGTACGCGGTGCGAGATGTCTCCGAATCATTTGCATTCGATCCGCTGCGGGGCACATTCCAGAGTCTTCAAACTGCCGCACGCACCGACGGCGGGAACTACATCGCGCTGATCCGCGACCTCCGAAAGGAGTTCTTCCCGAAGCTGATGCCCGCCGACCGGTACGAGAGATGGATCTGATCATTTGCCCGCCGCTGCGCCCCGAGGACCATGCCGTTCTCACCGCTCAGAACCGTGCCACCTATCGCCGAAGATCACATCGCTCGGTTCCGCCGTGGATGTTTCATATACGTTCGTTTTCGGAACAAGATCAAGTCTGCGGAC
>JAAZAD010000034.1 GCA_012514505.1 Rhodococcus sp. (in: high G+C Gram-positive bacteria) | reverse complement strand
GACGTGAGCGCCACGTTCGACAGCCTCTTCGGCGAGTCGTACCACGGCCCTGCCCTCATCCAAGTGGTTCACGACCGGAGTCAACTCAACATCGACGTGCACTGCCGAATGGTCCACAACAACCATTTCGAGGACACCAACGTCACGAAACAAGAAGCCATCACCGAGGCCGTGTGGCGCGACTCGACCGTCGCCCGACTGGCAGGCATGCCGGTGCGCATCCCATCACTCGTCGACTCCGCCCTCGTCGGACTGGTCGTCGGCAGGACCTGGTCGACCGACTCGGGCCACCTGCGACCGCACGATTACCTCGACCTCAAGACACTGTATGAACAGGGCCTGACCAGAGAGGCGCTGATCGAGCGGGCACGAGCACTAGGGTGCCTGCGAACCCTCCGACTGTTCCTCCGACGCTGCGATCCGATGACGGCGACACTGGACCTCAGAGCACCGAACGCGCTCACGCGGTTGTACTTCGACACCGTGCACGCGCCAGAGCACGGTCATCGAACCATCGCCGTCAGACTCCTCGAGGCACGGCATCTGCCCCGCAGAACAGTGACGACGGCGGTGCAGCTTCCCAACGTGTCCCTCCACCTGCGCACGTGGCGCCGCGCCGCGCCCCACGTATGGCCCGCCGAACGGTTACCGGCAGGAGACGGCGTCCTCGAGCGGGAACAGTGGCGATTGACACAGTTCGCCGTCAGGCGCGCGTTCCAGCTGTGCGGAGTCGCGCACCCTGAACGCAGACCTGACCTGGCGGCAGCCGCCTTGCAGTACGCCTTGCGTGCGCGCGGTATCCCTGTCACGCGGCGTCACGCAACGAACGGACCGACGGCTGAGCTCGAACTGCGCGGTGAACTCTTGCGACCGACGGTGCTGGGCCTACGGAGGTGACCCGCCCCACGAACGAACCCCGCCCGGACATTGCCGTCCTGGACGGGGTTCTACTTGGCTCGGCGGGTAGGATTCGAACCTACGACCAATCGGTTAACAGCCGATCGCTCTGCCACTGAGCTACCGCCGAACACGCGCTTTGCACCTGCAGCCGGAGGCGTACAGCGCGAAAGCGAACGTCAGTGTACCAGATTGACTCGCGGTGGCAAGACGCTGGCCGTGGTCGTGACGTTAGCCTGCAACGCCGGGACGGCGTCCGATCGCGGACCGTGCGTTCGCACGCCTGACGACGGGACGCTCGGTGGCGGGCGGTTGGCCCGCTGATCAGCCGGCTTGTTGGTGGTACTGCACGACGCGGATGTGGTTGCCGAACGGGTCCCGCAGTCCCATGTCGGTGCCGTAGAACTGCGCGGTCGGCTCCTGGGTTATGTCGACTCCTTTGGACTTGACGTGCTCGTGGAACTCCGTGATGTCGGTGACCGTGAAGCCGACAGCGAAGCCGCTCATGCCTTTCGAGATGAGGTCCTTGACCTGTCCGATCGAGTCTGGCTCGATGGTGGGCGGTGCGACGAGCTCGAGGAGGATATGGCGGTCGGGCACACCGACGGGCTTGACGGTGAGCCATCGCATGGGGCCGAAGTTCATGTCGTCGCTGACCTCGAGCCCGAGTATCCCGACGTAGAAGTCGAGGGCTTCGTCCTGGTCGAACACGAAGATGTGCGAGATGTTGATGCCGTT
>JAAZAD010000274.1 GCA_012514505.1 Rhodococcus sp. (in: high G+C Gram-positive bacteria) | reverse complement strand
TCGTTGACGCCGTCGCCGACCATCGCAACCTTGTGTCCACGGTTCTGAAGTTCGGTGACCTTGGCGTCCTTGTGCTCCGGCAGAACCTCCGCGAACACTTCGTCGATACCGAGGTCGGCAGCCACCGCGTCGGCAACCTGTTGCGCGTCGCCGGTGATCATCGCGACTTTCACGCCACGGGCGTGCAACGCGTCTATGGCCTGACGGGATTCCTCGCGGACAGCGTCTTCGAGTGCGACGGCGCCGAGCACCCGATCCCCGTGGGCGACATGCAGTACCGAGGCGCCGCGCTGGACCCACCCTTGGGTGACCGCGCTGACGTCGTCGGGAACCGACAACGCCAGGTCGGACAGCATGGCCGGGCCGCCGACCGTGACTTCGGTGCCGTCGACGGTGGCCCGCACCCCGCGTCCGGGTAGCGACCGGAAGTCGGTGGCGGTGATGCGCTCGGTTGCGGGAACGCGTTTTTCGGCCGCGGCGACGATGGCCCGGGCGACAGGATGTTCGCTGTCGGCCTCGACGGCTGCGGCGAGTGCCAGCAGACGTTCTTCGCTGGTGTTTTCGGTCGCGGCAACCCCGGTGACCTGATGCTTGCCCTGCGTCAGGGTGCCGGTCTTGTCGAACAGGACGACGTCGACGGTGCGCATGCTTTCGAGCGCGAGCCGATCCTTGACCAGCACGCCGGCTTTGGCGGCGCGTTCGGTGGATATCGCGATCACCAATGGAATCGCAAGGCCGAGAGCGTGCGGGCAGGCGATCACGAGAACGGTGACGGTGCGGACCACGGCCTCGTCGACGTTGCCCAGCAGTGACCACACCAGGAAGGTGATTACGCCTGCGGCAGTGGCGAAGTAGAACAGGAATGCCGCGGCCTTGTCCGCCAGCGCCTGGGTTCGTGAGGAGGACGCCTGGGCGTCGGCGACCATGCGCTGGATTCCGGCCAGGGCAGTGTTTTCGCCGACGGCGGTGATGCGCACGCGCAGGGCGCTGTCGGTGGCCACGGTCCCGGCGACCACGGTGTCACCGACCTGCCGGCTGACCGTCTTGGATTCGCCGGTGATCATCGACTCGTCGACCTCGGCGCGGCCGTCGGTGACGGTGCCGTCGGCGGGCACCCGCGCCCCGGCGCGCACCAGTACCAGATCGTCGAGACTCAGCTCCGTGAGCGGTACCTCGTCGGTGCCGTCGTCGGTGATCTTCTCCGCGGTGTCCGGCAGCATCGCGGCTAGCGCCTCGAGGGCTCCGGACGCCGATCCGAGCTCCCGCATCTCCAGCCAGTGCCCGAGAAGCATGATCACGATCAGCAGGGCCAGCTCCCACCAGAAGTCCAGGTTGAACCCACCCAGGCCCAGGGTGGTGACCCAGGAGGCGATGAACGCGATGCTGATCGCCATCGCGATCAGCAGCATCATCCCCGGCTGGCGCGACCGGAGCTCGGCCCAACCGCCGGTGAGGAACGGCATACCGCCGTAGACGAAGATGACCGTGCCCAGAATTGGGGCTATCCAGGTGGAGCCCGGGAAGTCGGGAACGTGGTAGCCGAGCAGGTCGGCGACCATGTGGCTGAAGAACACCACCGGTATCGACAGAATCAGGCAGACCCAGAATCGGCGGCGGAACATCTCTCCGTGTGCCCCGTGCCCGGCGTGCCGATCATGGTTGCCGTGACCGCCGTGGCCCTCATGGGCGTGGTGTTCGCCGTGCTCGTGCTCGGCGGGTGCCGAGTCCGGATGAGAGTGTCCATGCTCCGGGTGTGACATCGAGTGACTCCTGGTGTCGATCAGGGGTGGGTCGGTGTGTGAGGTTTGTCGCCGAGGCTATCGAACAGCAGGTTCAAGCCTTCGCCCATGGTCGGATGAGTCAGAACGGCATCGCGAACGCTCTGGTACGGCAGATCGCCGATCATCGCCATCTGCACCGCGGAAATGACCTCGCCGCCATTGTGTCCCAACAAGGCGGCACCCAGGATGCGGTCGGTCTCGGTGTCTACCACCGCTTTCCAAGTGCCGGTCTTCTCGTGCAATGTCTTGGCTCGTGGGATCGCGGAGACGGCGATGGTAGCCACTTCGACCTGGTGACCGGCGTCGCGCGCCTGTGCTTCGGTCATCCCTATCCGGGCGAGTTCGGGGGTGACGAAGACGGTGTACGGAACCAAGCGGCCGGCGGTGGACACGTCCCGTCCGGTCAGGTTGCCGCGCAGAATCCGAAAGTCGTTCCAGGAGGCGTGGGTGAACTGCGGGCTGCCGGCCACATCGCCCGCCGCCCAGACGTGTTCGGCGCTGGTGCGTAGGTGGTCGTCGACTTCTACGAACCCCCGGCCGGTCAGGCGCACGCCGGCCACGTCGAGGCCGAGTTCCGAAGTGACCGGTGCTCGTCCGGTGGCGACCAATAGTTCGTCGCCGGTGATCGCAGACCCGTCGTCGAGAGTGAGGGTGACCGGGCCACGGTTCGGCTCGCGTTGTACCGACGTGGCGCGGGCGCCCACGCGCACGTCGACCCCTTGTCCGGTGAGGATCTCGGCCACGTGTCCGGCGATGTCCGAATCTTCCCGGGGCAGTATCTGGTCGGAGCTCTGAACGAGCACGACTTTGGTCCCGAAGAGAGCGAACATCGACGCGAACTCACACCCGATGTAGCCACCGCCCAGGATCAGCAACGTCTCTGGGATCCGGTCGAGTCGCAGGATCGTCTCCGAGGTCCAGACATCCGAGTCGGCGATACCGGGCAGATCGGGCACGGCAGGCGTGGTGCCGGTGTTGATCACGACGTCCCGGCCACGCACCAACCGGGTGGCGCCGTCGTTGGTTGTGATCGCCACCGTGCGCGGGGCCACGAACCGGGCGGTGCCCATGATGAAGTCCATGGGGGAGTCGGTGAACATCGTCTCGTGGGCGTCGACCATGCCGCCGACGACCGACTCTTTGTGCCGGCGCAGGCCATCCAGAGACACCGCCGGAGCACCCTCGAACTCGACACCCATGACGTCGGCCTGCCGGACCGCCGCCAGCGTTCGTGCGGACTCCACCAGCGATTTGGTCGGAATACAGGCGACATTGATGCAGGTTCCGCCGATCTTGTCGCGTTCGACCATCGCCACCGACCACCCGGCCTTGGCTCGGTCCATCGCCAATGATTTGCCGGCTTTACCCCCACCGACCACCAGCAGATCTACCTCGTCCGGTTCGGAGTGGGCCACAGTCGCCTCCTATAGCTTGCCGGTGCTGTTCTCTTACTCACCATCAAAGGGCGTTCGAAGTTCGAGCCTACGACCGAGGAGCCACTTTGGGGCGGTGATCAGCGCGTACCGACTGGGCGGTAGAACTACGTGGTGTTTCGAAATGGTGAGGCCACGGCTCGAGCGACCGGACTGCTTGTCGGATTGGTGGCAGATCGAGTCTTCGGCGATCCACGAAAGTTTCACCCCGTTGCAGGTTTCGGGACCGGGGCGGCGAAGCTCGAAACCCGCACATACCGCGACTCGCGCACGGCAGGCGTGCTGCACGTCGCGATCTTGGTCGGTGGTGCAACCATTGCGGGAGCCTTGACCGAAGCCGCCGCCAAACGACTGCGTTGGGGTGGGCAGGTCGCCGTCACCGGGATTGTGACGTGGTGCGTGCTCGGCGGAACATCGTTGGCTCGCACCGGTGAAAACATGGCCGAATTGTTGGAGCGTGACGACATCGCCGGTGCGCGGGAACTGCTGCCGTCGTTGTGCGGACGCGACCCGAGCCATCTGGACGCGGACGCGCTGGCTCGGGCAGCGCTCGAATCGGTGGCCGAGAACACCTCCGATGCGACGATCGGCGCCCTCTTCTGGGGTGCTGTTGCCGGTGTCCCCGGCCTGATCGGTTACCGGGCAACGAACACCCTGGACGCCATGATCGGATACCGGTCTGATCGCTACCAGAGGTTCGGGTGGGCGGCCGCACGGTGGGACGATCTCGTCAACCTGGCGCCCGCACGGGCCACGGGAGTTCTGACAGTGCTGGCCGCACCGGTCGTGCACGGAAGCTCCGCATCAGCCTGGCAGGCATGGCGGCGCGACGCAGCGAAGCACCCCAGCCCGAACGCCGGGGTCGCCGAAGCAACCGCGGCGGGGGCGCTCGGGGTCAGCCTCGGTGGCCGAACCGAGTACTCGTACGGGGTGGAGCAGCGGCCGGTTCTCGGCAGTGGTCCCGCACCGATCGTGCAGGATCTGTGCCGAGGGGCAAAGCTGTCTCGCGCCGTGCAGATCGGAGGCGGTCTCGGCTCAGCGGCGCTTGCCGTAGCGATCGGCCAGTTTCGTCTGCGTCGCCGTGAGCGTCGGCGCAGGAGCACTCTCACCACTCGTCGTGGACGTCGACACGCTTGACGGTTCGCTCGCGCCCGGCTCCTGAACGTTGCCCGGTTTCTGCGGATCATCAGGCTTGCTATCGCTGCCGGAGGTGGCTTTGGCCTTCTCCTTGCGACGCTCCAACCATTCCGCGCGGACGAAGTATGCGAGGCCCAGCGGCGCCATGATTCCGAATGCCAACCACTGCAGGCCGTATGACAGGTACGGACCCGCATCGAGCTGAGGGAGTGGGATGGTGCCCAGGCCGCCGGGCTGATCCGGCTCGAGCTGAATGTATGCGTCCATCAGTTCTGCGCCCGTGAATGCCTCGATCTGGGGCACGTCGATGGAGTAGACCTGCGTGCGTCCGTTCTCGATGAACGGTTCCTTGTCCGCGAAGGCGCCCTCGGACATCCGGATACGGCCTTCGAGGGTCTGTTCGCCGGCAGGTGCGGGCTCGATCGGCGGTGCCTGGGTGCCCTGCACCGGTCGCACATAGCCTCGGTTGACGATGATCGTCCGGCCGTCACTCAGCTGGAACGGGGTGAGAACCTCATAGGCAGGCGCGGCGTCGATCGACCGCAGTCGCACTAGCAGATCGCTGTCCGGCAGATACGAGCCGACCGCGCTGATCCGATGCCATTCGGAATCCTGAACCGGGCGGCCGTCGTCGAACAGCGTGGCCAGCGCGACCTGATCCGCCTCGACAGAATCGGCGATCCGCTGGTTGCGTTCCTCGGTGGAGGCGTTCTTACCGAGCTGCCACGGCGCGAGCACCGTGAAGCACAAATATGCGAAACCGGCCACAATCAGGGCCAGCACCACCCAGCCCGGACGTAACAGGAACTTCAGTCTTCGCACATGTCCACGGTAGCGTCTCGCTGGTCGAGGGCGTATTCGCGGGGTTCAGTCGCGCAGGTCCAGGCGGCCGCGTACCCAGTCGAGCATCCCTGGAACGGCTGCTACGACTTCGTCATGCACGCGTTCGAAGTCGTCGAGGTCTCCGTAATAGGGATCCGAGACGGACTCGCCTACGGCCGCGGGGTCGAAGCTTCTCAGCAGCCTCCGACGCTCGGTCGGCACACCCAGTGCGGCAAGTTCGCGGTCGTGACCGGTGGCAAGCGCGACGACGAGATCGGCACCGAGATGGAATGGCCCCACCTTCGCCGCGGTGTGTCCGGTCGGGTATCCGTGTCGCTTCAATACGCGATCCGTGCGATGGTCCGCCTCGCTGCCGACATGGAAGCCGTGCGTTCCCGCGCTGCTCACGGCCACCACGTCGTCGATGCCGGCGAGACGAAGATGCTCCGCGAAGATCTTCTCGGCCATCGGTGAACGGCAAATGTTCCCGGTGCACACGAACGTGACGTGGAGCCGGGTTGTGGGGCCGGTGCTATCGGACATGTTCGGCAATGATCCTTTCCAGTTCGGCGGCGTCGGCAGCGGTCCACCGGGCATCGACGGATTCTGCGGCCGATCCGTATCCCCACTCCACGAACACGGTGGGGATTCCCCAGCGCGCCGCACCGTGGACGTCGTGATCGCGGTCTCCGACCAGAATCACACCCGGCGTGGCGCCCTCGGTCGGTGTGACACCGAGCGCAGACAGCGAATGGGCGATGACGTCGGACTTGGTGCGCCGACTGCCGTCGTCGCTGGCGCCGCCGATGAACTCGAAGTGACCGTCCAGCCCGAAGTGCGTGAGAATCCGGATGGCGATCCGCTCGTTCTTCGACGTGGTGATCGCGAGACGGCCGTGGGATCGACCGACCCGGTCCAGAAGATCGCTGATGCCGTCGAACACGGAGTTCTCCGACCAGCCCGAGTCCTCGTAGTACTCGAAGTAGGCGGCAATTGCGCGTTCGATGGTGGGCTCGTCGAGTCCCATCGAACGAAACGTGTCGACCATGGGCGGTCCCACAACACTGTCGAGCATTGCGGGCGTGGGTTCGGGATGGCCTACCGCAGCGAGTGCGCGCCGGAAGCCCTCGTGAATTCCGGGAGCGGAGTCCGTGAGGGTTCCGTCGAGGTCGAAGAGCACGATCGGCGTTAGGGAGGATGCGTGATGGGAACTGTCTGACACACTCGCATTCTCCTACACGGGCCGGGGCCGTGCCGAGGCCGACTGCGTCGTCGTAGGCTCGACAGTTGTGACGATCGAAACGGACGACGTGGACGCACTTCGTCATCACGGTGATGCCGAGGCGGCGCCGGGTCTCCTCGACTTCGCGGTCAACGTTCAGGGCGACGGGCCGCCTGAATGGTTGCGTCGTCGCCTGGCGGCCGGCCTGGCCACCTTGGGTTCCTATCCGTCGGAGGCTGCCCATCTGCGGGCGCGCGAGGCGGTGGCGGCCCGGCACGGCAGAACCGTCGACGAGGTGTTGTTGCTGGCGGGCGGCGCCGAAGGTTTCGCCATGTTGCCGAAGCTCGAGCCGACACTCGCTGCTCTGATCCACCCTTCCTTCACCGAGCCCGAATGGATGCTTCGGCAAGCGCGGGTTCCGATCACACGGGTAGTTCTGGAACCGCCATACCAATTGTCGGGTGCGGCGGTACCCGAGTCCGCGGATCTGGTGGTGGTCGGCAATCCGACCAATCCGACCTCCGTCCTGCACCCGGCGTCGGAGATCCTCGCTCTTCGTCGTCCGGGGCGGATTCTCGTGGTGGACGAGGCATTCTCGGATGCGATCCCGGGCGAACCCGAATCGGTGGCAGGTAAGTCCATGCCCGACGTGGTGGTGTTGCGGAGTCTCACCAAGACCTGGGCACTCGCGGGTCTGCGGTGCGGGTACGCGCTGGCCAGTCCCGACGTGCTGCGACGCCTGCAGGTGGGGCGGGCGCACTGGCCGTTGGGCAGTCTGCAACTCGAGGCCATCGAAGCGTGCTGTGAACCGGCCGCAGTGGCCGCAGCCCAGGAACGGGCGGCCCGGATCGAGGAGCAGCGCAGCGAGATGGCGGCGCGATTGACTGCAACAGGCATGAACGTGCACGGCCCTGCTACGGCACCCTTCCTCTTGGTTGAGGTTCCGGACGGCGACGCGGTGCGCAGCCGACTCCGGGCGCGGGGGATCGCCGTTCGGCGCGGCGACACCTTTCCGGGTCTCGGGAGTGATCATCTACGTGTGGCAGTTCGCGGACGTACCGAAACCGACGTTCTCATCAGTGCTCTGGAGGAGATCCTGTGACCGATACTCGTGTGTCCGACGCCGGCGTACCCGACCTCCGGATACGTGACGTCATTGCGGAACTCGAGCGCGCGTACCCACCGGCACTGGCGCAGTCGTGGGACTCCGTGGGGTTGGTGTGCGGCGACCCCGGCGAACCCGTGACGACGGTGATCCTGGCCGTGGACCCGACCGAGCAGGTCGTGGACGACGCGATCGAGTCGGGTGCGCAACTGCTGATCACGCACCATCCGCTGCTGCTACGCGGGGTCGACACGGTCGGTGCGCACACCCCGAAGGGTCGGCTGATCCACAAATTGATCCGGGCGGGCTGTGCTCTGTTCACGGCGCACACCAATGCCGACTCGGCCGACCCAGGTGTGTCCGACGCGCTGGCGACGGCATTGGGCCTGACCGTCACCGGTCCCATCGAATCGCAGCCGGGGGAACCGCTCGACAAGTGGGCAGTGATGGTGCCCGAGGACGACACCGAGGTGGTCCGATCCGCTCTGTTCGAGGCAGGCGCAGGCCGAATCGGCAACTACGAAAACTGCAGTTGGACCGTTGCCGGGTTCGGTCAGTTCCTGCCGGTGGGGGAGGCGAACCCAACGGTCGGTGCAGTGGGCGATCTCGAGCAACTACCCGAGAATCGTGTAGAAGTGATCGCCCCTCGACGGCTGCGGACTGAACTGCTCGCAGCGCTTCGGGTAGCTCATCCATACGAGGAAGTGGCCTTCGACGTGTTCGAAATGGCGGACGTTCCCAGCGCCCGGGGACTCGGCCGGGTCGGGACGCTGCCCGAACCCGTATCCCTGCGGGAGTTCACCGATCGGGTGGCGGAGGCCCTGCCGAGCACGACCTGGGGCGTGCGTACCGCCGGCGACCCCGAATCGGAGGTGCGGACGGTGGCCGTGTGCGGCGGGGCGGGCGACTCGTTTCTCGATGCGGTCAGCCGACTGGGAGTCGACGCGTACGTCACGTCGGACCTGCGCCACCACCCGGCGGACGAACATCTGCGGGCCGGGGGACCGGCATTGATCGACGTGGCACATTGGGCCACCGAGTTTCCGTGGTGCGGCCAAGCCAAAGGGGTGCTGGACGACGCGTTCGGTGACACCGCTGTCTTGTACGTACGTGTTTCCGATGTTCGGACCGACCCGTGGACGCACAGCGCACGGTGACGATCCATCAGCGGGGTACGGTTGCAGATGCTGATTTCCAGCAGCAACCGTCAATAGCAGACAGCAGGAGTTACCACGCGTGAACGTCGAACCACAGGTGCAGTCCAAGCTTCTCGAACTCGCCGGCGTCGATGCGGAGCTGTCGCGAATCGGGCACAAGCGCAAAACCCTGCCGGAGCAGCAGGAAGTCGACCGTCTCGATGCCGAGCGCGTCACGCGCAAGGATGCCGCCGTGGGCGTCGAGATCGTCTTGGACGACCTCGATCGGGACATTCGCAAACTCGAGGGTGAAGTGGACGCGGTTCGCAAACGTGAAGAGCGGGACCGCAAGCTGCTCGAGGGCGGCACCGTGGGAGCGAAGCAACTGACGGAACTCGAGCACGAACTCGGAAGCTTGGTCCGCCGTCAGGGGTTGCTCGAGGACGAACTCCTCGAAGTGATGGAGCGCCGTGAAGCGTCCCAGGCCGACCATGATCATGCCGGCGCACAGCTGACACAGATCGAAGACGAGCTGATCGATGCACGCCGGCGACGTGACGATGCGATGGCCGACCTGGATTCGACATTCGAAGCCCGCACGGCCGACCGATCACGTCTGGCGGAGGGTCTCCCCGAAGATCTGACAGCGTTGTACGAGAAGCAGCGTGCGTCGCACGGAATCGGGGCGGCACTGCTGCAGGCGCGGCGGTGCGGTGCCTGCCGGATCGAACTCGACCGAGGTGAGATCTCCCGAATCGCAGGTACTGCCCCCGAGGCCGTGGTGCGGTGCTCCGAGTGCGGCGCAATCTTGGTGCGCACCAAGGAGTCCGGTCTGTGATTGGCCCGGTCATCGTCGAGGCCGATGGTGGATCGCGAGGTAACCCGGGACCTGCCGGTTACGGCGCCGTAGTTCTGGATGCGGACACTCGCTCCGTGCTGGCAGAGCGCAGGGAAAGCCTCGGTGTGGTCACCAACAACGTTGCGGAATACCGGGGTTTGATCGCCGGTCTGACTGCCGCAGCCGAACTCGGAGCTTCCGATGTGGCCGTGCGGATGGACTCGAAGCTCGTGGTCGAGCAGATGTGCGGACGATGGAAAGTCAAGCACCCCGACATGATCCCGCTGCAACGTCGGGCCGCCGACATCGCAGAGCAGTTCGACCGCATCAGCTACACCTGGATTCCACGCGCCGAGAATTCGCACGCAGACCGGTTGGCGAACGAGGCCATGGACGGTGCAGACGACAGCACAACCCCACAGTCGACCCCGGCTTCTGCAGCAACTCCGGCGTCCCCGGCGTGGATGGGGGACGTAGGCACTCCGACGCGGATGTTGTTGCTGCGTCACGGTCAAACACCACTGTCCGTCGAGCGCCGCTACTCCGGTCGCGGCAACCCGTCGTTGACCGACCTGGGGCGGGGGCAAGCGCGGGGAGCTGCCAACCGGCTTGCCGCGCACGGCGGAATCGACGCCATCGTGTCCTCGCCGTTGGACCGTGCACAGCAGACGGCCGAAGCCGCCGGCCACGCGCTGGGACTACCGGTCGATGTGCACGACGGGCTGACGGAAACGGATTTCGGGGCGTGGGAAGGGCTGACGTTCCGGGAAGCCGCAGACCAATACCCCGATCTGCACCAGCGATGGTTGTCGGACACCTCCGTTCACCCGCCCGACGGCGAGAGCTTCGACGAGGTACGGAAACGGATCGTGGCGACACGAGACGAACTCGTCACCACCTATGCGGGCAAGACGATCCTGGTGGTCACGCACGTGACTCCCATCAAGACCCTGCTGCAACTGGCGTTGGATGCCGGACCGTCGTTGCTCTACCGCTTGCACCTGGACCTCGCGTCGCTGAGTGTGGCGGAGTTCTATCGTGACGGCGGTGCGTCCGTTCGGCTCGTCAACGACACATCACATCTGAACTGATCTAATTCTGTGCTGCCGTCACGGCAGGAGCTTTCGAAGAGTTCGTAGGTTCCGAGTCGTGGTGACGGCTTTGAACTTCGCTCGGCCGGTCAGCTTGCCGAACTGGCTCTTCAGGGTGTGCCCGCGTTCGACCTCCCAGTACACGACGGAGTCACCGCCCTCGATCCGTTCCAGACCGTTGTCGAGATCGCTGCGAAGTGTCAGCAGGGAATCGAGGACGTCCGCCCCCTCGACGAAGACCACGTATGCGTGCCACCCGTCGCGGTCCGGCTCGAAGGGATAGGCCGCCACCACGTCGGCGATGGAGTGCACATCCAGGACGAACACCCACGCCTCGTAACCGAAACGATCCGACAGGGCTTGCTCGATGGTGGCCTTCAGTGCGCGTGCATCGGTGTTCTCCGAGCCGAACAGCACGTTCCCGGACGCGAGTACGGTTCGCACGTCGGTGAACCCCAGTTCGTCGAATATGCTGCGCAGATCGGCCATCTTGATGTTGATGCCCCCGACGTTGATTCCGCGGAGCAGCGCGCAGTAGCGGGTCATTCCCCGACGATAGACCGTGGTACCGACGCCTTGACCCCAGCGCGAACAATCGACATCACTGCGGCCGTGCGCCCTCCGCCATCGCTCCAAGCAGGAAGTTCGTCGGGAGCATGCGTGGGATCCTTCGTGGACGCATGAGCGAGCACTGGATCGACTGTGGTGCCCAGGACGGACGTCACGAAACGTCGCACCAATTCGTCCCAGTCGCCGTGGCGCTCCAACAGGGCGTGACCCTCACCGCGTACCCGGAACTCCGCTGCCGCGTGCCCGGCCTGGCGAAGTCGGCGCACATAGGTCGACGTCGCCATGGGGCCGGTGACCCGATCGCGGGTTCCGTGGGCCGTCACGATGAGTGTGTCCGAATTCCAGGTCGTCGATGTGCTGGGAATCGGTTCCGTGTCCGGCAGCCATGGTGCAAGCGCAAGTACACCTTTCACCCGCGGATCGTCGGCACACTGCATGACGGTCCTGGCTCCCATCGAATGGCCCACCAGGACGACCCGGCGTACGTCGTCCGGTAGTTCGCGCAGAATTGTGCGTAGATCCTCGAGTGGGTGAGAATGTTCCCCGTTCCACCCACGGAACCGGTAGCGCAGAAGAGCCACGGCCGCTGCCGGTGCGCCCACATGGGCGGCGTGGACGAACGGCCACATCCGAAGGATCGCTGGTAGACGTGCGTGGGTGTCGGCGTAGGAATTCTCTTGTCCACCGTGTGCGACAATCACGAGGTCGGGGTGGCAGTGCCGACCGTGGACGAAGTCGAGCCTCGGCGTCGAGGCGCGCTCTCGGTACCCGGGTCCGAACTTCGTCACCGCCCCAGCTTACGAAGCATCACCTGTGTGTATGTCCAGGACGGCGCGGCGAGTACTCTGTTCGGGCGGACGAGTTGGCTGGGCGGCCGCGGCTCGGGGAACCGACACAACGTTTCGGCGTGAGTGTCAGGCCCCGGATCGAGGAAAGTCCGGACTCCACAGAGCAGGGCGGTTGTTAACGGCAACCCGAGGTGACTCGCGGGACAGTGCCACAGAAAACAGACCGCCTGCCCTTCGGGGCAGGTCAGGGTGAAACGGTGCGGTAAGAGCGCACCAGCACCCCGGGTGACCGGGGTGGCTAGGTAAACCCCGCCCGGAGCAAGGTTGAAGGCCACACTTGCGAGAGTGGGGCTGCGCAGGTGATCGAGGGCTGCTCGCCCGAGCCTGCGGGTGAACCGCTCGAGGTACCCGGCGACGGTGTGCCCAGATGGATGGTCGCCGCCCGGCGCTTCGGCGCTGGGCACAGGATCCGGCTTACACGCCGACTCGTCCGCCCACGACAAAGCCCCCGCCGAATCGAATCGGCGGGGGCTTTCGCGTGGTCACCCGTCAGACCGGGTTGACCATCAAGACCTGGGCCCAGTACGTGGCACCGTCGGCGCCGAGGTAGGGAAGTAGCTGATCGAAGATGATCGTGGACATGCTTGCTCCAATCTCTGTGCGGGCAAGTCCCGAGAATATCAGTAGCGATGTGAACCACAACACGGACAACTTGGTGGAACACTGAACCGCATGAGCGATGAAGAAGATCTCTGGTACTACAACGTCGACGATGGAACGGTGTCGCAGGGTAAGGCCACGGGCTACCTGTCGCGGATGGGTCCGTACCCTGATCGGGCCTCGGCGGAGAAGGCTCTGCAGATTGCAGCCGAACGCAACAAGGAAGCCGACCGCGCTGAGGACGACTGGAAGAACTGAAGCGATCCCGAGAAACTCGGGTCGTGTGAACGTAGGTCCGCGAAGCTCGCGGACCGGATTGGAGTGGAGAAGGTGCCGTTGAGCCGAATTGTTGCGCGGGGGATCGATTTCGCATCGATTCGTGCCGAGTTCGACTTGAACGACGAGTTCACGACCGAGGCGATGCAGGAAGCTGATTCGGCAACCGATCGGTACGCGAAGGAGCGTGAGGATCGAACCGATCTGGCGTTGGTCACCATCGACCCGCCCGGATCCAAGGATCTCGATCAGGCTCTGCACATTGCGCGCACCGACACCGGTTACGTGCTGCACTACGCGATCGCCGACGTCGGCGCCGTCGTAGAGCCCGGTGGTGCGCTCGACCGCGAGACCCGCAAGCGGGGGCAGACGCTCTACCTTCCGGACGGATCGATCCCACTGCACCCTCGCGAGCTTTCCGAGGGGTCGGCGAGTTTGCTGCCCGACCAGACGCGGCCGGCTGCACTGTGGCATATCGAACTCGATGTGAATGCGGAACCTGTGTCGTGGTCGGTCACGCGAGCGCTCGTCCGGTCGGTGGCGAGGTTCGATTACGCGACCGTGCAGTCCGACGCGGATTCGGGACGGCTGCATCCCTCGCTGACGGCGTTGCCGGAGTTCGGAAAGCGGCGGATGGCGGCGGCAATCACCAGGGGCGCCATCGAACTGAAGCTGCCGGAGCAAGAGGTCGTCGAGGACGCGAATTCGACCTGGCGAGTCGCTGCAGCCGTCCGCACCGAAGCCGACGACTGGAATGCAGAAGTGTCGTTGCTGACCGGCATGTGCGCTGCAAGCATGATGATCGAGGCGAAGGTCGGGTTGCTGCGGACGTTGCCACCGGCGGAACCGGGTGCGCTGGCCGACCTACGCAAAACTGCTCTCGCCCTCGGGATTGCGTGGCCCGATGGGGCCGCCGCCGGTGAGATTCTGGCCGGCTTGGACCCCAACGACACGGCAACTCTCGCGCTCATGTCGGAGGCGCCGAAATTGTTGCGTGGTGCGGACTACGCGGCGTTCGATGGAACGGTTCCCGAGCTTTTCGAGCATTCGGCGATCGCCGCACCGTACGCACACGTGACAGCTCCGCTGCGCCGCCTTTCGGACCGATTCACCACGGAGGTGTGCCTCGCCATCTCCGCTGACAGTGAGATACCGGCATGGGCGAGAGAAGCGCTGCCCACTTTGCCGGACCTGATGTCGGGTTCGGATTCGTTGTCCAACAAGGTCGATCGAGCGTGTATCGATCGGACGGAGGCCACCATGCTCGAAGGCCGGGTGGGTGAGGTCTTCGAAGCGACGATTCTTCGGTCGCGGGAGAACAAGCGCGCTGCCGAGGTTTTCGTCTCCTCGGTGATGACGATCGCCAAGTGTGCGGGCGATCCCAAGGAGGGTGAGCACGCCAAGGTGCGGCTCACGACCGTCGATGTGGACGAACGCAAGGTGGAGTTCACGTTCCCTGCCTGAACGAGATCAGCTACTAGAGCAGTGTGGCCCCGTCCGAATGGACGGGGCCACACTGCTGTAGTACTTCAGATTATGAGGCTACTCAGGCGTTGACGCCGGCGAGGATCTCGTTGGCCTCCACCGCCTGCGCTACGCCGGCGACGATCGACGCAGCACGGATCGCCTCGAAGATGACCTCCCGGTCGACACCTTCCTTGCGGAGAGTGTCCTCATGAGCCTCGAGGCAGTGGTTGCAGCCGTTGACGGCGGACACGGCCAGTGACCACAGCTCGAAGTCGGCCTTGTCGACGCCCGGGTTACCGATGATGTTCATCCGCAGGCCGGCGCGAAGGTCGTCGTACTTACCGCCAAGGTAGCCCTTGGTGCGGTAGAAGACGTTGTTCATGCCCATGATCGACGCGGCGCCGAGAGCGGCGTTGTAGGCCTCGGCCGACAACGTGTCCGCTGCTTCCTCGGAGATTTCCCGCAGAGTGGTCGCCGACTTGCTGGCAGCGGCGGTGGCGAGGAGGGTGCCCCACAGCTGCTGCTCGTTCAGAACCGTGGTGCGAGCCAGGGAGCTCAGGTTGAGCTTGAGATCCTTGGCGTACTCGGGCAGTGAGTTCTTGAGATTTTCGACAGTCATGATTACACGCTCGCGTTCAGCAGTTCGCCTGCATCGATGGTCGGGTCGCCCTTCTTCCAGTTGCAGGCGCACAGCTCGTCGGACTGCAGGGCGTCGAGGACGCGCAGCACCTCTTCGACGTTGCGGCCGACAGACCCCGCGGTGACGGAGACGAACTGAATCTCGTTGTTGGGGTCGACGATGAAGGTGGCGCGGTCCGCGACGCCGTCGGCGTTGAGGACGCCCGTGGCCTCGGCGAGCTCACGCTTGAGGTCCGAGAGCATCGGGAAAGGGAGGGTCTTCAGGTCCTCGTGCTG
>JAAZAD010000273.1 GCA_012514505.1 Rhodococcus sp. (in: high G+C Gram-positive bacteria) | reverse complement strand
CTCTTTGATAGGAAGCGGTGTCGCGTCACGGGGGCGTCCGCCGTAGCAGACGCCCCCGCGATGCTGTGCTTACTTAACGGTGTAACCCACGGACTTGGCCTGGTTCACCAGTTCTTCGCCGAACGCGTCAATCGCGTCCTGCATCGAGCCACCGGCGATGAGCGTCGGGCTCACCTTCTCGGTCCAGACCGAGCCGGTGTCGTAGAGCATGTACGAGTACGGCACCACTGCTGCGGCGCCTTCCTTGAACGCTGCCTGCACCGACGGGATGTCGGCGAAGTAGGCGTCGGCCTCGATCTTCGCGAGCCAGGCGTCCTGGATCGGGCCGTAGCCGGGAAGACCCGTCGAGAGCTCGACCTGCCAGCGCGGGTCGGTCGCGACGAAGGTGGCGAAGGTCAGCGCGTTCTCGAGCTGCTTGCCGGTGATGTGCGAGGACACGCCCCACAGGCCGCCACCCTCGTTACCGCTCGAGGGGGTCGACTCGCCAGCCCACGGCAGCGGAGCAACCGCGCTCATCTCGCCAGCGGGGATCTTCCAGGTGTCGCGGAAGAGGTAGTTGCCCCACCACACGGCTCCGGGGCTCATGACGAGGTTGACGCCGGCGGTCGCCGCGTCACCGTCGAAGATGCCCTGCGTGGACAGTGCGCCCGCGTCGTACATCTTGGTCATGAGCTCGGTGGCACGAACACAGTTCGGGTCGGTGAGGTCGATGTGCGCCTCGGACTCGGACACGCGCTCGTTGGTCGGGCAGCCAGCGCCCTGGAGGTAGCGGTTGACCGCATAGGCGTCGCCGAGGAAGCCGCTGATCTTGCCGGGGTGCTCGGTCGCGATCTTGACGGCGAGGTCGCCGTACTCTTCCCACGTCGTCGGCAGCGTGTAGCCGTTGTCGTCGAAGAACTTCTTGTTGTACCAGAACACGTCCGGTGCAGCGTCGTTGCGCAGGCAGCGGATCTTGCCGTCGATGTTGCAGAACGACAGGACTGCGGGGTCGTATCCCTCAATGACCTCGGGAAGCAGGTCGGTCAGGTCGGCTGCGTAGTTGCTGGTCGAGTTGGTCGCCCAGGCGATGTCGTCGTTCGACGGGAAGAAGATCACGTCGGGCCAACCGGAGCCGGCCGAGTCGAAGTTCGCGAAGGACTGCTTGACCGTCTTGCCACCGACCGTGCCGTCGATCTGCACGACATCGATCTCGATGTCGGGGTAGGCCTCCTGGAAGGCCTCGGCCGCGGGGACGCGGGGCGGGTCGACCCAAACGGTGATCTTTCCGCCGGAATCGGACTGCTGTCCGGCACCGGGGGAATCGGTGGTGCACCCGGACATGACGAGCGCGGCGGCAGCGATCACCGCAACCGCTCCGCTCGTCGAGAGGAACCTCGTGGTCTTCATTGACAACTCCTTGGTGTGGGCTGGCGCTTCTCTGCGCCGCGTTGGTGGAGATATTACAAGAGATCGGATGAATCGGAAAACAACAGTCGAAATTGGCGGCGAAATGTGACATTCACCCCCAAAGAGATCGGATGATCAGGGCGTGTTCTGCCCCAACCGCTCAGGAGACAGCCCGTAGAACCGGGCCGCAGTGCGGCCCAGAATCTGCTCGCGCTCGACGGGTGACAACGCGTCGAACAGGGGCTGCAGACTGCTCCAGACGCGCGTATAGCCGCCCGACAGCACCGAAATCGGCCAGTCGCCGCCATACATGAGCCGCTCGACCCCGAACACCTCGAGCGCCCTGTCGACGAACGGCCGAAGCAGTTCGGCCGTTGCCGCACTCGATTCTTCGGCGGGCGAGTACAACCCGCTCACTTTGGCGTGCACGTTCGGATGCGCGGCGGCCTCTGCAATGAGGCTCCACCACGGTTCACGATCCTCGAGCCCGATCGGGGGCTTCGCGAGGTGGTCGATCACGAGCTTCAGCCCCGGATGCGCTTGCGCGATGAGCGGCACGATCTCGAGGTGACGCGGGAGCACGGCGACGACGTCGAACGTGAGCCCCGCCTCCGCCAGGAGCGCGAGCCCCTCCCCCACCTCCGGCTGAAGCAACCAATCGGGGTCAGGCTGATTGTGGATCAGCGTGCGCACACCCACCATGAGCGGATCGCCCGCCCAGCTCTCGATCACCCGCGCGCACTCCGCGGGCCGGTCGATGGGCGCATAGCCCACGACTCCGGCCACCTCGGGATGCCGTGCGGCTGATTCGCGCATGAGCTCGGTGTCTTCAGTGGTATCGCCCGACTGCACCTGGACGGTGAAGTCGACCCCGGCTGCGCGAAGCTCGGGGAGCACCTCGTCGAAGGTGAACGCCCGATCGATCGGGGCGAGCTCCGGCCCGAGCCAGTCGTAGCTAGCCCGGGACGGATCCCAGATGTGCTGGTGCGTGTCGATCACGGGAAAAGACATGGTCTGCTCCTTAAAGAACCCGGTGGCGCTCCCAGACGGCCGCGAGCGACTCGCCTGCCAACAACTCACTCAACACGCTCGACTCACGCGATGCACGCTCACGAGCGAGCGCAAGCACCTCATCCTCGTGGGCGCGCGGCACAACGACGATGCCGTCGTCATCCGCCATGACCAAGTCTCCCGAGTCGATACGCACACCCGACACGGTGACCGTGACGTCAT
>JAAZAD010000272.1 GCA_012514505.1 Rhodococcus sp. (in: high G+C Gram-positive bacteria) | reverse complement strand
TCGTTCCAGCCCTTCTCGAGGACCTCCTCCGCGATTTCGTCGCGGAGGGATTCCCACCCTTCACCGGCGGGGCGGGAGAACGTATCGGCGAGAGTGAGGGCCCGGTCGACGGTGAGCCAGCCCATCACCTTCGAATAGACGTGGTGTCGAGGGTTGTCGCGGATCTCCCAGATGCCGTGATCAGGTTCGAACCAGCGGCGCTCGACCGCTGTGACCATCGAGCAGACCAGCTCCCAGTCGCGGTCGGTGAGCGCAGTGACCCGGTCGGCGCCGAGTGCATCACGCCGGTGAGCGATTGCGGCGATCAGGTTCACGATGGGGCCGAACACATCGAGCTGAACCTGCTGGTTGGCCGCGTTACCGACGCGCACCGGTCGTGAACCGGCGTATCCGGGAAGGGAATCGAGAACGGCCTCCGGGGGCAGCGGGCCACCGGCAAGCGTGTAGAGCGGATGCAGGCGCTCGGGGCCGGGCAGGGTCTCGAGAACGTCGTGTACCCAGTCGAGGTAGTTCTCCGCCTCGGCGAGGGAGCCCACGTCGACGAGCGCGTGCGACGTCAGCGCCGCATCTCGCAGCCAGCAGTACCGGTAGTCCCAGTTGCGTACCCCACCGATCTCTTCGGGCAGGGAGGTGGTCACCGCAGCGAGAATCGACCCGGTCGGCTCGTGAACGAGGCCGCGCAACGTCAGCGCCGACCGCTTGGCGAGATCCGGCTTGAGAGTGGGGAGGTCGAGTTCGGCGGCCCATTGCCACCAGTACGCTTCCGCGTGTGCCCGCCGTTCCACCTCCGATGTCGGATGCTTCACGAGATCATCTGTACCGCAACGTAATTCCAAGACAATATCGCCGTCGGAAGGATCGACGACAGCGTGGGCGGTCTGGTGGACGCCCTCGCTGGTGATGTCCCAGCGGACTCCCGGCGACCGCAGAACGAACGGTTCGTTGAAGCCGTGCACCCGTAGGCCGTCGTCGACGGCTTCGAGGACCACCTGGCCCTGGCCGAATTCGGGACGCGGTGCAAACGTCACGACCGCCGTTGCCGGGCCGGAGATCACACGCGTCAGGTCGGTGCGCCCGGCCTCGACGTCGTGCGGCAGATAGTCGATCACCGCGAGACTCGCCCAGCGGGTCACGACCGTCATCGTCGAGTCGATGTACCGCTGACTCAGCGGAAGTGCTTCGCGCGTAGGTCCGATGGTGAAATGGCCGGCGGCGTCGCCGCCGAGGAGATGCGCGAAGATCGCGGCCGAATCGGGCTCGGGATGACACAGCCAGGTGATGGTGCCATCGGGGGTGACCAGCGCCTTCGACCGTGGGCTTGCGAGCATGGTGAGTCGCTCGATCGGGCTGGCATGCGCACCCGAGAGCCACGTGCGGCGTTCTTCGAGCAGAAATGCCAGCGCCGCGATCACGTCCTCGGAGCGGTCCACCCGGTACTCGGCGACCGTCGCGCCTTCGCCCACCTTGATGCCGACGTCGGGTCCGCGCAAGGAGGCGAATGCCTTCTCGTCGGTGACGTCGTCGCCGAAGAACACGGCGGCGCTGGAGGCTTCCTGGTGTCGGATGATGTCGAGTGCGCTGCCCTTGTCGGTCGGGACGACGGCTAGCTCGATGACGGCTTTACCTTCGGTGACCTGGATGCCGGGTAGCAACGCGAGGTCGCCGCGTACCGCGGTCAGGGCGTGTTCGGCGTCCCCGGGCTCGGCGTTGCGTACGTGGAGGGCGGCGCTGGCGGGTTTCGCCTCCACCCTGGTACCGGGGAATCGGCTCGAGATGGCCTCGAGCCCCGTGACGATGTAACGGAGCCGGCTCCTGGATTCGTCGTCGATCGCGTGCACGAATCCGACATCGAATTCGGAGCCGTGACTTCCGACGAGCTTGACCTCCACCGGCAGACGCGAAAGCGCTGCCAGGTCCTTGAGCGCGCGTCCCGAGATGACCGCCGCGGACGTCGCAGGCAGGACCGCGAGGCCCCGCATGGCGCGGACGGCTTCGGCATGCGGATGGGCGTTGTCGGGATCGGACACGATGGGAGACAAGGTGCCGTCGTAGTCGCTCGCAACCAGCAACCGGGGTGCGCGTGCGACGGCGGCCAGCGCCCGGCGCAGCTCGATGGGGAGGTCTAGTGCGCTCACCTGTCCCAAGGTAGGCGAAAAAGCCGGTGCACCGACCCGTGTGGAGGCAATCGCGGGGGGTGTTTCGCGTTACACCCACGAAGTGCTGGACGAAAGGGTCGTTCTGCTCAGGAATCGCCGTGCGACTCGGCGCTACCCGGCGTGGAGTAGACCTCGCGCGGGGAATCGCCGAGTAGCAGGTCGACGGTCAGTTCCAGGCGACGTGCGACGTCGGTTGCCGAGGACCGGCGGGTCAGCCACGCCACGAGGTTGGACAGCCACACATCGCTGATGACGCGCGCAATCGCGAGTTCTTCCTCGGTGGGTTCGCCTTCGTTCATCGCCCTGGCGAAGAGTCGGTCCATGAGCTTGCCCACCTGGTCGACCTCGGCGGCTGCCGACGCGTCGGCGAACATGAACGCCCGTGTCATTGCCTCGGTGAGCAGCGGGTCGCGTTGCATGGCCTTGGTGATCAGGCTCAGGATCAGGTGCATGCGTTCGAGCGGACTGTGTCCGGGCGGGATCTTCCCCTTGCCCTCGATGCGGGCGAATTCACGTCCGAGTGCCGAGACCAGCAGGTGCACCTTCGACGGGAAGTA
>JAAZAD010000271.1 GCA_012514505.1 Rhodococcus sp. (in: high G+C Gram-positive bacteria) | reverse complement strand
GTGCGGGGTGACGCTTGCCCCCGGCGCTCTTGGGCAGCGAGAACAGCCGGCTCCCGATCGCCGGCAGCGACGTCCGGATCGTCCAGCCGTCCGATTCCTTCCGCGACTCAGCCGAATAAACAGCCCCGTCGGTCGGATCCAACTCCAGCGGCTTGCCCCGAGAATCGACCCACAGCCGAACGCGCACATCGTCCAAAGCGTCCGTGCGATCGACCACATAGGTGTCGATATCGAGGTTGCGGAAATCGTGACCCGTATTCACCAGCAGCAGATGGAAGGCGTCGCGATCCTCTCGAAGCATATACAGGGTATGGGGTATTTCCTCCCCAGCCGAATCGGTGACGGACACACGCCTTCCCGTCGCCGCCACCGCGTCGACCAACTCCGCTCCGACAGCCGGGGCGCGAACGCACCGCTGGGCCAGCTCCGCCCCAGCCGACGACGCGACGGCATCCACATACTCGGGCGCCGCCCCGGCGAAAACAACCGTCCCCCCCGCGTCGGCGAACTTCTCCAACAGCGACAGCGTCGAACTTCGCAGCGTGATCGTCGGCGGAACCACAACCGTGGTGTACGCCGCCTTGCCAACCTTCAGCTCGCACCGACCGCCCCGACGCAGAACGCTGCCGTGGCGGGCGAGGATGTCCTCGTCGCCGTAGTCGAAGTCTATATTCGCCGCCAGCAGAGTGTCCCGCAGGTCGATGAGCATTCTGTCCCGGGCCTTCACCTGCGGCTCTTCCGCCCAGCCGGCGCGGCAGAGCATCCAACTGCTCTCCACGGGGTGAACCACCAGCACGTCGCGAATCTCCTCGCCTCGACTCGTGAGAACATGAATGCGGGCGAAGTAATCTTCCACCGCGGCATAGAAAGACCACCACGGAGACTGATACGAAATCGATGCGGGATAGTCCCGCTTGGCCTCCCCTTCCATCGTGTACCAACTGAGGTGCTGGCATCGCAGGTTGATCCCCAGCGCCGCCTGCCAATCCCCGAGCGCCTTGTGAGCGGCAAAAGGAAAATCCCACCCCGTACAGCCATACGTTTCCGTCAAACGCCACTTGCGACCGAACTGGCGCGCCGCCGACGCCACCTGCTTGGCTGTATCGTACTCACGCCAAACCTGCGTCAGCAGGTCCATCCCGGGCGCCTGCATGTGCTCCAGGAATCGCATGCAGCTTCCCACGACAGTGGTCTGGCTGCTGCAGGTCGGCTCGGACAGCAAGTGCCCCGTGCACAGGAGATTGTTCTCCCCGCACCACTGCCCCACCTGCCGACCGAACGCATGGCTGAACAAATGCGTGGTGCAGTCGTGGTAGTCGTGCCGGGCCGGAGTGATCGGCTGACCGTCAACGTCGAAAAACAGCTCCGCCAGGTGATCCCGCACGTCGTAGCCATACCGAGAACTGAACACCTTCGGCAACGTGTCCGTCCACGGAACCGCGTTGCCGGAGTTGGTGTCCTGTATGCTCTGAAAATAGGCGCCGTGGTTGGGCTCGTCGGTGAAAATGCCCGGCACAAGCTTGCCAAAATGCTCCCCGATACGCTTT
>JAAZAD010000270.1 GCA_012514505.1 Rhodococcus sp. (in: high G+C Gram-positive bacteria) | reverse complement strand
TTACGGTGGGACATGAAGACCTCCGGGTTGAGGAGCGGTTCTTAGACAGCTCCACACCTCACTCGGAGGTCTTCCCTATGTCACGTCGACTCGCCGAACTCTGTACCTAACGTTCCGGGTCAGTACAACTAGCGACCGCCAGGCACGCCACCAAGCAGAAGAGTCGCCCCGCATCCACCAGCTGGCCCATCCTTGCGCACCCGCATTGAGATCCATGCCCGCTGTGACGATCTGAAGGAAGCGTCGGCGCCCAGCCGGAGTCGGCCTCCCCCACGCACGGCCGGCAAGGCGCAGCGCTGCGAGGCCGATACCGATCGCCGCCAGACCCAGCAGCAGGTAGAAGACGGCCGCCAACCACGTCATCCCGACGAACCCGACCGGTCGGATTCCGGCGGGCGGTATCACGGTCCCCACCCCGACGGCGACGAGTGCCATCACCCAACCCAGTCCGAGGACGACGTCGATGGTGAGTGCCGATCGGCCATGCACCCCGGTGGCCCGGACGAGCCGACGATGAAGCAGGTAGTGAACCAGTCCGAGGACAACCGCGGCGATGGCGAGCTGCACCATCAGGGTTGACCGCTCGCCGATACCGCAACTGCCTCAGCATCGTTCGCAGGTTGGGCCAGCTTGCGGATGGCGGTGCCTTCCACGTCGACGTTCGGCAGGATCCGGTCGAGCCATGACGGCAGCTTCCATGCCCGTTCGCCGAGCAGCGTGATCACCGCTGGTACGACGATCATGCGAATGATGAAGGCGTCGAAGAAGACTGCTGCGGCCAGTGAGAAGCCCATCATTCTTGCGAAGGTGTCGGGTGCGAGCATGAATGCGACGAACACCGAGATCATGACGACCGCTGCCGAGGTAACCACTCGCGCGCCGTGCTGGTAGCCGATGATGATCGAGTCTTTCGGGGACCTGCCGTGCACGTACTCTTCGCGCATCCGCGTCACGAGGAAAACTTGATAGTCCATCGCCAACCCGAAGACGACACCGACCAGGAAGATCGGAATGAACGAGTTGAGGGGGCCGGGATGCTCGATGAGGCCGAAGTGGCCCTCCTGGAAAATGAACACGGCCGCCCCGAACGTGGCGCACACCGAGAACAAGAACCCCAGTGTTGCGATCAGCGGCACGAGTATCGAGCGGAACACGATCATCAGAATGATGAACGCCAGTCCGACGACCAGGACCAGGAACGGTATGAGCGACGAACTCAGTTTCGAGGAGATGTCGGACATGATGGCGGTCTGGCCGCCCACATGAATCTCCGCGCCGCCGGGCGCCGACGATCCGATGCCTCGGATCTGTTCCATCAGATGATGGGTGGCCTCACCACTGGGCGACTGCTCGGGAGTGACGGTGATCAGTGCCGCGGTGGCACCTTCCTGGTTTTGAGCGGGATTGGGGCCGTTGCCGATCCACTGAATCTGGTTGGGGTTGGCCACGTCGGCGAATGTGGCTATCTGGGCGACCACAGTGTCGGCCGCCGGTGCGATGTCTCCGCCGTCGGCGTCGCTGACGGTCACGAGGAGCGGACCATTGATACCTTCACCGAAGCCGCGTTTGAGTAGTTGGGTGGCGGCGTATTCGCTGTTGGTGGTGGTGTCCAGGCCGAGTTGCAGATTGGACATCGGTATCGCGGCGATAGCGAGCAGCGCCAGGCCGGCCACAGCTGTCGGCCATGGGTGGCGGGTGATGACGCGGGCCACGCGCAGGCCGTTGGACGGCTGGTCGTCGGTTTCATCGCCGTGCCGAATGCCGGGGATCCGAGGAGTGAAGGCGAAGCGGCCGAACACCCCGAGCAAGGCGGGTATCAACGTGATGGCGCCGAGGACCGCTATCAGGATAGCCACCGCGGCGGCGAGACCCATCTGTGTGACGAAGGGGATGCCGACGATCGACAGAGCGGCCACAGCGATCATCACGGTGAGCCCGGCGAACATCACCGCCGACCCAGCCGTGCCAACCGCTCTGCCCACCGCGAGTTCTCGATCATTACCTTGGTTGAGTTCGGTTCGGTACCGCGACACGATGAACAAGGCGTAGTCGATCGACACGGCGATACCGAGCATGGTGATGATCGCTGTAGCACTGGATTGGATGTCGAATACGGCCGCGCTCAGTGTGAGCAGCAGAATGCTGATGCCGACACCGACGATGGCAGTCAAGATCGGTATGAATGCCGCAACCAGAGCGCCGAACGCGACGATCATCACCACGAATGCGACTGCGAATCCGAGCAATTCGGCGGCACCGCCGGCTTCCATCACTTGCATCAGCGAGCCCGTGCCCTCAACAACGAGGCCGTCACCGCGGTGCTCGGCAAGTAGCGCTTCGAACTGATCCTTGTCGTCGGCGGTCAGATCATCGGCAGGGATGTTCTGGCGGACCTGGATCAGGCCGACCTTGCCGTCGTCGCCGAGGACGGTGGCTGCCATCTCGGGTCGAGCTTGCGCCACTGTGACCGGGTTCGCGATCGACTCGGGATCGATCACCCTGGGTAGTGTTCGGGCCTGCTCGACCAGTGCATCGATCTGTTGGGTGTGATTGGCCAGTCCGTCGTCGGCAGCGACCAGGATGCTTGTCGATGCCTTGCTCTGCTGCTCGTTGGCTGCCGGAAAGTCTTCCCGCAGAATCGTCATGGCCCGATCCGAGTCGGTTCCGGGCAGTTCGAAGCTACTGGAGAACTTGGGCTGAATGGCGCCCATGAGAGCACCTAGTGCGACCAATGCCGCCAACCAGGTGGCGACGAACCACCACTTGTTTCGGAAAGCGAAGCGGCCCAAGCGGTATAGAGCCAGTGACATGGTGATGCCTTTCGAAGATCGCTGTCAGATGCGTGGTCGCTACAGACCGGGAGCCGCGGGCGCCGACTGGCCCCGCGCCTTTCCGTGTCTCGGAAGAAACATTGCGGGAATGAAGATGACGGCGGTCAGCGCGAACGCCACCCAGAACGCGAACCCGAACGCGTCGGACAGCAGAGGGCTGACGGTCGACATCGCCTCGGGTGGCACGGAACTGATCTGGTCGGTGCCACCGCCCGACGGCGCGATGCCGTGATCGGTGAGGTTGTGGGTGAAACGCTGGGTCAGTGCTGTCACGAGCAGTGCGCTGCCCAACGATGCGCCGACCTGCTGAATGGCCGACAAGGTCGGCGCCGCCCGTGACACCACGTGCTCAGGGAGGTTGGTATAGGCCGCAGCGATCGTCGGCATCATCACCGCGCCGAGACCCATTCCGCGCACGAACAGTGCCACGCTCAGCCACACGTAGGAGGTGTCGGCGGCCACCTGGGTGAATGGCAAGGTACCGATCAACGCCAGTGTTACGCCCACGGGCACAACCCATCCGGCACCGATTCGGTCGGTGAGCCGGCCGCCGATCACCATCGCGACGATCGCGCCCAGGCCTTGGGGTGCAAGTAGCAGACCTGCGGCGAGCGCCCCCTCCCCACGTGCGGTCTGGTAGTACAGCGGCAGGAGCAGCATGCCGCCGAACATCCCGATCGCGACGAGGAAAACCGCGATCGTCCCGCTCGCGAAGAGGCGGTCCTTGAGTAGGCGGACGTCAATGATGGATGACGGACCCTTGGACAGACTGTGCCAGGTGTAGAGAGCAAGACCGGCCGCGCCGCCGGCGAGCCATGCCCACACCGTCCAGTCTCCGAATCCTCCTCGGGAACTGGCCAGGGACAGTCCGTAGAGCAGGCACACCAGGCTCCCGGACAGTAGAGCGAGGCCGCGGTAGTCGAGCCGTCCGGCATCGTCGAGGGAGCCGCCGGACGGCAGTTTCCAAACGGCGAGTGCGACAGCGAGAATGCCGACCGGAACGTTGACCAGGAAGATCCAGTGCCAACTGGTGTACTCGATGAGAGCGCCGCCGATCACCGGCCCGAATACCGGACCCAGGAGCATGGGGACGCCGATGATGCTCATGGCACGTCCGAGGCGTTGGGGGCCGGCAGCTTTGGCGATGATGGCCTGGCCGCCTGGTAGCAGCATGCCGCCGCCGAGACCCTGAATGATCCGGAAGACGATCAGTGCCTCGATCGACCACGCCGTGGCACACAGAGCCGAGCCGATCGTAAACATCGTGACGGCGGCGATCCAAGTTGCCTTCGGCCCGAAGCGGTCCATCGCCCATCCGGTGATCGGTATGACCAGGGCGACGGCAAGGAGGTAGCCGGTGACCACCCATTGCGTGGTCGACAGCGTCGCATCGAGTTCTTGACTCAATGAGTCCAGGGCGACGTTCACGATCGTGGTGTCGAGGACCACCATGATCATGCCCGCCACGATGACGAGGCCGGTGACTATGACGCTGCGGTCGAGTTTGTCGGCAGACATGGGCGACGGATTGGTCATCTGCAGGTCTCCTGAGGTTCGGTGCAATCACGCGAAAATTGCGGCGGCACCGTCGAATGCCGCGACAAAGTGGTCAGCAAGGCTGGTAGTCGGATCGTCGACGAACGCCTTGAGTGAGATGTCAAACAGCGACAGTGTTGCGGTTGCCGCTGCCCGCGCCTGGAGCTCACTGAGCTGCCCATTGCCCCTCTCCTGTAGGGCCACCGCCAGGAAGTCGGCGAAACGCGCGAACTTGTCGTGCAATGCCTTGTGAAGGCGGGCGTCTGAGGCGATCAGCCGGTGGAGTCGGTCGAGTTCGTCCGGTTTGAAGTTCTTGCTGTCGAGCAGTGCGGTGATCACGCCCTTGATGTCGGTCGACATTCGTCCGGTCGGCCCCCCGGCGCGAAATTCTTTGAGCCGCTCCGGATCTGGGGCGGTCGGAGCCCCTAGAACGGCGTCCATCTTTCCTTCAACGTAGTTGAACAACGTCCGTCGGGATACGCCCGCGCACTTGGCGAGGTCATCCATTGTGAAGCCGTCGAGACCACGCTCCTCGGCCAGATCCAGGGCGCACTGCGTAATGCGCGTAGCGGTCTGTTCGCGGTTGCTCGTCATTGCACTGTTCGACACAAGTGCAAGTCTTGCACTATAATAGTCAAAGTGCAAGCAATGTCGCGGTCACCAATTCACGTGGTGCCACGTGCGGGCGACAATCCTCGCCGGTGAGGCCGATCATCGTCGGTCCCAGTTTGCGCAGCCAGAGACATCAGTCCGATGACCTCGGACAACAGGAAAAGGAGATCGTTATGCGAATCGCAGTACTAGGCGCAACAGGCCGAACCGGAAGCGAGTTCGTCACCCAAGCCCTCGCCGCCGGACACGAGGTGGTCGCCTACGTGCGCCGGCCGGACGCGATGGACACACAATCGAATCTGACCGTCGTCGGTGGGCAACTCGACGACGCCGCCACACTGACCGAAGCCCTCCGGGGATGTGACGCAGTAGTGCTCACCTTGGGCCCGAAGGTTACCGAGTCCAGCAAACCCTTGATGCAGATCGCCGTGCCTACCGTCATCGACGCAGCAGAGAGTGCTGGTGTGCAACGGATTATCGTGATGTCTGCACTCGGCGTCGGAGACACATTCGCAAACACCCGCTACCCATACCGTCTCGGTTGCCGCACGTTCCTGGCCGGAAACTTCCGAGATCACAAGACCGGCGAGGACCAGCTCGTCGACAGCGGCCTGGACTGGACCACCGTGCATCCCGGACCACTGGCCGACGGCCCAGGGACACCGAACCCGCTCATCGTTGATGCATCTACCGGCTACCAGATGCCCCGTGCCCCGCGGACGAAACGAGCCGACGTCGCGGCCGCGATCCTGCGCATGCTCGACGATCCCACCACGGTCGGCAAACAGATGCTGATGACCTCCGCCACGCAGGTCGCGTGACCGCACGCGTACGAAACCACGCTCAACCCTCGGTCAGGCGACGACCACCCAGGTTAGCTCCGCCTCCACCCACTCGTGCAGGAGTCAACCCATGTCCCACCATCCCGATCCCCTCCCCAGTCCGGCGCCTGAGGCCCCACCCGACACCTCAGTCAGACGCACCCTCTCGATCGCGGCCGGAATGACCGCAATCATCGCGATCATCGTCCTGGCATTCTCATGGCCGGCGCTCACGGCCGACCCGCAAGGAATCTCCATCGCCGTCACCGGACCCCAACAAGCGGTATCAACCGTCGAGCAACAACTGTCCTCGAGTGGTGAGATCTACGACGTCACCGTCGTCGATGATCGAGACGCCGTGGTGGCCGGCATCGAATCTCGCGACTACATGGGCGGGATCGTCCTCGGTGCGCAGCCCGAGGTGCTCACCGCATCGGCCAATGGTGCGGTCAATGAGGTTGTCGCGCAACTGGCGACCCCATTGGAGTCGGCGCTCGCTCAACAGTCTGGGGTCCCACCGGGCGGTGAACCCACAGTGACCCTCACCGACGTTGCACCGTTCTCCGACGAAGACCCCAATGGCGCGCTGCTGAACTCGGCGTTCTTCCCGATGCTCTTCGGCGGCATCATCGGCGGCGTCCTCATCTCGACTGTCATCGTCGGAGCGAGGCGACGCATCCTCGCAGTGACGACGTACGCCATCGTCGGCGGAATCGTCCTCGCCAGCATCCTGCAACTCTGGTTCGGGTCGATCCAGGGCAACTACTTACTCAACGTCGGCGCCTTCGCCGTGGCCATCGCCGCTATCTCCGCACCGATGATCGGCTGCGTTGCGCTGATCGGCCGCGCTGGTACTGCAATCGGCCCGGTCGTGATGATGCTGTTCGCCAACCCCATCTCGGGAAGCGCGTTGCCGTCACAGTTCCTCCCCGGAGCATGGGGCGAAATCGGACAGTGGTTCCCACCCGGTGCATCGGCGACGCTGGTCCGTGAACTGTCGTACTTCCCCCAGGCCGACACGACGTCATCGTGGCTGGTACTCGCCGGGTGGATCGTCGGTGGCGTGATCCTCACCGCCGTGGGACACCGCCGATCGGTCAGCGCCCCGCCCAAACCAACTGCCAGCGATGACGGCTACACGAAACCGGTCCCTGCCCTTTCGTCCTGAGGGCAGGTTTCGGAGCCTGCCTCAGCTGGTTTGGACTCGAGACAAAGTGATACGAGTGGTTACCAGTAC
>JAAZAD010000269.1 GCA_012514505.1 Rhodococcus sp. (in: high G+C Gram-positive bacteria) | reverse complement strand
GCACCACTACATCCACTGGTACAACAACGACCGGATATCCCTACAACTCGAGGGCCTGAGCCCGGTGCAATACCGAGCCCAGACCCTCGCTGCCTAGACTTTCACTTACCAGTCCAACAAACGGGGAGCAGTTCAGACGGATGTCCCGTTCGTGCTGTCTGAGGGGGGAGTCAGCGGACGGGCATCGGGGCCGGGATCGGTGGTGGATTGGCCGGCGCCGGGGGTGCTGTGCGGACGTTGGGGTTCACCCTGGGGACGGGGCTTTCGTTGCCGGTGGTGATGTTGAAATCGCCGACGACCACGCCGCCGAAGTCGAAGCTCGTCCGGTAGATGACCACGAGGGTGCCGTCGGCGCCGGTGAAGTTCGTGTTGTCCGCGACCACGTTGCTGAGGTCAGCGCGACGTAGTTGTGCGTCGGTGAAATCGGCGCCGGAGATGTTGGAGCCGTGGAAGTTGGCGCGCTCGAGGTTGGCGTAGCGCAGGTTGGCCCCGCGCAGATCGCGATAGCTGAGGTCTGCGCCCGGGCAGGTGGTGTGCTCGCCCGGCGTCGGGTTCGGAACGATCTCGCAGCCGTTGACGACCATGGGTTCGGATGGATTTGCTGTGGCGATGCCAGCACCGGTCAGACCCAGTGCCGCAACGGATGTTGCCATCAGAACACCGCGGAAAACTGGCCTCATGCCAACATGATGGCGGATATGTCCGAAAACCGTGTTGATTCGGTGAATTCGGTGGACGTCAGTGCGATCCCGGAACGCGGACGAACACTGCCGGATCGCGGTCGGGGACCTGGACGACCTGCTTGCGGGTGACGAGATGCCGCAGATGAGCGGCGGCTTCGGCGAGTGCCATGTGCTTGCCGAGTGGTGAGATCTCTTTCCACGGCTTGTACCACTTCATCCGCTCCGCGACCTGCCACACCGTCAGTTCGTCGTCGCCAAAGGCGCTGTAAAGATGCTCGAGTCGGTCCTCGTGGTGTCCGATGAGCTCGGTGGCGCGCGCAGGTATGTCGTCGATGGGTATGCCGTGGGCACCGAGGCCTCGGGTGACGCCCATCTTCTGCACGAGGCGCAGCGAATCGAGGAATTCGGCGAGTCCGTCGCGCTCCTCCAATGGGTACGTGAAGGCACCGACGTGTGGCGTGGTCTTTTGCAGCACGTGGTCGCCGGTGAACATCACGTCCGCGGATTCGAGGTAGAAGCACACGTGGCCCGGAGTGTGCCCTGGCGTGTGGACGGCGCGCAGGTCGCGGCCGGTCAACGTGATGCGCTGGTCGTCGGTAAGGATGCGATCGGGCTTCGACGCGGTTGTGGTCGGCGACTGCGGTGCGTCCACCAGTTCGTATGCGGCGACGTCGGACCTTCCGGCGCCGGCAGCGATGAGGTTCTCTCGATGGAAGCGCCAGAACTCGTCGTCACGTGCCGCCGTCATCTCTTCGAACTGGGAGAAGTCGTCTTCGTGCATGGCGATCCAGGCGCCGGAGGATTCGCGGACGCGTCCGCAAAGCCCTACGTGGTCGGGGTGGAAGTGGGTGAGCACCACTCCCTCGACGTCCTGCACCGAATAGCCGATCTCGCTCAAACCGGTGGTCAGTCCGTTCCAGGCGTTGTCGTCGTCCCAGCCGGCGTCTACGAGCACCAATCCGTTGGGGGATTCCATTGCGTAGACGAGGGTGTGGCCGAGTGGGTTGTTGGTGATCGGGACGGGGATCTGAAATATGCCGTCGCCGATCGGTGCCGCACCGCTCATCCGTTTACCCCATTCACCCATAATTAGAACGCGTT
>JAAZAD010000268.1 GCA_012514505.1 Rhodococcus sp. (in: high G+C Gram-positive bacteria) | reverse complement strand
GAAGCCACTGCTGCTGGTGGGCTGCCGTGACATGACCGACGCGGATCTTCTTGCCGTCGGATTCGCGTCGGATCTGGTGGACGGGATTGGCTGTCAATCGGAATGCCCACAGCTGGCCCTCTGCGAGGCGATCGAGCAGTGGGATGTAGTCACGCGTGGTCCACGTCGAATTATCGGACCACCCGGCTTGTTCCGCGAGATGCGTCATCTGAGGTTCACGCGGGCTCAGCACGTACAGCCACCGATGGGGCCCGTCGGCGTCGACTCTCCACAGAACTCGTCCTTGATCTTCGGTGGATGTGACGATCGGGGGAAACGAGCAGAGTACTGCGGCGTGCATTGCCTGCGGCGACCCGAGCAGGCGTCGTGCGCCGCGTCGAGCGGGGTTGATCGCGAATCGTGTCAGGTACATCGGTCAGGCTCCCCCCAGAAGCGCGAAAGGGTCGTGATCGGAGTGGCGGCCGTCCGGGTTGTCGACGCTGACAGGGTCGTCATGAATGACTGTGCGCCAGCCGTATTCGCGTCTTTCCGAACTGAAACTGAGTGGGTGATCGCGTACGGTCTCGCCTCGTTCGTCGGCGTTCACCGCGTCCCGTGCGACAGGAAGGTCGACGGTCTTCGATTGCTGACGGCGGTACCAGAGGGCGGCCTGCCACGGCTCCGAACGGAGGGTGTCGATCAGGCCGGCTGCGCGAACGCCGCCGAGCACTGGACCTGCCGGAGGGCACGATCGGCGCCCGAGGTACAGCGGGAAGGTGGGACTCCGTAGTGCATCCGCGATACCGTCGATCAGATCGTCGGCACCCTCGAGTGCGGCGAGGAATACGGCATCCGCAAGGTAGTACCGATACGACAGCGGCATGGTGTCTTTGCCGTCGAGCGACCGAGCGGTCTGGAAATCTCGTGTGAGCCTGCCGGGTTGGTCGATGCGCACTCCGAAGCGCAGGTCGACGAGGTCCTCGATGGGGTCGGTGCGTCGTCGTCCCTGCGCTGCCGCAACGAGCCCCAGCACGCCGCTCTTCGTCGGCTCGTGCCGGGTGCTGCGGCGGTTGAATCGGCTGGAGTCCCCCCATGATTGGAGTGGACCGGCAAGCCGGAGGACGAGGGTGCTCACGCCGGTTCTCCCACGCGATCTCGCACCAGCGTACCGATCTCGGAGACGAGGGCGTCGAGTCCGATCTCGGTGCCGAGCTCTGCAAGCGGTGCAGTCGACTTCCCGACCCGGACGACGAAGGCGCTGACGGGTGTGGTGGCGTACGCGCGGTCGACGTCCTGTGCGTGCTCGGTGAGTCGGGCGCAGGCGACGGTGAGTCGAGGCGTTCCGTTGTGCGCCTCGACGGCGTCCTCGAACGCGCCGACGAGATTCACCGGCTGGGTGTCGCGGATCTGCACGACGATGGCGTCGGGCAAGGTTCGATTCGCGAAGGTGTTCTGCTTGCCCGTCGGCATGCTCGTGCTGAACGAGCGGAGGAACGCTTCGACTGCGCGGCCAGTTGCTTCGGTGTCGCCCAGTGTGTTTGCCAACGCATCGACATTGACGGTGGCGTATCGGTACAGGGTCGACGAGTTGAACTCCACGGTGCCGATCATGCCGGCACCGGTGTTGTCCTCGGGTGCTTTGTCGTCGACCGCGGTGAAGTAGTCGTACTGGGTGTCCACGGCATGCACGCTCAGTGCGTGTGCAACCTGAGCTGCTGCATCGACATTGAGATCGGCGGCGTCGGCGACCATTCGTCCGAACAGGGCGACGTCCACGCTGTGACCGGTGTCTGCTGCTCTCTTTGCTGCCTTCTTGTCGGGCTTCTCGCCGGCGCGCGTGGCGTCGATCGCAAGGGTAGCCAGGTTGCGGATCTGATCGCGGCTGAGAAACAGCAGGTAGCCACTTTGGGCAGGCTCGGGTTCCTCGCCCTTCTTGGCCTTCGGCTTCTCGACCTTGATCCCCGCTGCCGCGATCACTTCCTCTGCAAGGGCAAGGGACTCGGGTTCGAGAGTCGCATCGAGGTCCGCGATCTGTTCGGCGATCGCCTCGACGACCCGCTTGGTTCGCTGGCCGAGTTCACGGGTGTCGAGGGTGCGGGCGAAATCCTGACGGGTAGCGCGTTTCCATGCCTGGCTGGACACGCGGGCGCGCTGGACGCCACCGTAGGTCGCGGTTTTCGGGCTGCCCGTGTCGTCGCGATTGAGATTGCTCGGCGGAACGGTCTGCAGGATGTGGATGTCGACGAAAGTGCTCATGGCTGCTCCCTGTGTAGTGGTGATCAGGATGTGGATGCTTCGGCGAGGGGATCCGTGGCTCCCTCGGTGGTCGTGCTCGTGTCCGGCTCGACCCGGTAGTAGTCGCGTCCCCACGCGAGTCTGACTCGGTCGGCGGATCGCGGGAATTGCAGGTCGGCCAGGTCGACGGCGAACCTTCCGTAGTCCAGTGGGATTCGTGCGCTGCGAAGCTGGGTGATCAGCCCGCGCGCGTGATGCAACACCTCGCTGAATGCCGTCGCTGTGCCGACCGCATGGAATCGGCGTAGCACGGAATCGGGGTTTCCGGTGTGGACTCCGAGGCGCCGGACGGCGGTGCCGAAGCCCACACCCCGCTGATGCATCGGAATGTCCTTCGACTGCTGGTGGATCGCGAAGAGCGTGATGGCCGAGTGAGCCGCCCGCTCATGTGTACTCGGGCTGTCGGTGCGACCTACCAGGACTTCGGGCAGCCCCTCGAAGATTTCGGACCACACGGCCGGATCGCTACCCGGCTCGGAGTTGACGGCCCTCCGAAGCCGGGCGAGTGAGGCGGCAGCACTGGATGTCTCTGCGAGATAGCCCGCCTGAAGGGATGAAACTCGCGTCGACACATGGCGACGCAGGGCGTCACGGCGATCGGTGGGTGGGGTCGATGTCATGCGGAAATCCTCGAGTTCGGATAGGGGAGTGCTCGGACCAGTGCGTGTCGGAACCACGCGTATGCCTCGGGTGTGCTCACGTGCTGTCCTGTCTGGGATGTTCGGCCGATCCATGCCTGGGGCCCTGCGTGGTCGACGAGGTCGCGTGCCACCGATCCCACGATGGAGCGTGCGGTGTCGAACCAGTGGTTCCGCACGTCATCCAGATCGGTGTGGGTGTCGAGTGAGGACAACCAGTGTCGGAACGGTGAGCTGAGCCGGAAATAGGCGATCTCGCGGGCGCGGTCGCGTGGGCCGTCGGGTTCGCCTCCTGCGGCGATCGCCAAATTGCCGGCGAGCAGAGCGACACCGGTGACAGCCTGCTCGACGGCTGCGACGGCGTCGACGGCCAGGGCGCCGAAGCGTCGATCACGTTCGGAAGCCAGGATCACACGGAAATCGACGGTGTCGTCCACCAACTCGTCGACGACGGCGTTCTGGGATCCGTATGCGATCCCGAGTGCCCTGGTATGCAGGAAATAGTCGGGCTCGAGGATTGCGCTGTCGGTGAGATGACTGATCCAGTCGATGGTCCTGGAGGGAAGTGCGCTGGGGCTTCCCGTCGATTCGTGCGCCGGCAGCAGTGATGCGAGACCCCGCCACAGTGCACGTTCCGGATCGTGGGTTCGGGGCATGTACACCAGCGCCTCCTTTCGTGCCTTCTCCTGCGCGGGGCTGCGCCGCCACGCGGTCATGGTTTCGAGCCGATGCATGTTCTGCGGCGCGGTCGGGTCGCCGTTCGCGATCAGGACGGCGGTGACGCCGTGGTCGTCGAAGCCGAGCCGGATCCGGCGGCTCTGCCAGGTGAGCAACTCCAATGGGCCGCGGGGCGCCGGATCGGTGGGCCGTTCGACCGCGGCTGTGAGCGGATCACGCTCCCACACCGGAAGGTCGTCGTCGGCGGCGAATACGGACCTGTGCAGATCGTGTGGAACCATGTTGATCAGCAATGTCTCTCGGAGGTTCCGGCCTTCGAGGAGAAGACCGCCGAGTGCACCGCACCAGCCGGTGCCGATCGGATATCCCTTCCCACCTTTGACTCGATCATCGCCGACCGCACCCGACTTGATTCCGGACGGGTCGAACGCATGTGCATGGACCAGCCAGCGCGCAGCCTCGGCAAACGAGATTCTGTCGAGTGCACGGCCCCCGCGCGTGGTGAAGTATTGGTGCCCGTTGGGCACATCCGCGATCAGCCGCTCCAATCCACCGAGTTCGCCCTTCGCGGTGGACAGGCCGGCGACCTGGAAGAACGGTGTCTCCGGGTGCAGCAGGTCGAATCGGTGGGAGAACGCGTCGAGATAGTCGTCGAATGCGTCGGCGGGGAGCTCCGACATCTGCCACAGCGCGCGCCACTGTTCGGCCACCGGGTCTTCCGCATTGTCGAGTGCGCGGTAACAGATGGCGAGCAGAAGGCGGGTGAGGGCGAAGGTCTGGGTGGGGATCTCACCGACGATCTCGCGTACCTCGTGCGCGCGTGCGAGGACCTCGCTCAGGGGGAGTTCCGCGTGGCCACCGTCGACGAG
>JAAZAD010000267.1 GCA_012514505.1 Rhodococcus sp. (in: high G+C Gram-positive bacteria) | reverse complement strand
TGGAGCTGCCTGAGAGAATCGAACTCTCGACCTTTTCATTACGAGTGAAATGCTCTACCGACTGAGCTAAGGCAGCGGTGCCTTTCGGCGCTGGCGAGTCTAACGCGTCAACCCCTCGGATGCGAAAACGGCTCCCTGAAAGCGTCCGACAAGCTCGCCACCATGGCATCGACCGCCCACTGCGGCTTGACGTTCAGCATGATCGCCTCGCGACATTCCAGCACTGCCTCGATGCAGTTCAACAGACCTTCGGCTGTGGTTCCCGATGCCAGATCCGCAGCCTCATCGGCCAGGTCAGGGTGGTTCGGCGCCGTTCCTGCACCCCAATGGTGGGCCAGCGCGTCCCGATAGAGTCCCGCCAGGTCCACGAGTGCGCGGTCCATCGCATCCCGCCCGGTCCGGGTCGCACGCGATTTCTGCCTGCGCTCGAGATCCTTCAGGACACCGGCGGAACCCCGAAGTGCACCTGCTGCGCCTTTGCCCGTGCCGCCGGCGCCGAGAGCTGTACGCAGTTCCTCGGTTTCTGCTTCGTCCCGAGTTGCACTGACCTCCTTGGCCTCGGTCTGCGCGCTGCGAACAAGATCCTCGGCCGCTGCATACGCGGTGGCCGGACGCAGCGCCGCGCTCGCGAGCGACAACGCCTTCCGACGACGGGTGCGTGCATCCGCATCTCCGGCGAGGCGGCGCGCCCTGCCCACATGACCACCGCTGATCGACGCCGCAAACTCTGCGTCCGCGAGGGTCATGCCGTCCCGTTGGTGCAACACCTCGGCGATGGACGCGATCGACGGCGTCACCAATTGTGCGTGCCGACACCGCGACCGCAAGGTCACCGAAATGTCCTGTGGATCGATGGACGGCGCACACAACAGGAACACCGTGCGGTCCGGTGGTTCCTCGACCACTTTCAACAAAGCGTTGGCCGCACCCTCGGTAAGGCGGTCTGCGTCTTCGATGACAACGATCTGCCAGCGCCCGGTACTCGGTCGACGGGACGCGGTCGCAGCAATCGCCCGCATCTCCTTGACGCTGATACTCAGCCCCTCGGGGATGACACGGCGGACGTCCCCGTGCGTTCCTGCCATCGTGGTCGTGCACGCGTGGCAATCACCGCATCCGGGTTCACCCGAGTTCGTGCACTGGAGCGCCGCCGCGAAACAGAGCGCGGCTATCGATCGACCCGAACCCGGCGGGCCCGTGAACAGCCATGAATGGGTCATTGCCGATCCCATCGCACCGACACCACGCCGGGCCGCGGTCGCCGCGGCCACCAGATCCGACTCGACGTCGTGCTGCCCCACCAGCTGGTCGAATACGGTCACGGCGTCACCTTAACCGGTGTGGCCGACACACTCGGCGGCCCGACCCGCGCTGTCATTCCTTCTTCGCCGGGGCCTTCTTTGCCGCCTTCTTCGCCGGGGCCTTCTTTGCCGCCTTCTTCGCTGCCGTCTTCTTCGCAGCCTTCTTCGCCGGCGCCTTCTTGGTGGCCTTCTTCTTGGCAGGCCCACGCGCACGACGGTCCGCGAGCAGTTCGGACGCTCGTTCGTCCGTGATGGCCTCTACCTCGTCGCCCTTACGCAGGCTGGCGTTGGTTTCGCCATCCGTGACATAGGGGCCGAAGCGGCCGTCCTTGATGACCATCGGCTTCTCGCTGACGGGATCGACCCCGAGCTCACGCAACGGCGGGACCGCTGCCGCCTGACGTCCACGGCGCTTCGGCTCCGCGTAGATCTTCAACGCCTCTTCGAGGGTGACGGTGAACATCTGATCCTCGGTGGCCAACGACCGCGAATCGGTACCCCGCTTGAGATACGGGCCGTAACGACCGTTCTGCGCGGTGATCTCTTCCTTCGATTCCGGGTCCACGCCCACTACCCGCGGCAACGACAGCAGCAACAATGCGTCGTCGAGGGTGACGGTGGCCAGGTCCATGGATTTGAGGAGCGACCCGGTACGCGGCTTCGGCCCAGCCTTCTTCGCAGCTTTCTTCGCCGCCTTCTTGGCAGGAGCCTTCTTCGCCGGCGCCTTCGTCTTGGTCGTTCCCGAAGCGACCTCGGCTTCCGAAACCGGGACGATGTCCGGTTCCGGGCTCGGTTCGGGTTCCGGCTCGGGCAGGATCTCGGTCACGTACGGACCGAAACGGCCGTCCTTGGCAACGATGTCGTGCCCGGTCAGCGGGTCGACGCCGAGCTTGCGTCCTTCTTGCGGCGTGGAGAACAGCTTCTCCGCGTACTCAAGTGTCAGCTCGTCCGGCGGCAGATCGTCGGGCAGGTTCGCGCGCTGCGACTTCAGATCCCCTTCGGGGTCGTCCGGGTCGACGATCATCCGCTCCAGGTACGGGCCGAACCGACCGACCCGAACGTGGACCTCGCGGCCCTGCTCGTCGTCGAACAGGCGAATCGAGTTGATCTCGCGGGCGTCGATCTCTTCGAGGTTGACGCCGACCATTTTCTTCAGACCACCGGAGCGCGCCACCGAACCCTCGGCGCCGTGATCGCCACCGAAGTAGAAGCTCGTCAACCAGTTGCCGCGCTGTTCACGTCCACCGGCGATCTCGTCGAGGTCGTCTTCCATACCGGCGGTGAAGTCGAAATCCACCAACCTTCCGAAGTGCGCCTCGAGCAGGCCGATCACCGCGAAAGCCACCCACGCGGGCACCAGTGCACTACCGCGCTTGTAGACGTAACCGCGGTCGAGGATCGTCTTGATGATCGACGCGTACGTCGACGGGCGCCCGATCCCCAATTCTTCGAGAGTTTTGATCAGGCTCGCCTCGGTGAACCGCGCGGGCGGGTTGGTGGTGTGACCGTCGGGGTCGAGTTCGGTGGCCTTGACCCCCTGCCCCTTCACGAGAACCGGTAGGCGGGACTCCGCGTCGTCGGACTGGCCGCCCTCCTGCTCGTCCACGCTCTCGACGTACGCCTTCATGAACCCGGCGAACGTGATGGTGCGTCCCGATGCAGAGAAGGTGCACTCTTCGCCGGTGCCCGCGGTCCCCGTGATCCGCAGCGTCAGGGTCGTGCCCTTGACGTCGGCCATCTGGGAGGCGACCGTGCGCTGCCAGATCAGCTCGTAGAGACGGAATTCGTCGGTGTCGAGTCGTGAATGCAGCTCGCCCGGAGTCTGGAACACGTCACCGGCAGGACGAATCGCCTCGTGTGCTTCCTGCGCGTTCTTGACCTTGCGGGTGTACTGGCGCGGCGACGAGTGCACATATTCCGCGCCGTACAGTTCCGTGGCCTGAGCCCGGGCCGCCGCGATCGCCGACGACGACAGCGTCGTCGAGTCGGTTCGCATGTAGGTGATGTAGCCGTTCTCGTACAAGCGCTGCGCGATACGCATGGTCCGCTCGGAACCGAAGCGGAGCTTGCGCCCGGCTTCCTGCTGCAGCGTCGACGTCATGAACGGCGGGTACGGCTTGCGGGTGTACGGCTTGTCCTCCGCGGACGACACCGTGAGATCGACGCCGTGAAGAGACTCCGCGAGCCTGCGCGCCCGCTGCTCGTCGAGAACAGTGACCGCGTCCGACTTCAGGTTGCCGTCCGGACCGAAGTCGCGTCCGCTGGCAACACGGGCTCCGTCGACATTGACCAAGCGCGCACCGAAGTTACGTGGGCTCGCGGATTCACCGGCGTCGAGTTTGGCGGAAATGTCCCAGTACTCGGCGGACCGGAACGCCATCCGCTCGCGCTCGCGCTGCACGATGACGCGCGTCGCCACCGACTGGACCCGGCCGGCCGACAATCGCGGCATGACCTTCTTCCAGAGAACCGGGCTGACCTCGTAGCCGTACAGCCGGTCGAGAACGCGGCGCGTCTCCTGGGCATCGACCAGGTCGGTGTCGAGCTCCCGAGTGTCGTCGGCGGCGGCGCGAATGGCCGGCTCGGTGATCTCGTGGAACACCATCCGGCGAACCGGGATCTTCGGCTTGAGCGTTTCCAGTAGATGCCAGGCGATCGCCTCGCCCTCACGGTCGGGGTCGGTTGCGAGAAAGAGTTCGTCGGCATCCTTGAGCAGACCCTTGAGTTCTGCGACCTTCGACTTCTTCTCCGGGCTGACGATGTACAACGCTTCGAAGTCGTTGTCGACATCGACACCGAGCCGCGCCCACGGCTGGCCCTTGTACTTGGCGGGCACATCCGCCGCGCCGCGAGGAAGATCGCGGATATGGCCGACAGACGCTTCGACGACGTAGTTCTTGCCCAGGTAGGGGGCAATTTTTCGCGCCTTGGTCGGCGACTCGACGATTACGAGGCGACGGGGTTGGCCGGACGCTCCCGACGCACCCTGTGCACTGCCGTTGTCCCCTTTAGCCACCTGTAGCCCGAGCCTTCCTGGAGTCGAAATCCGTCTCCCGACAGTTGTGTCGACAAACCTTGTTATACCGGGTTCGCCTGCTCATAGCGTGACATACCCGCAACTCATCCTTGCAGATCAATGGTGCTCACCCTGCGTCACGCGTACGGCCAAGCACCTTCGACGTCCATGTGAGGAGGCGGTTCGCCGACGCTTTCGGCAAGTCTGGCGAGCCTACGCCGACCTGCGATACGCAGCCCCGGTGTGGCGCCTCGCGTACCGATGAGGGTGGGTGCGATCCCGGCATGCATGAGGCACCTGGCGAGAGGGCCGTGAGTCTGGGGTGCGTGCGGATCGAGGCCCAACACGAATCTGGTGCCCTCAGCCTCGGCCCGGCCACAGGCGATCGTCCACATCCTCAATTGACGTGAAGTCGGCACCCATCCGTGGGGAACAGCCTTCACCGCTCCCCTCGTCCACTGGCCGACCAACGGACGGAGCTGCTCCACCGAATGTGTTCGAACAAGGGGGCGACCTTCGTCGCTGCGGGTCGTCTCCACCGGTACCCCCGCCTCGTCGATCATCTGCGCGAGGGCCTCGGCTCGCCATCCGTCCTCGACAACCACCGACACTCGCGCGCCCGCGTCCGACGTGACGGCCTGGCCGGTCCCTGCAAGCAAGCCGCCGAGGTCGACCACCGCGGGCGGCGTCGACTCTGCAGAGAAAAAGGACAGCTGACTCACACGTGAACCGTAGGCCACACGTAGCCGCTCGACGAGCTACCGGACAGTAGGACACGCGAGTTGTACTGCCCCCGGACATGACTCGTCCCCCGCCACCAGCTGGGGACGGGGGACGAATCAGTTGGAATCAGACCGCGCGAACGCCGGTGGCCTGGGGACCCTTGGTGCCCTGACCGACCTCGAACTCGACGCGCTGGTTCTCTTCGAGGGTGCGGAAGCCGCTGCCCTGGATTTCGGAGTAGTGAACGAATACGTCAGCGGAGCCGTCCTCGGGAGCGATGAAGCCGAAGCCCTTCTCCGCGTTGAACCACTTCACAGTGCCCTGTGCCATGCTTTTCCTTCTCTTTCTAACACCGGATGCGGCGAACAGCACATACAGTTCGCCGGGCCGGTTCCGACCGCTGTACCTCTTGATTCCCCCACAGGAAAAGCAGAGCACCGCGCTCGCAACATCGATCCTGCGAGCGTGCACTTTCTCAAGTCTACGAACACAGAAGCTGCGACCAGTTGTAGTCAACCATGTTCTCCCCGAACGCAACAGTCGAAATCCCAACAATTCCGCCAAAATATTGATTCGACTTCCGAAGGACATGTCACCACGAACCGCCGATATCGGATTTTCACCCCGGCACACTCCATCGAAAACATCCTCGTTACGATGAAAACCGCAGGTCGCGACCTACCGAGACCCACCCACGATCATCGCGGAGACCTATAGTGACGCCACCGATTTCGCCGGATTCGCAGAGTGCGACCACGAATGCATACGGTCGTATCCTTTTGAATGCGGTGTTGTCAGGGTTGCCTATCCAAGATGATCCGGTGACATTCGCCGTAGATCGTCCCGCACGCCGTTCGCGCACAGCCGAATGGCCCGAATGGGCGTCGAACAATGTGGTCCGCGCATTACAGGACCAAGGAATCGCAAAGCCCTGGATCCATCAAGCCGAAGCGGCGGATCTCGCTCACCGCGGCAGTCACGTCGTCGTCTCCACAGGAACGGCTTCGGGCAAATCGCTCGCTTATCAACTACCGGTTCTCACCGACCTCGAGTCGGACCCCAGGGCGACGGCCCTCTATCTCTCCCCCACCAAGGCATTGGGCGCGGACCAACTGCGCGCCGTCACCGCCCTGACCGATGCCTCGCAGACTCTGTCCGGCGTTCATCCGTGCGGATTCGACGGCGACACGTCCACCGAGATACGCCAGTGGGCCCGCGAAAACTCACGGTGGATCTTCACCAACCCAGACATGCTGCACATCTCCCTGCTGCGTACGCACGGACGGTGGGCCCACTTTCTGCGCAACCTGCGCTACGTCGTCGTCGACGAATGCCACTCGTACAGAGGAGTGTTCGGCTCGAACGTCGCCCTCGTGTTGCGCAGACTCAAGCGTCTCGCCGCACGGTACGGGGCGGACCCGGTGTTCGTCCTCGCGAGCGCGACCACGTCGGACCCCGGCCCGGCAGCATCGCGACTGATCGGTGCGCCCTGCGCCGAGATCACCACCGACGGTTCACCGCACGGACCTCGCACCGTCGCACTCTGGGAGCCCCCGCTGATGGACGCGGTCACCGGAGAGAACGGCAGCCCTGTTCGGCGGCCCGCAGGAACCGAAGCCGCCAAAATCATGTCCGACCTCGTGAGAGAGGGTGCACGGACGCTGACCTTCGTGCGGTCTCGTCGTGGCGCCGAGCTCACTGCACTGGCGACGAAGCGCCACCTGGCCGAGGTCGATCCCACACTCGCCGAGCGGGTGTCGCCGTATCGTGCGGGCTACCTGGCCGAGGACCGACGCGAATTGGAAGCGGCGCTGGCCGACGGCAGACTTCTCGGGGTTGCGACCACGAATGCTCTCGAGCTGGGCGTCGACATTGCAGGCCTCGATGCCGTGGTCGTTGCCGGATTCCCCGGAACCGTGGCGTCGTTCTGGCAGCAGGGTGGACGGTCGGGCCGGCGCGGCGAGGGCTCGCTGGTCGTGCTCGTCGCACGTGACGATCCGCTCGACACCTACCTCGTCCACAACCCGGCTGCACTCCTCGACAAACCGGTCGAAGCAACCGTCACCGACCCGAGCAACCCCTACATCCTGGGTCCACAACTGTTGTGTGCCGCCATGGAACTCCCACTCTCCGACGCCGAGGCCGCGGAACTGGGCGCCGAGGACGTGCTCGCCGACCTCGCCGCAGACGGACTCATCCGCCACAGGGCACACGGTTGGTTCGTCACCGCCGGCATCACTCCACACAGTGCCGTGGATATTCGTGGCGGCATCGGCAGGCAGATCGCAATCGTGGAAAGCGCGTCCGGCCGCATGCTCGGAACCGTGGATGCAGGTAAGGGACCGGCCACCGTGCATCCGGGGGCCGTCCACATCCATCAGGGCGAAACGTATGTGGTCGACGACCTCGACCTCGAGGACGGGCTTGCGTTGGTGCACAGCGAAGAGCCCGACTGGACCACTTCTGCGAGAGAGACCACGGAAATCTCCGTCAAAGAGGTCGTCGACCACCAACTGCTGGGCGACGTCGACATCATGTCGGCCCAGGTCGAGGTGACCCACCAAGTTGTCGGTTACCTGCGTCGGACGGTGTCCGGCGAGATCCTCGACTACACCGAACTGGACATGCCGCGCCACACGTTGCCCACGCGCGCAGTGATGTACACGATCACCCCCGATCTGCTCGAGCAGGCCGGAATCGAGCCTCATCGCGTACCCGGCGCACTTCATGCAGCAGAACATGCTGCGATCGGACTCCTTCCCCTCGTCGCGATGTGCGACCGAGGCGACATCGGTGGTGTGTCGACAGCACTGCATGCGGACACCTTGCTGCCGACCGTGTTCGTCTACGACGGACACCCCGGCGGCGCCGGATTCGCCGATCGCGGGTATGCCCGGTTACGAGACTGGCTGGCGGCCACCCGAGATGCGATCAAAGCGTGTGAATGCGAGTTCGGATGCCCGTCGTGCGTCTACTCGCCCAAGTGCGGCAACGGAAACGACCCCCTGGACAAGGCCGGCGCCGTCATCGTCCTCACCGCAGTTCTCGACGCCATCACTCGGACGGACCCGCACGAGCCGCGGCAGTAGCATCACGAACTCCCCACTCCGACAATGCCACCGGAACGCTGACCGTCACAATTACGTCCCAGCCATCGACCTCACAGGAGTCGACGGTGGTGTGCATACGTGCCGCAAGTGTCACAGCAGCGTCGCAGGCGGCATCGATACCTTCCTCCACACTTCCGGCGGCGGCGAGCGCCGCAAGATCGGCTGCCGACTGGGCCCGATGGCGCGCCGAAACGGCCGATCCGACATGCAGTAGCGCCGCCGTGATCACCACGACGACACCCACCGCCCAGCATCCGGCCACTGTCACGGACCCCTCGTCACGCCTCCAGAAACTCATCTCGTCACCGTCGCTTCGTACTGTGCGGCCGGTTCCATCACGGCAACGGCATCGGCCGAGATATCGACCAACGGAAGCAGTGCACTCCTGGTCGACACCGTGGCAACCACGAGATCGCCGTCCACCCGTATCGTGATCCGCGCGTCATCCGGTGCGACCTTCTCCGCAGCCGAAATCGCACTCGCGTCATCACCTCTGGCGGCGAGCCGGGCGGCTTCGCGAGCACCGTCCACGCAGCGGATGTACAGGGTCACTGCCACGATGGCACCGATACACAGCACCACCACGGTGACGATCGAGGCGAGCGCAATGGCTGCCTCGACCGTCACGGCACCGCGGTCGTCGCGAATGGACGGTGCGTCGTTCTCGGTCACACCGCGGTGTTCAGCGCACGGTCGATGATGTCGGTCAAAGCGGTAACGATGCTGTCACCTGTCACGACTGCATAAAGGACGGCTCCGAAGGCCGCCGCCGCGATAGTGCCGATTGCGTACTCGGCAGTCGACATTCCGTCGTCCTCGGCGACCAGGAGAGTCAACCGCGCTCCTGCCGAATGAAAGATGCTGGAAAACATAACTTCCCCCTTCTCGGTTCTCGGTCGTGGCAGGTGCCACCACCGAATTTTTGGTCCGTCACAGCAATCCGCCGCCGAGCACCTCGGAGGCGAGACCGATCACGACGGGCACGATTCCCAAACAAATGAACGCAGGCAGAAAGCACAGCCCGAGCGGGCCGCTGATCAGCACGCCGGCGCGTTCGGCGGCAGCGGCCGCTCTGTCCTCGATCTGGCCACGATGCTGGGCCGCCAGTTCGGTCACGGCCGCCGACAGTGACGCTCCCGATCGAGCAGATCGCCGCGCGATCCTCGCCAGCGCCTCGGTCGCGGGGTCTGCTGCGGCTGACTCCCAAGCTGTGGTGGCATCGGCACCCAGTGTCAGGAGGTCCGCGGCCTGGCGTAACGACCGCCCTGTCGCGGCAGGTGCGGTCGGTGCCACGACCTCGGCAGCAGTGGCCACGGGAAGACCGGCACGCAAACAAGCCGCGAACAGATCGAAGGTTGCCGGAACTGCGTGAGGATCGGCGGCGATCGGGTCATTGGTACGCATCCCGGTGAGATCGGGCGTCCGCGCACCGTCGATGCCCCGCATCCGTTCCGCAGCAGACGTTCCCACCGGAAACAGTGCCAGCGCAGCGGCGAGCATTGCCAGGCTCAGCCAGGTCATTCCGTCACCGCCCGGACGATCCGGTCCGTCCACAGCAAACCCACGCACAGAAGAATCGAGCCGGTAACGAGCATCACCCCGCCCAGCCCGCCACCGAACAACACACTCAAGGGAGACGCACCCATCAGTTGCCCCAGCCCGACCCCCAGCAAGGGAAGACCGGCGAGAACGGCCGCCGTTGCCCTCGCACCAGCCAGGCCGGCCTCTGTTCGCTGACGAAACCGTTGGCGCCCCAGAAGATCTACTCGTACTGCACCGAGAAGCTCGGCAAGTGCCAAACCTCGGGTCTCGGCGATCGCCCACACGTTGGCAATCCTGACCAGCTCACCGTCCACTCGTGATTCGTGATGCTCGAATCCACCGGCAGCCGATCCACCCAGGCGGGCCCGAGCGGCTGCCGCACGGAACGCTCCGGCCACGGGGCCGACGCATTCATCCGCAGCTTCGGCACATGCCGTTGCAGGGTGGGCACCTACCTCGAGCTCGGCGGTCAGCGTCTCGAGGCCGGAGAGCACCACGCCTACCTCGGCGTCACGAGCTTGCTCGAAACGACGGGCACGCCGACGCTTGTACAACGTGGCCGCCATGACAACCGCTGCGATCACGGCAGGGACTCCGCCCGCCCACCAGCACACACCGACTAATGCGATCAGCGCCGGCACCTCGAACCGGACGCGGATTCGATGCCTCGCCGGAATCGATGCCAAATCTCGCAGCCGGTCGGCGGCAGTCTCGCAAGGCACGATCATCAGAGAGGCCGCAATCATCAGCAACACAGTGATGTTCATGTGCGTAACCGCGTTTGAATCAGGAACCGCAGCGCGTCGAACGCAGCTTCACGGCCATTGTGTCGCGACCACGCATTGGCGACGTTCACGGCTCCGCCGGCGGCCCGTTCCACAAGCCCGATGTGAGCCAGCCGCCGCACGCCACTTCGGTCACGTTCGACATGCAAAATCACCTGAACGGCTGCTGCCAACTGGCTGTGCAGCGCGGATCGATCCATACCGCCCAGGGCCGCCAGAGCTTCCAATCGAGCCGGAACCTCGTCGGGTGCGTTGGCGTGTACCGTCCCCGCACCACCATCATGACCGGTGTTGAGTGCGGTGAGAAGGTCGATCACCTCAGGTCCGCGGACCTCCCCGACCACGATGCGGTCGGGACGCATCCGCAGGGCTTGGCGCACCAGGTCGCGAACGGTGACCTCGCCTACTCCCTCGACGTTCGGTGCACGCGCTACCAGTCTCACGACGTGCGGGTGTCGCGGAGCCAGTTCCGCAGCGTCCTCGACACAGACGATTCGCTCGACAGAATCCACTGCCCCGAGAAGTGCGGCCAACAGCGTTGTCTTTCCTGCGCCTGTGCCGCCTACCACGAGGAAGGCGAGTCGCGAATCGACGATCTGCACCAACAACTCTCGGATCTCGCTGCCGAAAGCTCCGCGGGCACTCAACGACTCCAATCCTTGCGTCGCGGGCCTGAGAACACGCAGCGACACGCACGTTCCCGCCGGGGCTACTGGAGGAAGCACTGCGTGCAACCGGACTCCGAAAGTCCCGTTCCCCACCTCGCGGAGCCGACCGTCGACCCATGGTTGCGCGTCATCGAGCCGACGTCCTGCCGACAGTGCAAGCCTCTGCGCGAGGCGCCTGACTGCAGCCTCGTCGGGAAACCCGACCGTCGTGCGTTCGAGGCCGGATCCACGGTCGACCCAGACTTCTTCGGGCGAGGTGACCAGGACGTCCGAAACGGCCGGATCGGAAAGCAAGACCTCGAGTGGCCCGGCGCCGGTCAGTTCGGTCTGAAGTTCACGTAGTACGCCCAGAAGATCGGTGTCCCCGAGAACACCACCGGACTCTGCTCGGATTGCGGCCGCAACGGTGGCAGCTGTCGGATCGCCTCCGGATTGAGTGAGACGCTCACGAACGCGGTCCAACAGGCCGGGTGCGATCAGTGAGGTCATGCGGCGCGGCCGTTTCCACGTGGCCGTCCGTCGAGAACACCGAGGACAGACCGGGCCGCGGCGCGTAGCGGCGACCGGCCACGAGCTCGGAGTCCACGCAATTCGACAGCGCGACTCAATGTTCGATCCGCACGCATACTGGCGAGCAGTGGAAGCTGCAGAGATTCCATGACGTCTGCTGCGGTCAGACCGCCCGGAGCCGGGCCGCGGACCACGACACCCAGATTGGGGTTGTGCCGCGATACCCACGCCGCCACTTTCTGCCCTGCCACGCAAGAACGAAGGGTCGCGGGAACCACGAGAACGGCCAGATCGGCACGGTCGAGTACGTAGTCCGACACCGGCGACGGAAACCTCGACACATCGCACACGACAACTTCGCCCTCACGACTGGCAGCGTCGATCACGGCCCGTATCGACGTCGGTGTCGGCCCGTGCAATTCCAGTCCGTGCGATTCCCGTCCGGCCGGGGACGAATCACACGACAGGACGCGAAGCCGAGCACCGCAGTCGGGCAACGCATCACGCAGCGCAACCGCCGAGATTCTGCCGCCCTCCACCGTCAATCCCGACCAGCGAAGCCCCGGGTGGTTCTCGATCCCGAGCAGCACATCGAGTCCGGAGCCGAACTGATCCGCGTCGACGAGCAGCGTGGCCGGTGCCTCCGCTCGTCCGGCAGATTCGAGAGCTACGGACGCAGCCAGGGTTGATGCCCCTGCTCCGCCGCACGCCCCGACGACGGCCACAACCGTGCCTTCGTCGGCGGGTCGATCCATACGTTCGCCGAGGATCGTGACGAGCATGTCTTCGTCCTGCGGTAGCGACACCACATGCTCCGCGCCGATCAGTGCCGCGGCTTTCCAGTCGGCGAGCGCCGGTTGGCCGTCGCACAGGAGAATTACACGAGACCGCCGCGGTAACTGTGCCCGGCAGGCAGCAGCGACGTTCGTATCGACAACGACAGCGGAAGACTGGTCCCAGGATTGCCGGGCGCCCGCGACGGTCGATTCGACGAGAAGGCGGTCGGCGGCCGCCACCACTCGACGCAGGCTACCCAGCAAGGCAGGCGCCCCCACGAGAGACAGAACCATGGGGCGCTCGGGTGCCACCGCGTCATCGGCGAATGTCCCCGAATCGGGGCGAGCTCCGGAGTCGGCGGCCGGAGGAGAATCCGTATCCATGTGCCAAGAGTGCGTTCGCATCCGCTGCGGCGGTAGTGCCGATTCGCAGAATGTGGATGATCGATGACGCCTGTGGATGAACCGTCCGAACGCACGACGTGGTGAAGATAGAGGACGACCCCCGCCAGGGGGGGAGGAGGCGGGGGTCGTCGAAGTTCAGCCCCGGGGGGTCGGGCTGAACACATCCGACCTTAGCCGGACACATGCAATGGTACACCCTCTTCACCGCGTATTTGCAAGTTCAACATTCAAGCGTCCACGCGAAATCCGACAATCCTCGTACCGGCCCAGCGTGGACCCACTCGAGGCGCAGGAAGGTCCCTGTGGCCCTATCCTGAGCACGTGACCGTGAAGCCCTCGAACACCGCCCGAGCCTCGAACGCAGCCAGGCCAGATCGAGTTGCAGCCTTCTTCGACCTGGACAAAACCATCATCGCGAAGTCCAGCACGCTCGCCTTCAGCAGGCCGTTCTTCGACCAGGGTTTGATCAATCGGCGCTCTGTGCTCAAGAGCAGTTATGCGCAGTTCTTGTTTCTGCTGTCCGGGGCGGACCACGACCAGATGGAGCGAATGCGCGCATACCTCACCAGTATGTGCGCGGGATGGAATGTGGAGCAGGTGAAAACGATCGTCGCCGAAACACTGCACGACATCGTGGATCCCCTGGTGTTCGAGGAGGCCGCGGACCTGATTGCCGACCATAAACTGCGCGGACACGATGTGGTGGTGGTGTCCGCGTCCGGCGAAGAGATGGTCGGGCCGATTGCGGAATTACTCGGTGCGACCCACAGCACCGCGACCCGTATGTCGGTGGCGGACGGCCGCTACACGGGCGACCTCGACTTCTACTGCTACGGCACGGGCAAGGTCACCGCGATCGAAGAGATCGCCGCGGAGCACGGATACGACCTGACATCGAGCTACGCGTATTCCGATTCGTTCACCGACATGCCGATGCTCGAAGCGGTCGGCCACCCCACTGCCGTGAACCCGGATCGCGCCCTTCGGAAGGTCGCCGCCGAAAAGGGTTGGCCCATACTGACTTTCTCGAATCCTGTTTCGCTGCGCTCCCGACTTCCGGATGCGTCGACACGCACTGTTGCCGCGACGGCGGCGGTCGCCGTGGGCGCTGCCGTGGCCGGCGCGCTCACGTTCGGAATCCTGCGCCGAGGACGCCTAGCGCCGTAGGCGACACGTTCGGGCACAAAGCGAAATTGGTACTTGATGTGACGGGTGCCACAGAGTACAAAGGAGTTACGGAAGAACGGAAGGCCAAGGTCGACCCAGAAGAGAAGGATCGCTCTCCCGACCGGGATTCCTAGCACGGGCACGAGGCACCCACGCGGAGCACAAGCCACTATAAGGGCAGAAGCGTTGTGGGCCTGCGAGACTCGAGTTTTCCTCGGCAAGGACTCTGCACAGGTTGCAGAGACGAACCGGTGATACACGAATCCTCGCCGAGGCCACCCACACAACCCACCGAGCACGCTTGGTAACCGATGTCCGTGCTGACGGGCGGCGAAGTCGACAGAAGTCGGCAGCGCCGCCCGTTTCGTGCACGGAGATGCCATTTCACGGCGGCCCTACCGAGGTGCGTGGTCTCAGCGCTAGCTCTCGGCTGCAGCCTCGGCAATGGACGTCGCTTCACGAGCGCCGGCTTCGAGAGCCCCGCAGCACAGGACGACCCAGCTCCCCACACCCTCCGCCGTACCGGAGGTGAAGGCGGCAAGACCATCGGTGTACGCCTGCGGGCGGCGCAGCCAACTCACTTCCGGGACCCCGAGGTTGTGTGGATCGAGGCCGGTGGACACCGAAACCAACCGCGATGCGGCCCGCGCCACCACGCCGTCCGCGACGCCGAACGGCCGCAACGTCGCCAGTTCGCCATGCACCACCGCGGCCAGAATCGGGGCCGGAACCTCCGTTCCTCCGGTCACCAATTGAGAAAGTGCGTCGAGACGCTCACCCACCCCTCGATCGGCACGCGGTCTGCCCAACTGTTCGGTGTCCTCGGTGAGGCCGGACGCTGCGAGGAGATGCAGCCGCGCCAGCGCCTGGAGTGGGGCGCGTGACCACGTCGCCTCGATCAGCCCGAGCGCTTCGCCGTCGAGTGCCTGACCGACACGCAACGCCCCGGTCAGGATCGGATCTGCGAGTTCTCCGTCGGCAGGAAGTTCCGTCGATCCGCCGTCGAGAGATGCGGACGCCCTGGCCGCCCGTACCGATGCTTCCGCAGCGGTGGTGGGCCAGCCTCGACGGTTGGTCCGATGGCGATGCACGGCGCCGAGCGCTTCACGGGCACGATCCGCTGCTTCGCGGACTCCGGGGAGATCGGCCAAGGGGGCGAGTGGGTCGTTCACGGCCTTGACCGTACCCCGGCTCGGCAGCGCGGGACGGCTCGGCCATGTCGCCCGACCGGGAGACAAGCCGCATCGTGGATCCGTCGAACCGTCCATCGCGAGGGCTCGACCGATCGGCGCATGGAATCGCACGTGGGCCACACCTTCCTGCGAGCGGTGGACCTTGTGACTACGCTCACAAGCAAGTGAAAGCAGTCCGCCGATCTGGAAAGAAGGCCCGGCCAACATGAGTGCATCCGAAGTCGACCCCGCCCCGGAGACGTACCCGCCGAACCCCGAATTCACGGCGACCGCGAACGCCGGACCCGAGCTGCAGGCGGCCGCCGACAAGGATCGCCTGCAATTCTGGGCCGACCAGGCATCGCGATTGCACTGGCACGAGCCGTGGACCGAAGTCCTCGACTGGTCCGATGCGCCGGTCGCGAAGTGGTTCGTCGGCGGCAAGCTCAACGTCGCCTACAACTGCGTCGACCGCCACGTGATCGCCGGCAACGGTGACCGCGTCGCGATCGCGTTCGAAGGCGAGCCCGGCGACACCCGCGAGCTCACCTACAGCGACCTGCTCGCCGAGGTCAGCAAGGCCGCCAACACATTCACCGAGCTCGGACTCGTCGCCGGCGACCGCGTCGCCGTCTACATGCCGATGATCCCCGAAGCCATCGTCACCATGCTGGCCTGCGCACGGCTCGGCCTCACCCACTCCGTGGTGTTCGCGGGATTCTCCGCCGCCGCCCTGCGCTCGCGCATCGACGACGCCGAGGCGAAACTCGTCGTCACCGTCGACGGACAATGGCGACGAGGGAGTGCGGCACCGCTCAAGCCTGCCGTCGACGAAGCTGTGAACGGTGCCGAATCCGTCCAGAACGTTCTGGTGGTCAAGCGCACCGGCATCGACGTCGAATGGACCGAAGGCCGTGACCTGTCGTGGGAAGAAACCGTCGGCAAGGCGTCTCCCGAACACGAAGCCCAGCCCTTCGACTCCGAACATCCACTGTTCGTGCTGTACACCTCCGGCACCACGGGCAAGCCCAAAGGCATCGTCCACACCAGCGGTGGCTACCTGACCCAGACGTCCTACACCCATCACAACGTCTTCGATCACAAAGCCGGGGAGGACGTCTACTGGTGCACCGCCGACATCGGCTGGGTCACCGGGCACTCGTACATCGTCTACGGGCCGCTGAGCAACGGTGCCACCCAGGTGGTCTACGAAGGCACGCCCAATTCACCCAACGAGCACCGGCACTTCGAGATCATCGAAAAACACCGTGTCAGCATCTATTACACGGCACCCACCTTGATCCGCACGTTCATGAAGTGGGGACGCGAGATCCCCGACGCCCATGATCTCTCGTCGATCAGGCTCCTCGGTTCGGTCGGTGAACCGATCAACCCCGAGGCGTGGCGTTGGTACCGCGAAGTGATCGGCGCGAATTCGGCACCGATCGTCGACACCTGGTGGCAGACCGAAACCGGGTCCATCATGGTCTCCCCGCTGCCCGGAATCACCGCCACCAAACCGGGTTCGGCGATGGCCCCATTGCCCGGGATTTCGGCCAACATCGTCGACGACGACGCCAAGCCTGTCGCCAAGGGCGAGAGCGGATTCCTCGTGCTGGACAAGCCGTGGCCTTCGATGCTGCGCGGCATCTGGGGCGACATGGACCGCTACCGGGACACCTACTGGTCCCGGTACGCCCGCGAGGGTTGGTACTTCGCCGGTGACGGCGCCAAGTACGACGAGGACGGCGCGCTGTGGGTTCTCGGCCGCGTCGACGACGTCATGAACGTGTCCGGCCACCGGATCTCCACGTCGGAAGTGGAATCGGCTCTCGTCGGACATCACGGTGTCGCCGAGGCCGCCGTTGTCGGTGCCGCGGACGAGACGACCGGCCAGGGAATCGTTGCCTTCGTGATCCTGCGCGAGGGTGTCGAGAACACCGGCGACCAGCTGATCGACGAACTCAAAGCCCAAGTGTCCAAGGACATCAGCCCTATCGCAAAGCCGCGTCAGATCACGATCGTGCCCGAACTTCCCAAGACACGGTCGGGCAAGATCATGCGCCGCCTGCTACGTGACGTGGCGGAAGGTCGCGACCTGGGTGACACCTCGACCCTCGTCGACCCCAAGGTGTTCGACGCCATCCGAGGCAAATAGCCGCCTGTGAGTGGTTGACGAGTCCCTACCCTCGTCAACCACTCACAGGGGCGGAACCCCTCAATCTTCGGGAAGCGCGGCGAAGGCCTTCTTCGTGTTCCGGTACCAGCCGAGACCCGAGATCGGCCGCTTCCACCTGCCCTGCATCTCCTTCAGCGCAGGCTCGTGCGCGGTGTCGCCCCCTTTCACCATCTCTTTCAGATGACTGTCCTGCGCATGGATGATGTCGTCGGCCTTGTCCGCGCTGAACGCGGTATCGCACGGTCCGCCCAGCTGCTTGCACGTCATTGTTTTCATAACTGCAACGCTAGGCGCGCTCGGGTGTATCCGCTTCTCGATTCCTGATCGGTTTCGGGCAGCGTCGAACTGCCTTACTCGCGACCCCAGGCGGCAAGTACCTGCGATGTCAGCCGAGCTCCTGCGGGCTTCGTCTCCGGTCCAATTGCACCGTGCTCCCGCAACATCGCCCGCACCGATTCACCCCGGTCGAGTAGGAACCGACACAGTCCCGGGTCCATCTCGACGTCCGGGTCGATCACCGAGGCGATGTCCCAACCGTGCAGCACGAGTTCCTGCACGCGCATCACCAGCAGCGTTGGCGCATCCACATCCTCGAGTGGATGGTGCAGGACGATGCGGTCGTCCCGGTGCCGGACGAATTCGCGACGCAGGGCCGCTGCAAGCTCGTGATGGGCACTGCTCGGGTCGTCCCCCACATGGTCTGCAGTCCGGCTCCAGGCAACCTCGGCGGGATCACCGCCCGTGAAGTAGTGCGCATATCGGATACTGCCGCCTAGCACATGATTCGCGACATCCCGAGTGCTCCAACCCTCGCAACGACTCGGCTGTGACCCGATGAGGTGTTGTTCGGAGAGCAGCTGCCCGAACACGTCGGTTGCCAGGTCGAGCTTCTGCAGATCGCCGTCCGAGATCATGTGCTTCCGTTCGGTAGGTCCAAGCTCCCTGTGCGTGCTTGACGAGTCTCTACCCTCGTCGACCGCTCACAGGAGTGGCGATCCAGGGTCGAAAATCTCGGGCGCGAAGCACCGAAAGATGGCACGCTGTAACCGCTGTCGTAAGCGTTCGGGCCGAACTGGTGCTGATGAGCACCGCGAGGGAGTTGATCGCGATGAACACCGTTGCACGTACTTTGACAGTTGGAGCCGCAGTGGCATGCCTGGCCGCAACCGGTGCCGGAACTGCGGCTGCCGTGGACGAACCCAACATTCCCCCACCTGCACCGACGCTGACTGTCCTCGCCGCGTCGCTGGGCGCAAGCACCTTTTCCGCAGTGGTCAATGCCGAGCCGAATCACGTCTGCAAGAACGATCCGGTGGGCGCTCCCATCGGGGCAACGGATGATTACGGGCAGGCGATCGTGTGGCCCATCGGCCTGGCCGCATTCAGCGCCCCCAGAACGGATCGCAGCGAAGTCAGCATCACCTGTGGTCCGCAGTTCTCCGAGTGGAGTAACACCGGCACTGCCCAGGTATTCACTCTGAACTGAGAGGCGCCGATACTTGCCGTTGTTCCATCCAACTCGAGCGGCCAGGAAGATCAATCGCGCACTGCTCGGAGCGGTTGCCGCATAGGCATACTCAGGCGTACCTGTGAGCGACCAAGGAGTGTGGAGACTCGTTAACCACTCACAGGGGTTAGAGGTCGAGTTCGATGTCGGAGCAAGCCATGCTGTTGCAGACCGTGACCCGCTCGAGTTGTGGACCGTCGACTTCCCGCCTGGTGACGCCGTTCAACTTGGGTGTCACACAGGCCCGGCACAGTCCGCGCTCACACCCGGTGGGCACGCGGATGCCGACTCGCGTCGCTGCCTCCAACAACGTGGTTGCACCGTCGATCTCCACGGAACTCCCGCTTCGGCGGAAGCGGACCGTGTAGCGGGAACCGTCGTCCACCGGGCGTTCCAGTTCGGGAGGCGTGAACGACTCGGCGTGAAAACGATTGGTCGTCAATCCCAGTTCGTTCATCCATCCGCGAGCGAGGTCCACCATCGCGGGCGGTGCGCAGGCATACGTTTCACGCTCGTCGCCGTCGCTCACGTAATCCCGGATGAGGTCGAGCGAGAGGCGCCCGTGGATGATGTCGCCTCGCCGGGAAGGTGCGCTCGTGAACAAGTGCACCGTGACTCCGGACGTGCGGGCGAGCTCTCGTAGTTCACGCTCGAAGATGATCGACCGGTCGTCCTTGTTGAAGTAGAGCAGCACCGCATCGGAATCGGGCGCTTCCCTGACGATCCGGCGAAGCACACTGATGATCGGCGTGATCCCGACACCGCCCGCGATGAACAACGACTTGCGCGGCGCAGCTTCCACCGCGAAGTCACCGGTAGAACTGGGCACGCCGACGAGGGTGACGTACTTACCTGCTCGCAGTTCGCCGTTGAGCCGGTTCGACACCCGGCCGTCCTCAACGCGCTTGATGCAGATCTCCATGAGGTCTGACGAATCGCTGTCGTGCACCAGACTGTATTGCCGGACCAGGTCCTCACCCTCGACCTCGGCCCGGATCGACACGAAAGCCCCAGCTTCCCACCGAACATCGTCCCATCCGCGCGGCTTTTCCAGTTGGACCGACAGGGCAGCCCCATCGGCCACCGACGTCGTCCCGACGACCTTGACCTGGGCGTTGTGGAACCGGGGCTTGTTCAGATAGGGCGCCTCCGGCAATGCCTTGTAGGCGATTCCGTAGGCGAGTCGTCTGGCGAGAGTGGCAGGGTGCGCGAGCAAAGTTCGCGAGTGCCCGAACTCCGATTCGCCGACCGGAGCGGACAGGCGTGCCAACGTTTTCGCCACCAGCGGCACCGTGTCCAGCAGCGGGATCTCGTGGTACGGCAAACCGTGCCTCGCGGCGATCGCCCGCACCTCGGGTGCGATCTCGCGCTGCTTCGTCGGCGGCAGGTCGGGGAACAGGTGATGTTCGATGTGGGTATCGAGCCCCCCGTAGAAGATGTTCATCCCGGGACGATTCTCGAACGGCACTTCCTCGAGCAGGATTCGCTCGAGTGCGTCGTCCAGCCTGGGACTGGGCAGAAAATTTCTCGTCGCGCGGATCTGCCGTTCGTAATATTGGTCCGCCGTCTCATCCGGCCCCGGGTCTGCGAACAGTTCCAACTCGCCGGCGTGGTGCTCGATGAAGACGAGGAACAGCACGGACATGTATCCGGCGACGCCGCCGAGATAGTTCGCGACCAATGCCTGCGGAAGTTTCGATCCTGCGGAGCGCGGCTCGCGGAAGTACCGGCGCTTTGCGTCACGCAGGGCGATCGCCGCAGGTGAGCGCAGCGTGTACGAACTGAAGAACCGCTTGCCCTCGACCTGCCGGGCCACGTTCGCGAGAAAGAACGGCGCTGCCTGCGGGGCGAAGGTTGCGAGCGTCCCCACTATTGCGGTCTGGCCGATGTGGTGGCCGTACCAGTCCTGGCCGGCCAACCCGCGCATGATGCTGTAACCGAGGTCGTGATCCTTGTCCACGATGTTGGTGTTCGGGTGATGACCGACGTGGTGCATCGTCTTCCAGTGGTCGACGTCGACGTTGAAGTCCCACCGGTACCGCTCGGAGTGGTAGTCGCCGTTGTTCGGAAGATGGTCGTAGCTCCCGTGAATGATGTTGTGGCCCAGTTCCGAGAACTGCATCAGCCGGTACAGCATCTCGAGTGCCGCGGCCCGCCGGATCGACCGAACCGTGCCCACCCGGAGCAGTTCCAGCCGACGCGCCTCGATCGCCTGACCGTAGGCCGTGACGTTCCGAATATGTGCGAGGTCGCTCTCCCCCACCTCGGACTTGGCCCGTGTGTAGAGCGCCAGCAATTCGTCTGCCAACCCCGGCGTGGTGTCGTCGGCAGGTGTGGTGCGAACATCCGCGGTCATGGTCATGAAACTGACGTTATCCGTCTCTTTTCCGCAGATGAATGGTCCTTTCGGGCAGAAGATTGGTATTTTCGGACAATGACGTCCTCCCCGGTATGGGCCGTGCCGCGCGGCACCGAGGGCGTGCGCATCATGCTCGAGGGCGGCGCCGAGCACGGCCTGACCGCAGCCGAATGCCTGCAGGGCACCGGAATCACCGAGCACGATCTCGACGACGAGAACGCCGAGATCTGGGCGCACCAAGAGTTCGACGTCATCCGCAATATCCTCGGCCGACTTGGCGATCGGCCGGGTTTGGGCATCGAGGTCGGGAAACATTCGACCCTCGGCCGCACGGGCGTGATCGGGTTCATGCTGCTGGCCGGCCCGACGTTCCTGGATGCTGCAGAGCGCGCCATTCCGCACCTCGCCCTGTCACCGACGCATCTGCGGTTCTCGATCGAAACCGACGGCGACAATGCGTACTTGGTGGGTTCGGACGACGAACTCCCCTCGGACATCAGGGCGTTCATCGTCGAACGAGATATGGCAGGCCTCGCGACCGCACTGCGCGGCGGGCAGATCGACCTGGCGCCGGAGCGCTTCGAAACGGCACTCGAACCGGCCCGCGCCATTCTGCTCGCGAAGGAATGGGGAATCGGTCCCGAGTCCGTTCGCCCGCGCCACACCGGTCACCGGCTGGCCCTTTCCTTGTCGACGCTCGACCTGCGACTGCCACAGGCGGACGCGAACACGGCGCGCATCTTCGAAACTCAGTGCCAGGACATCCTCGCTCGCCGGTTGGCACGTGTCGGCGTGACCGGCCAGGTGCGCAGCAGACTGATGCACGAGGCGGACGGTTGGCCGTCGATGGACACCGTCGCCCACGAATTGCACCTCGACCCGCGAACACTCCGTCGCAACCTGGCGCGGGAAGGCACGTCCTTCCGTGCATTGCTCGACGAGGTACGGCGCGCACGTGCCATCGAACTGCTGGCACAAGATGTGCCGGTGGCCGACATCGCCGCACGGTTGGGTTACGCCGAAACTGCGAACTTCACACACAGCTTCAAACGTTGGGAAGGGGTTGCGCCCAGCTACTTCCGGCGTGCGCTCCCAGCGGGTCGGCCTGAGCGTACGGTCGATGGATAGGGAGTAAGGTGCGTGGCCGAACATGACGAAGGGCGCGACACCGTGACAGGCCCCAGAGGCTCCGAGCTCGTCCGCTATCTGCGCACCGAAACGGTCGGCGGGACACTGCTTCTTGCTGCCGCTGCCATCGCTCTGATCTGGGTGAACTCGCCGTGGGTGGACGCTTACACCAATCTGCGCGACTTTCAGATCGGCCCGCATGCGCTACACCTCGATCTATCCGTCGGGACGTGGGCCCAGGACGGATTGCTCGCCGTGTTCTTCTTCGTCGCGGGCCTGGAACTGAAGCGGGAGCTGGTGGTCGGCGAGCTCGCCGACCGAAAGAAGGCGCTGCTACCGATCATCGCGGCATGCGGCGGCGTGATCGTCCCGGCAATCATCGCGGCTTCCATCGGCTGGGGCACCCCAGGGATGGACCGCGGGTGGGCGATTCCCGTGGCCACGGACATCGCGTTCGCCCTGGGTGTACTCGCCCTCACCGGTTCTCGGATACCGGCCAGTGCACGGGTGTTCCTGCTGAGCCTTGCGGTCGTGGACGACCTTCTCGCCATCGCGCTGATCGCGATCCTGTTCACCGCATCCATCGCGGCCCTGTGGCTGGCCGGCGCCGCAGCTTGCCTGATCGTGTACGCATTCGCCCAGCATCGCCGCGTCACCACACCATTTCTGTACGTCCCGATCGCCCTGCTCACCTGGTATTGCCTCCATGAGGCCGGAATTCACCCGACGATCGCCGGAGTGGCATTGGGCCTGCTGACGCGGGTGAAAACCGATCCCGACGAGGAAAACTCGCCGGCTGCACGCCTCGAACACCGCATCCAACCGATCTCCGCAGGACTGTGCGTGCCGCTGTTCGCCCTGTTTGCATCCGGCGTGCCGTTGGATGGTGGTGTGCTGAGTGGCCTGCTCTCGGACCCGGTTTCACTGGCGGTGATCGCAGGACTTCTCATCGGCAAACCAGTCGGAATCTTCGGAATCTCCTGGCTCACGATCAAGCTCGGTATCGCCGAAAAGCCCAGATCTCTCGAATTCCGTGACATGTTTGCACTGTCGGTGCTCGGTGGAATCGGATTCACGGTTAGCCTTCTCGTAGCAGATCTCGCGCTGGCGGGTATCGGCGACGGCAGCGAAGCCGAAACAGCGAAAGCTGCGGTGCTCATCAGCTCCGTGGCAGCGTCGCTGATCGGATCAGCGCTACTGTTACGACGCGGTCGGGTGCATGCAGCCCGGCTGTGACGCGGTCGGGTGCACGCAGCCCGATCGGAGGACTCGGACATGCAAGGGCTACCTGGAGGGGTCGACTAGTGAGCAACACCGGCAGCAACACCCGCGGCGGCAAACACGGGAAGGGAGACGGCGAGCGTTTCACCGGAGACGGAGTACCCCGCACGGTGTCGTCGATCCCGTTGACCGACGTTGATGCGCGGACACCCGCGGAAGCAAGCATCGGCAACCTCGTCAAAGACGCCACGACTCAGGTCTCGACCCTGGTGCGCGCCGAGGTCGAGCTGGCGAAGGCCGAAGTCACCGGTGAGATCAAGAAGGGGCTGCAGGGCAGCGTCTTCTTCGTCCTCGCCATCACGGTGCTGCTGTTCAGCTCGTTCTTCTTCTTTTTCTTCCTGGCCGAGCTGCTCGCCGTGTGGCTCGACCGTTGGGCGGCATTCCTGATCGTCTTCGGGATCATGGTTCTGGCCACCGCGATCCTCGGGCTTCTCGGGTATCTGCGAGTACGCAAGCTCCGGGCACCGGAACGCACCATCGATTCCCTGAAGCAGGCGAAGACCGTGCTCCCCACCTCGCACCCCGATACTCGCGAGGTGGAAGCACCCAGTGGTCGCCACGCACGCTGACACACAGCTCCGCACTGTGGCACCACCGGATCCGTCCACGGTCCGCTTCAGCGGCCCCTGGATTCACCGAGACATCCACGCCAACGGCATCCGCTTCCACACCGTGGAAGCGGGTAATGCGCACCCCGACGCGCCGTTGGTGGTGTTACTGCACGGATTCGCCGACTTCTGGTGGTCGTGGCGGCATCAGCTCGGCGCGCTCTCGGAGGCCGGTCTCCGGGCCGTCGCCGTGGACCTGCGCGGTTACGGCGACTCCGACAAGCCGCCCCGCGGCTACGACGGTTGGACGCTCGCAGGTGATGTAGCGGGTCTGATTCGCGCAATGGGCTACCCGAACGCAACCCTCGTCGGACACGCCGACGGTGGGCTCGTTTGTTGGGCAACGGCGGTCCTGCATCCTCATCTGGTTCGTTCGATTGCCCCGATCGGGTCGCCACATCCGATCGCACTGCGTGAAGGTGTTCTTCGGGACCGCAGGCAGCGCCGGGCGTTTTTGCCCTCGTTCGTGGCCGGCCAGCTGCCGTGGCGTCCCGAACGACGCCTGACCCGCCAGGACGGCGCCGAAGTCGAACAGATCGTCCGCACACGGTCGGGTGCTCAGTGGCAAGAAAGCGCCGAGTGCGACGACGTGATCGCCAAGATGCGGTCCGCGATCCGCATTCCCGGGACGGCCCACTGCACGCTCGAGTATCAGCGTTGGGCGTTCCGGAGCCAGTTCCGTCCGGACGGTCATCGATTCATGGCCTCGATGGACCGGGTTCTGTCACTGCCCGTCATGCAGTTGCACGGAGAACTCGACCCGTTCGTCCTGTCGGACACCCTCCGACGTGGTCACCGCTACGCGCCACATCAGAGGCTGGTGTCGATTCCCGGCGCCGGCCATTACGCGCACTGGGAGTCCCCGGACCAGGTGAATGCGGCACTGACGGAGTTCGTCGCGGCACACTGACGGACTCGTCCGTCCCCGTCAGGCGATGCAGGCCCCTGTTTCCACCTCGGCCGAGGCTCCTGATGCCGCGGCCAGCTGCCGGGAGACTTCGTTCGCGGTGAGCGCGAAGCCGGTGTCGCTGTTGTCCACGGCTGCACCGAATACGACGCCGATCACGCGACCGGAGCTGTCGACGAGCGGTCCACCCGAGTTGCCTTGGCGGATCGACCCACGCACCGTGTACACCTCGCGCTCCACCGTCCCGGATCGGTAGATGTTCGGCCCGCTGAGGTTCAGGACTTCGCGGACGCGCGCTGCGCTGGCCGTGTAGGGGCCACCACCCGGGTATCCGAGTACGAGTGCGTCGTCTCCGGTCTCCGCCTGCTCGGGAGCGAACTGCAGCACAGGAGCATCGAGCCCCGGAACGTTGAGCACGGCGATATCGGTGGACGGGTCGAACACCACCACTGTCGCCTGGAGCGGACCGTTCGCGGTGTCCACGACGAGCTGGTCGGTTCCTGCGACCACGTGCGCGTTGGTCATGACCTGCTCGGGCGCCGTGACGAACCCAGTGCCCTCGAGTGCACGCTGACAGCTGGGAGCAACCCCACGAATCCGCAGCACACTCTCGTGCAGCCGCGCAGCGACAGGACTCTGCAATACGCTGGCATCCGGTGGGTCGACGGTGGTGATCGGCGTACGCCCGAACGGGCCGATCACGTCCGGGAGACCGGATGTGTCGAGCAACGCCGAGAATTCGGACGGCAGTTTCCGCACCCAGTCCGGGGCGACACCGTCGACCTTCTCGAGCACCGTGGAGCCTCGCACCGCTGCTGCCACCTGTGGCTGCGATGACGTCGTGAGTGGGACTGCCAACAACCACGCGGCAATGAACACGGCCACCGCCTGGACGCCTGCACCGATCAGGCTGTCCACCGACCTGGTGGTCGGGCTGTGCATGCTGCCGCGGACCGTTCTGCCCAACACCATGCCGGCGACCTCGCCGATCACAACCAGCGCGACGATCAGGGCGATGCCCGCAAGGATGCGCCCGCGCCCCTCGTCGACGTGAACGAGTAGGTGCGGGGCGAGCAGGATGCCCGCCACCGCGCCGAGCACGACACCGACGAAGGCGAGAATCGACGCCACCGCCCCGTGCCGCCAACCCGACGTCGCCGCGACGACCGCGATGAGACAGATCGCGATGTCGATCCAGGTGGATCCGGTCATGATTCCACCACCGGCGCCTCGGGGTAGACCCGCCGGTCACCGACGATATCTTGGTCGTACGCGGCCAACACGTCGTCGAGATCACGGACGTCCCGCACATCCCACGGCAGTTCCCACCCCGACACGGAGAGCAGAGCGGCCAGGATGCCCGCGGTAAAGCCCCACACGAGCATTCCCTCGGCCGAGAACGCCGGTCCCTGGTATCCGGCAGGGTGTCGCACCTGGAAACGATTCTCTGGGGCGATCAGCGTGCCGAGAGGGACCCGCACGACCCGTTCAGCCTCCGCGGGGTCGACCACGGAAACCGGGCTGGGGTGTTCCCAGTACGCGATCACCGGGGTGACATCGAAGCCGGACGGCGGAATGAAGATCTCCGGCAGGATGGCAAGCGGACGCACTCCGTCCGGGTCGAGTCCGGTCTCTTCCTGGGCTTCTCTCAATGCGGTCCCGACCGGACCGTCGTCGCCTGGGTCCGCGGCGCCACCGGGAAATGCGACCTGCCCCCGGTGTTGACGCATCGTCGAAGCGCGCTGGGTGAGCAGGATGTCCGCGTCGACGGGCAGCCCGCCGTGGGTGTTCGGCTCCGGCATCGCTGCGCCACCGAACAGAACCAGCACGGCGGCAGCACGAGACGATGCACCTTGTGGGGCGCGGCGTTCGATGACGGGATTGATGTTCATGGGGTCGGCGGGCATGTTGTCGACGACACCGCGCAACCAGCCCGGTATGCCACGGTCCGTGAGGCGTTCGGTCATACGGCAACCCCCAGATGCGTCTCGACCAGGGCCGCAATCTCGTCGACGCTGGCGAAGGGCTGCGGCAGGATCTGCGCAACCGTTCCGTCGGCACGAACGAGCACGGACACGGGCAGCACTGCAGGCGCACCCACCGCGGACCGCACCTGTGTGCGCGCGTCCTGTACGCCCGGCAACGTCACGCCGTAGTCGGTGAGCCGGGAGAGCGCCGCAGCTTCGTTCGGATCGGTGTGCACCGTTAGCACGGTAACGGCATCGGCGGCGCGTTCGGAAAATTGCTGGAGGTACGGCAGTTCCTCGGCGCACGGCGCGCACCAATACGCCCACAGGTTCACGATCGCCGGCTTACCGGCAAGCGCG
>JAAZAD010000033.1 GCA_012514505.1 Rhodococcus sp. (in: high G+C Gram-positive bacteria) | reverse complement strand
TCGCGTCGCGGGCCGCGGCGATGACACGTGACAGACGATCCCCGAGCAGATCGACGGCGTCTTCCCAGCGCAGGGATCCTGGAGGACCGGTGCAGAAGTAGAAGGTCGGCGCTTCGAGGCGATGCGCGGCCTCAACGGCGCGCAGCAGCACGGCCTCGGTCTCGCTCCAACCGGCGTCGTCGGTGACGGCCGAAGAAATGCCGTAGTTGAGGTACTCGACGCGCAACGGCGCGTCGCCTTGTCGGGCACCGAGCAGCAGTTCGATGCTGCGATCCCACCCTTGCGCGTCGAGGTGCATCACGTTGACTCCGACCGTGTGCGCGCCGATCTCTCGCCACACGGCGATGGTGTCCTCGAACGCGAGCGAGAACGTTGTCATCGGATTGACCGACACTCGGGGATGGATAGCCATGCCTCGAGACCGTACCGCTGCCCGTCAGACGCTCGAGCGGAGGATGTGCTCGGTGCACATGAGCGTGACCGTCTTCGGCAGGTCGAGGAAGCCCTCGTGCGAGCGAAACCCGACTTCGCCTGCGGCGCCGTAGCGCCACCTTCGCTCGTAGTCATCGTGAGTTCGGTAGGAGAGCTCGGAGATCGCAGCGAACTCGTCTGCGCGATCGCCGGTGGCGGATTCGATGTCGTTCTGCACGTAGCGCCACATTGTCGGAAGGTGTTCGTGAACGAGCTCGACGTGGTGCCGGTATGCGACCCGGAACTCGTCGGTCGGGCACGTTCCGCAGAGCAACGAGATGTGCTTCAGTCCCGGAGTCGGAGTGCCGTCGGGCCAATCATTGGTTCGCTCGATGCCGATGTGCTCGTCGACCGCAAAGCTCCAGAGCGCGGAAGTATCTCCGAGCGATGCGCCGTCGCCCGGTCGATCGGTGTCGCGATACCAGCGGCTGAGGATCGCATCGATGGGCCCGAGGTCCGGCCAGACCCGGCGGGACGCCCTTGGTGCGCTGTCGGGCCAAGGCACGTTGAGCTCGATCCCGATGGCCGTCTCGTCGCCCAGGAGGCGCTCGACCAGATCCTGGAAGGCAACTTCGCGGTCGCTCGTCTCGCCTGGTTGACGGTTGAAGCGGAGCACGTCGATGTGCTTCGGCATCAGGACACCATTCCGATCCGGCGCTCGAGTATCTCGTGGAAAGCGATGACCGCAGCCTCGTTTCGCCCTAAGACGTTGGTGTCGATTCGGCCCGACGCGAGCGCGCGATGTATCCGCTCCGACGCGGGATAGTCCTCGTCGCGTGTGAGTCGCTCCTGCCACGCGAAGCGGCGGTCGAGCTTCGCTCGCAACTCGTCGTCGACGGGGGTGGGCCAGTAGCGCGTGAGCTGGGCGACCGTGCGGTCGACAGCAAGCGGCACGAAACGCCACATCAGCAGGTAGTCGAACACGTGGTTCAGCATGACGTTCGGTGCGAGGAAGTGCTGCACGGTCGCATGGCCGACCAGCCGACGGTCGTCGGGGGCGAGGGAGCGCTGCTCATAGAGCGTGGGTCCGGGCACCGGGATGCGCAGGTGATCACCGAACCGTTCGAACCACATGCGGTGTCCAGGCTGGTCCGGCAGCAGCCGGCGGTGCAGCGAAGCGACGTGATACGACTCCATGAACGTGTCGAGCAGCAGTTTCCAGTTGCATTCCCACACGGACTCGGTTCG
>JAAZAD010000032.1 GCA_012514505.1 Rhodococcus sp. (in: high G+C Gram-positive bacteria) | reverse complement strand
TCTCGTTGGACTTGTCCGCGGTCCGCCACTGCCCGAGCACCACGACATCCTCGTGGGTCACCGTGGCCACCAGGTGCGGGGACCGCCCCGCCGCGGTGCGTGCTCCCCGGATCGTCTTATCGTCCACCGCGATCAGCGACGAAAGCCGGTAGCGGCGGCCCTGCGCACGTTGTTCACCTGGCTCGATGCCGACGCCCTCGATCGAGTGTTGGACGAGTGAATGTCGTCGCACTCTCCGACGTATCCACCCTCCCCCACGCTATCGCCGATACCCTCCCCGATGGTGACTGCAAGGACGCCCTACAGTGTGAACGATCGCTGTCGCGGCGAAATGGGCGCGGGACCGACTCTTCGTGGTGTGGTGGGCGAGCCGAGCAAGCCCCTGCACGCTACCGCCGAGTCATAGCGCTTCGGCAAGAGGAAGCGAGGAAGCCACATTGGAGCGCGCATACGACCTGGCTCTCCACCGTTACGTCTCAGCACTCGATTCGGAGCCTCATCCCGGCTACCTGTGTCCGTGCTGTTGTGGTCGGGTGCATCTCAGGCCGGGGAAAGTGAAGATCTCGCATTTCGCACACAACAACGGCGAAGGCACGATCCGTTGCGAGCAATACCATCCGGGGTCGGGCACACACGACCACCACAACGAGTCGGGTGCTGGTTCACTGCTCCATCTTCAAGTCGACGACAGCGAGTGGACCCTCCACCTCGAACTCACTCCGCTTACCGCCGGCGAGACCCGACGATCGACTCGTTCGACACTCACATCCGCGAGGATCGAAGTGCACCAGCGCGGCACTCGACCTCGCCAGATCGGCGGGACCGTTCTGTGGCCCGGCACCGGTGGCAACACTGTCGACGTCCCGCCGAGCCGACACGAGACACAGGTCCGGACGAGCGGGCAGTGGCCGGCCGGGTTACAGCCGAAGAGGTGGCAGCACACACTTCAGGGCCTACCGACGCACGGAGTTCTGTTCGTCCCCTATCGAGGCGGCTCCTTCCGACGATACAATTGGTCCACCCCGGTGTATTGGGCAGATCAATTGGTCCTCGTCGGCACCGAACAAGCCGAACCGCCCCAGCAACTCGATGTGAAACCGCTGATACCGAAAACGACAGACGGAACCAACTGGTCGGCCTGGATGATCACTCTGCCCACCAGAGCAACCGGCAGCGTCAGTTCGTGGCTGTCGCAGTTCGGCATCGCAGTCGAGGAACGTCGAAGCCGCACCCGCATCCTCACACCTGCCGTCGAGTACGGACCCGACGGGACGCCGCATTTCTACCTCGGCGACCCCCTGGCCGTGATCCCCTCCAAGCAGGCGACAGCAATGGTTGCGGAATCACACGCGACGATCAGCGCCACACAACTGGAACGGCGCGCCCCGACATCGACGACCGCGTACGCCGTCACCGCCATCGAAACCGGCACCGTGTACCTGCGGACCGACGCCAAGCGCGACATCATCCGTTTCGAGGTCGTCAACGAGTCCAGCGTACCCATGGACGACTTCACCCCGGTGTGGTCCGTCCTCTACGGAGACAACCGGATCCTTCCCTTCACGACGCATCATGCCAACTCACGCACAACCCCAGTGAAGATTGTCTCCGAGATCCACCATCTGCGGTTTCAGGCAACCGCCCACCATTCTTCCGGTCGAAAAGACCAGCTTCAGTCAGGTTCAGCACTCGATGTGGCCGATTGGCTCGCCGCACATTCGGCAACTGCCGAGTCCCTAACGATCGATGCGGGAAACCTCGGCCATGTACGGATCGAACTTCCCGAGTCCCCTACCTCGCATACCGACGAAGCGAACGTCGAGTTCCCAGCTCGCCTCACCTGGGAAACTACGTACGCTATCGCGGCCGACTCTGCGTCCGACCCGACTGTCCCCCACTGGCGAGTCCGAAAACAGGACGCGAGTCCCAAACGTCGTAAAGGTCCGTTTATGCTGGTCGAATGGTAGTTGCAGCTGGCACCCTGGTTATCGGGATCGTGGAGCGGGTCAATCGCGAGAAGAGGATCGGCAGCGTCAGGCCGCTCTACCACGACGTCGGCGCCGGCTGGGAGAAGCCAGATCGTTCGGATTACCCGACGCGGGGGCGGCTGTTCTGGCGGAAGGCACCCGACATCGAAGAAGGCGCGGTCGTCTCGTGCCGAGCCGACCACAACGCACACGGGGAGGATCATTTCTCGGTATCCGATGGGCTCGCACTGCCACCTGTCGAAGACCTGCGGAACTTGAACTACGCAGATGCTGCAGAACAACTCCGGACTCGCATGCCCGCCCCGCAGAACTCCGGTCGTGCACGCGAGGTGTATCTGTGGTGCGCAGATGACAAACTCGTCGGGCCCTTCAAGATCGGACACGCAGGCACGAAGTCCGCGGCGCCGGGTGAGTTCGGACGGCTCGACCGAGTACCGGTTCGATCTGCAGCACAAGCTGTCATCCACGGCCCGGAGGGCAAATACTACTACTACAACAATCCGACCGTTCCCCCAGCTGATTTCGTCGACTGTCGAAGCGACGAGGAAATACTCGAGACCGCACTGCGGAACGCAGTGGAAGTCACCAAGGAAGCCGGGATTCCGACACCCGAGCTGCTCAGTACCAGAACTCACATCCAGGAAGCCGCGAGTCTGCTTCGTACCTCCGAGAACTCGCGCGACCGGAGGAACAAACTCGCTCGTATCGAGCGCGCGTTGAGAATCTGTTCCGAGAGCGACGCCATCAGATCTCGTGCATCCGAGCTCACAGAACAACTTCTATCACATCCGACTGTGGCGTCAGAGCTGGATAAGATCCGAAAGTCCACACGCGCAAAGGCACTCGCGGAAGGACGGAGGGACTTCGAGAGCGAACTCGGGTCCCTCCGCGAAGATGAAGCAAAGCTCCGCAGCGAGCTTCGCGACCTCGAGCACACACTGGAGGTGAAGCGCAACCAGGTTATCGCGGTCGATCAGTCTGTGAGCCAGCAGCTCGACAACCTCGAATCACGAGTGCTCGAAAAGGTCGGGCAAGCGGTGGATGACGCTTCGGAACTCCTGGCGGACTCCGTGTTGTTTCGCGCCCTCGGGCACACCGCAGACCGCCCTCCAAAATCGACTCCGGTCCGCACATCCCGTCCGTTCAGCTCCAGGAATGGCGCAGTCACCGTCAACAAGGCGCCCGAATTCGACCAGTTCCTACGTGAAGCCGCCAACGCATACGGTCTACCGCACAAGGCACTTCGCAAGATCCACGCTTCCTTCCGTGCAGGATTGATACCGGTCGTCAGCGGCAACGGAGCCACTGCTGCTCTCGCAGCATATGCCACTGCAGCATGTGCAGGACGCATCACTTCGCTTCCGGTGGCCCACGACTTCCTCAGTCCAATAGACCTTCTCGGTGTTCGAGCATCGGACCCGACGAAACAGCGAATGCATGCCGACCTACTCCTCGCCGCCAGCAGGGAGGCAGAAGCCGGCGGTCCGGCAATGCTCGTACTCCAATCCGTGAATCAAGCCCCTACGGAATCGTATCTGCTTCCGTGGCTACAAGCCCCTGATCGCACTATCGCGGTACCGGTGGCCGTGCAGGACACCGTGGGTTGTACACACGCAATGATCCACAAAAACCTCCTTGTTGCTGCAACCGCCGTCGCTGGTGTTACGACTGCGCCACTGAGTCCCTACATCTGGGGTTTCTGCGTTGCCATCGATGTGCCGGCACCCACCGAGAATCATCCCGGCCACGTGACGCCTGCTCGACTGAATCTCGGGGCGAAGCTTCCCACAGCGACACACGTACACCAGTTGACTGCGCGTTTGAGTGAGTTCCTCGGCGAGTACTGGGTCCTCGACAACGGGCTGTCCACCACAGCACATCGATTCGGAGATGCACATCATGAGATCGCGAAGGGTGATGCAGTAGCGAATGCGATTGCGACGTCCATTCTGCTCCCGGCGCTCGCCACATCACTGCCCGGACCCGACCTGGACGCAGCTGCCGCCAGTGTCGCGAAATGGTGCGGGATCGACAACGCGGATACGCAGTCATTCCGCCGGCTCGCGAACCGATTCCGTCGCAGGTTCGCATGATCCCCGGCGCACCCCATATCGAACAACTCGCGCCCTCGGCAACGGTCGCGCACGTCTGCTCGGCTCTGGGCCTCCCGCTGAGCACACCGAAGGCACCGCTTGCTTACGAGACGATTCGGGCGATCGCGTGGGCGTCCACCAGTGGACGGACCCCAGTCTCCACGCGGACACTGCTCGATCGTGTGATGGACGTGGACACTGCGCTCCAGAATGGGACGGTCGACGAATACACGCGCAGACGGACCCTGCGCAAGTACCTGGACGATCTCGTCGCGGTAGGTGACCTGGCCGAACTCGGACGCGGTCAATGGGTATCCACCACCGGCACGATCGTCTGCGTCGACAGCGCAGCCGGACGGACACATCTTCTGGTCAGTGGCGTTCCGATCCGAAGCTTCCCGAGCACAGTGCAGCGTGCTCTGACGCTCGACGGGCCTATCCGAATGATCAAGCGACTCGATGACGTCCGAATCCTCGGCCTACCGGTGCTCAGCCTCAACGACTGGGCGCGCATTCCGAACGTCCCTCTCGACCAGTGGACATCCTGCATGCTCGAAGCACCACTCGCAGATCCGGACGACAGCTCGGCAACTCTCCGTATCTACCAACCTGATTCATCCCGCCTGCACTCACGTCAGGAGGATCGGTGGTCTCCTTTTCACCAAGCACACCAGGGCCGCTACCTCGCGCGCCACAACGCTCTCGGTGAATGGTCCGGGTACGCCATCGTGGAGCTGCGCTCCGGTACTGTCGTCGGACGCCGGGAACTCGATCCCCTCGATGTACGCCGCCTCATGTACGGCCTCGACCACCGATCCGGCACTTCCATCATCGCAAACGTCAAGACCACCCACGGCTCGACGACGATCCAACTCCGCGACCCGCTCCCCCATCCCGAAACTCGCGTGCTTCTCGCGTTGTGCGGAGTGCCCGTACGGGACACCTGGACAGTCCGCCAAAATGTCGAAGTCGCACTTGATCAATTGCGCGACCTCCATATCAACCTCCGGTCCCGCACCTGACCCCAGGCCATCGGGTAGCGGCCACGATAGCACCCCTGCGTGCCAGTGGACGCCAGAGAATCGCCGCGAGGAATAGTCGCATCGTTGAAGGAAGGGCCTGTCAAGGGTGCTGTTTACGCCCGCTCCGATCTCCATGCGGACAGCACCGGGTAGGGGCCGTCGGTCAAGATGGAGCGCCGGCAGCGCGGCGAGGATGACGCGGCGGTACCAATCCAATAGTCCAGTGCGCGTGGGGGGTCGCGCGCGATTCTGTACAGGGGCAGGCTTGCCCATCCCGTCTCGGGTCGATCAACCGTAAAGTGGTGATGATCAGTGAGCGACGGCGACCATGGTGGCGTGGCTCCTGGACGACCGTTGTACCCCGAACGCAACGCGACGGACTGTTCGTCGACCTCAACCACCTACCGTGCGGTCAGGCCGTACACGCTGGGTCCGCGTTCCGGTAGTCGGTCCACCCTGC
>JAAZAD010000266.1 GCA_012514505.1 Rhodococcus sp. (in: high G+C Gram-positive bacteria) | reverse complement strand
TCTCCTGCACCGGACCGGACAGGAAGCTCACGACGGGTGCGGAGTTGACGGACTGAGCGACCTCGGCGTTGAAATCGAACAGTTGCGAGTCCCACGCCTTGGTGTACCCGAGAACGTCGATGCGCACCCCGACGTTGCCTTCGAGGCCGGCGTTGAGCTTCCAGACGGGGTCGCGCGGGTAGCGCAGGTCGAGGCCGACCCAAGGGACGATCTCGAGCGTCGGCCCCACGATGCCGTAGAACATCAGTTCCCCGCGTAGCGCGCCCTTGGCCTTGCCGTCGACGACGGCGGAGATGGGCGAGTCGGTCTGCACGGGTCCGACGTTGAACTCGTTGTCGAGTTCGCTGAGGTTGCTCCACTCGTCGTCGTACTTGGCTCCGAGGACTGCCGTGAGGGTCTGGCTCACCTCATAGGACACCGTGACGCCGACCGATCCGTCGAAGCGCAGTTCGATGACCAGTTTCGGTGTGATGACGACCGGTACGGGTCCGATGAAGAACGTCTTCGGCGCCCCCTTGTAGGTGCCGAGCGTGATCGTCTGTTTGATGTTGAGGCCGAGCACGCCCTTGCCCGTCAACCCGATCCGTGCGACCTCCTCCACCCCGACCTTGAACATGAAGTCGATGTCGCTGTCGAGACAGAGGAACCCCTGGCAGTCGAGGTCGAGATCGACCTTGATGACCGGCTTGAGGCGGATCTCTCCCAGTGCCTTCACCTGGTCGTGCTTCGTGTCCTTGTCGCCGTCGCCGTCGTAGATGATCGTGTCGAACGTCAGTCCGATGCCGTCTTCGAGCGCGGTGGAGCCGAGACCGGCTGCAGCCGCGGTACCGCTCTCCTGCATCGGTACCGCCAGGGCGACTCCTTCGATAGCGGGCGTGAACTCGCCAGGGTCGTTGGCGGTGATGCTGAACTCGGCGCTCATCGACCCCTTCTGTATGGCCTCACCGAACGTGGCCTGTTCGGTCGTGACGGTGAGCACGCCGGGCACCGAGTCGTCTACGGCGGTCGCGCGACGCAGCAACCCGTCCGGGGCTGCGGTCGACGGCTCGCTGACCAGGACGCTGCCGACGTCGATGGCAGGCAGCGGCGTGCCGCCTGCGCTGGTGAAGACCAGCGTGCCGTCCTCACGCGACTCGGTGAGCATGGTCCGAGCCGCCGCGTCGAGGACCACGGTCTCGTCTCTGACCACGACCTCGTCGACGGGGGGACCGAGCCCCCCGCATGCGCTCAACGTCCCTGCTACGACCAGTACGATTGCGGCTAGACGGAAGGTTCTCACTCGTGACTCCTTAGAAACCGGCCTGAAGGCGGGTCCTGAAGCTCCCGCTCAACGGGGCAGGGATCGACGTTCCTGTTGCGTCCTTGAGCGTGGTGACGTACCAGAAGACGAACTCCGAGTAGCCGTATGACTGACTGGGGGTGAACGTGAACGACTTGGAGTCGGTCGCGAAGGACACACTGCCTGGAACGGCCGTGCTGTTGCTGTTCTTGACCGCGCTGAACGCGAGTGACGTCGGGTCGAGGGCTTCGGTGAACGTGAACGAGATGGGGGACGTGACGTTGACGTTCAACGCGTCGTACCCCGGCGTGACCTTGACGAGCTGTGGGGCGAGGTCACCGACGGCGACGGTGGTGGACCACGGGACCTCGAGCGTGTTGCCGACCGTGTCGGCGGCTCCGACTCCGAACACGACGAGGTAGTCGGTGAACTGCTGCAGGCCCGAGGTCACCCTGCAGCGCACAGTCTGTGGGTCGATCCACGTCCACGAGCACGCGAGACTCGGTTGGCTCTCGAACGCGTCCTGGACGCTTCCTTGGTCCATGGCTTCGCTGAACGTGAACACGGCTTCAAGGCGGTTGAGGCCTGCATCGACGGTCGCGGCCACGTCAATCACCTGAGGCGGCGTGTCGTCGGCGACTGCGGCAACGGCGAACTCGATCGCAGTCGTCGCTAGCTCGTTGCCTGCCGTGTCACTGCCCGTCACCGTCACGCGGTACGCGACGCCTGCTGCGAACATGCCCGCGACGCCGAGTTGTGCGGTCGCGTCGCCTTCGCTCCAGGTGGGTTCGTCGAACGGCGTGCTCACCGCCGATCCGCATGGCGCAGCGACACCGATGCTACTCACCTCGCAGGCCTGTACGTCGAAGCCGGCTCGAAGCATCGGCTCGGAGAACTCGAACCGAAGCACGGAGACGGCAGCGATCCCGCTGGCGCCGTCGGCAGGCACACTGGTGACCAACGTCGGAGGCGTCGTGTCTGTCGGTGTGACGGTCCCTGTGGTGGGAGCGGAGCGGTTGCCGTCCGCGTCCTC
>JAAZAD010000265.1 GCA_012514505.1 Rhodococcus sp. (in: high G+C Gram-positive bacteria) | reverse complement strand
GCTCCGGCGCTGAGCGGCGGGCGACGACACGCCACCCAGCTCGTCTCGGGTGAGCGCGGCTCGTTCGGCACGGACCTATCGACCGTCTATGTGCCTGTAGCGCAGTCGAACCCTCCGGGAATCACCGTCATTCGGGCGATGACCCTGGGCATCGCGTTGCAGAGTTCGCCCACCAAGGAGATGGTGTCGACGCTCGACTGGTCGGTGCTGACGCCCCGGGAACGACGGGCGTTGCGGATCGTGGAGGGCCGCGCGGCGATGGGCTGGGCGACCGCATCGTGGCCTGCGATGTCGCCGGGCTACGCGGCGATGGTGCCAGACCAGCGGGCGGAACCGGTCAGCGACGTCGACGAGTTGCTGCAGCAGGCGTACGAGTTGGCTCGCAGCAACCTCGTGCTCAATGTTCCTGAGCTGTTCGGCGTTCCGCCCGGGATCCGACCGTTGAGCCAGCACCGTGAGCGAATCATCGGAGACGGCAAGCGACGCAACCGGGTGCCATGGTCTAGCCGGCGCAATCTGCGTCACATGCGCCTCGCGATGCCGGTCGGCGGCACGGAGGGCGAATCTGCTCGGCTGGTCATCTTCGAGGAATCGCCCGACAGCGAAGCCGAATCCAGTGACGCCGACCGCCGGGTAGGCGTGCCGTATCCGGAGTGGGACTACCGACTCAGCCGGTACCGCCAAGACTTCGTCACGGTCGTGGAACGACGAATGACACCGCGATATGACCGGCATACCACCTTGGATCCGAAGATTCGACGTTGGTTCATGGCCCCGCATGCACTGGCCCGGCGGAGCCGGATGGACGACGGTGACCAACTCGACGTCTCCGCCTACGTGGAGCAGTTCGGGCAGTCCAAGGCCGGGGGATATACAGACGACCGGATATATCAGGCGATGCTGCCCGCACAGCGCGATGTCGCCACGGCGATGTTGCTCGACGCTACGTCCTCGTTACAGGGCCGGGGCGGGGCGGAGTTCAAGCTCCAACTCGCGTGCAGCGACGCGCTGTGCGCCGGGATGAGCAGCAGCGCCGAACGATTCGCCGTGTTTGCCTTCACCGGCGAAACCCGTCACCGGGTAGAGGTCATCCGGCTGCGCAACTTCAGCGATCCCGTGTGGTCGTTGCCTGCGGGAGCGGAGATCAGGCCGTCGGGCTACACGCGCCTTGGCGCAGCCCTGCGCCACGTGACGAAGAGGCTGGCGGAAGCGCCTGCAGAACGCAGGGTACTGCTGTCGATCGGCGACGCGGTGCCATCCGATGAAGGCTACGAGGGTGCCTACGCCGATGCCGATGTCAACCGCGCGGTCGAGGAGGCCGTCGCGGCGGGCGTCATCTTTCGTCAGCTAGCGGTCGGCAAGGCCACCGACGGGCAGCTTGAACGTCGGTTCGGCCCTGGCCGGTTCCATCGAGTGTCGAGAGCTGCGGATCTGCCCGCAGTCCTCGGCCGCGTACACGAGGAGTTGACTAGTCAATGAAAAACGCCACAGCGGCAGTCGAATTCGAGCCAGACAGCGCGTATTACGTGCCGGCCGGCGGGGAATGCGACGCGATGCGTGCGGCCTGCGTGAGCGGCGTCGGGGTGATGCTGACAGGGCCGACCGGCTGCGGTAAGACGCGTTTGGTCCGTCACGTGAGCGAGACACTCGGCAGACCGCTGATCACCGTCTCGTGTCACGACGAACTGTCTGCCAGTGACCTGCTGGGCCGCTACCTGGTGGTGGGTGGAGATGTCCGGTGGGTGGACGGTCCGCTCACCACGGCCGTCCGCAACGGCGATGTGTGCTACCTCGACGAGGTCGCAGAGGCACGCCGCGACACGTTGGCGGTCCTGCACTCCCTTCTCGACGACCGCCGGGAGCTCTACCTCGACCGGACCGGCGAAACAATCCCCGCCGCTGAGGGATTCGCGCTCATGGCGTCGTACAACCCAGAGTCACGCAGCTTGCTCAAGGAGCTGAAGCCATCCTTCCGGCAACGCTTCGTGACGGTCGCAGTCGACTATCTGAGACCCGAGCTCGAAGCACGGGTCGTCATCCACGAGTCGGGGGTGTCTGAGGACATCGCCGAGCGGCTGGTGCGCAGCGCAGTGGCGTTACGACGGGCCCGCCACGCCGGTATCGAGCCGCCCTCGACACGGCTGCTGGTCGTGGCCGCACGGTTGGTGGTGGCCGGGCTCGCCCTGAACGAGGCAGTGCGCCTGGGCATTGTGAATCCGCTGTCCGCCGAAGGCCCGGCAGAGGCCGCGCTGACGGAGCTGCTCGCCGTCGAGGGGATCGATATCAAGCCGGCTGACCCCAGCACCAACGGATCCACCAAGCCGACGACCAGGGGCTAGGGACAGTGCCAACGTTCCAGCAGAATCCGGTGCGCACCTGGTTTTCACCGGGTTCAGAAATGGCGAACACGGCTACGACCCAACATCGACGAAACGGTCTGTGATGGTGTTGCTGAACACGTCGGCGATCGGCAAGCCGGCACGCGCCGTCGGTGGGTTCTTCGCCATGTCGCTGGACACTCTGGTGCTCATTCCACGCAAACCGTTCGCGTGGCGGGAGTTCTTGCTGCAATCGTGGTTCGTGGCGCGGGTTTCGCTGTTGCCGACGTTGATGCTGGCGGTGCCGTTCATGGTGCTGCTGATGTTCACCTTCAACATTTTGTTGCTGGAGTTCGGTGCCGCAGATTTTTCCGGCACAGGCGCAGCGTACGGAGCGGTGACGCAGTTAGGTCCCGTGGTGACCGTCCTGGTGATATCCGGTGCGGGAGCAACGGCGATGTGCGCGGACCTCGGAGCGAGGACGATACGTGAAGAGTTGGACGCCCTTCGCGTGATGGGCATCAACCCCATCCAGGCGCTCGTGGTGCCGCGGGTGTTGGCGGCGACCTTCGTGTCTACGTTGCTGTCCTCAGTGGTGGTACTGGTCGGGATCTGCGGCGGGTTCTTCTTCTCGGTGTACGTCCAGCACGTGACCCCGGGCGCGTTCGCGGCGGGGCT
>JAAZAD010000031.1 GCA_012514505.1 Rhodococcus sp. (in: high G+C Gram-positive bacteria) | reverse complement strand
GCCCTCGAGGGGTTGTCGGTGGCGGGTTTGGCGCGTACGAGGGTGGCGAAGTCGGTGCACGATGCGGGTTGGTCGATCTTGACCCGGCTGATCAAGGACAAGGCCGCCGAGCACGGCCGGGTGGTGCACACCATCGGCCGATGGGAACCGACGTCGCAGGTATGCGCATGTTGCGGGGTGCGGGACGGGGCGAAGCCGTTGGATGTGCGGGAGTGGGTGTGCCCGTCGTGTGGTGTGGTGTTGGATCGGGATTACAACGCTGCTGTGAATGTGATGCTCGCCGCCGGGCTGGTGGAGAGGGTAAACGCTTGTGGAGGGAGCGTAAGACGTGTGCTTGCATGCGCGGACCCGGTGAAGCAGGAACCCGCTGAACAGACCTTGCCGGATGGTGAGGCTGCGTAGGAATCCTCTGCGTTCACGCGGAGGAGGAAGTCAAGATCAGCTGTACTCGGTCGCGCCCACGCCCGTCGTCGCGCTGCACCGCGCGGTTGCGGTGGCAGAGGTCGACGGCCCGGCAGTCGCCTTGGAGATCGTCGACACACTCGCACTCGACCGCTACCACGTGGCCCACGCCGTGCGCGCCGATCTGCTGCGACGCCTCGGCCGCAGGACGGAGGCTGCGGCCGAGTACACCCTCGCGGCCGAACAGACCGGAAACGACGTCGAACGACAGTTCCTGCTGCGCCGCCGCGACGATCTCAGCTCGCCGTGACGGCGGGCTTCTCCTTCTGCCATGGCCACCGGCCTTCGATCTCGAGCTGGAGCGACCAGCTGAGGAATGTCCTGATGAGGACGATGATCGCGAGCACCCCGACCGACGTGAACGTGGGAGTGACCGCGACGGTCTTGATGATGTCGGCCGCGACCAGGAACTCGAGTCCGAGCAGGATGGAGCGCCCGAGATTTCGTCGATAGGGTTCGTATATCTTCGCGCCGTTCCTGCGCCGCCACGAATCCAACGCAATCCAGGTGGACACTGTCGCGCCGAGAACGATGCACGCGACACCGACGACATCGATCGCGGATCCCACGTGCTCGAGAAGTTCTGCCACCTGCATCAGTGAAACTCCCTCCCAGCCGGGAAAACCGGAACGACCGACCCGCTCATGCTTGCATGTCGAGTTGTCCACAGGAGGTGCATCGATCCACAGATTCGACGATTCCGCGACCGGTGGCACCTACGGTCGGCGTGAACGGCCCATGCTGCGAGTGTGTTCACCGCAGTCGTGATGCCCGTAGTGATGATGGCGCTGCTCGGAGCGATGGTAGGCGTGTGCGTGCGGAAGCTCACGGCGCGACTGTCCGGAGCCGAGCCGTGGCGCGGCGCATGCGAGATCGCGTGCGCCACCGGCGGCGCCCTCGCCACCGCGGCGACGTGGCCCGCAGCAGCTGCCCTCGCATTGTTGATGTGGTGGTGCGTGAGCTGCAGTGGGGTCGATCTGCTGGTGCGACGGCTTCCCAATGTGCTCACCCTCGGTGGGGGACTGGCGGTCGTGGCGATCGGGGTGTGCGCGGGGCACGGCCGCGCGGCCGCGGTCGGCGCTGCGCTCTTGACCGGGGTGATGCTCACCGCGCATCTTCTCTCCCCGCGTTCCCTGGGCGCCGGCGATGTCAAACTCGCGATCGGACTGGGCGGCGCCGCGGGTGTCGCCGGCGCGCAGGCTTTGACAATCACGCTGCTGCTCCCCCCGCTGCTGACCGCCGTTGCCGGAGTGCTCGTGCTGCTGTGGCGACGAATCGAGCGGCCTTCGTCGGGCGGGCGGCCTTTCACGTCGACGGTGCTGCCGCATGGTCCGTCGATGTGTGTCGCGACGGTGCTCGCAGTACTGTCCGCCGGTTGACCACACTGTCTTCGGCGCAAGCCCGGTCGTTCGCCGGCGGGATAGCCGATCTCTCGAACGGTGTGAGTCGGTGGTCGCTTGTACGGTGCGGGCGTGCAACTCAGATACCAGTACCGCGTCTATCCGACGCCCGGCCAGCAGGACATGCTGGCCCGGTCGTTTGGATGCGCGCGGGTGGTGTTCAACGATGCGTTGCGCGCCCGGCAGGAGGCGTATGCGGCCGGGGTGAAAATCTCGGACACCGACGTGCAGAAACAGGTGGTCACCGAGGCGAAGAAGACCCCGCAGCGGGCGTGGCTGGCCGAGGTCGCGTCGGTGGTGTTGGTGCAGGCATGTCAGGACGCGCGGCGCGCGTACCGGAACTGGTTCGACTCACTGTCCGGTAAGCGGAAGGGCCGCAAGATCGGGGCGCCGCGCTTCCGGTCCCGCAAGGACAACCGGCAGACGATCCGACTCACCCGCAACGGGTTCAGTATCCGGGACAACCGGAAGCTGTATATCGCGAAGGTCGGCGAGGTGAAGGTGGCATGGTCACGGGAGTTGCCGTCGGAGCCGTCGAGTGTGTCGATCATTTAGGATGCGGCAGGCCGCTATTTTGCGTCGTTCGTGGTGGAGACCACCGACGAGCCGCTGCCGGAGTGCGACACCGAGGTGGGGATCGACCTCGGGCTCGCCGCGTTCGCGGTGCTCTCGGATGGGAAGGTCATCGAGTCCCCGAGGTTCTTCCGACGCGCCGAACGCAGACTCCGCAGGGCGCAGCAGAGTCTGTCTCGCAAGGAGAAGGGCAGCAAGAACAGTGCCAAGGCCCGCATCCGGGTGGCCAAGGCCCACGCCGAGGTGTCCGATGCCCGCAGAGATTGGGCGCACAAACACTCCACGGCGATCGTCCGCGAAAATCAAGCGGTGTTCGTCGAGGATCTGTGCGTGAAGGGTGTGGCGCGGACGCGGTTGGCGAAGTCGGTGCACGATGCCGGGTGGGGCATGTTC
>JAAZAD010000264.1 GCA_012514505.1 Rhodococcus sp. (in: high G+C Gram-positive bacteria) | reverse complement strand
TGGATCGGCCGGGCGATGTCGCGACGGTGCTGCGGGTGCTCTATCTCGTGTTCAACGAGGGTTATTCGGGTGACGTCGACCTGGCCACCGAGGCCATCCGGCTCACGCGCCGGCTGGCAGCGGTGATCGACCACCCCGAGGTGTCGGGTCTGCTCGCGTTGATGCTGCTCCACCACGCCCGGCGAGCGGCGCGCATCCGGCCGGACGGCAGTCTCGTCCCCCTCGCCGAACAGGACCGCAGCCTGTGGGACACGCGCATGATCGCGGAGGGCGTGGAGATCCTGCAGGCCGCACTCGCCCGCGACAGGCTCGGCGAGTTCCAGGCACAGGCCGCCGTCGCCGCCCTTCACGCCGACGCACGCACTGCGGAGGAGACCGACTGGGTGCAGATCGTCGAGTGGTACGACGAGCTCCTGCGGTTCACCGACAACCCGGTGGCCCGCCTCAACCGCGCCGTCGCGGTCGGTGAGGCGGACGGACCGCAGGCCGGTCTCGCGGCGCTGGCCGAACTCGACCCCGGCTTGCCTCGGTACACGGCGGCCGCGGCATATCTCCACGAACGCGCCGGCGACACGGCCACGGCGGCCCGGCTCTACACGGAGGCCGCACACCTGGCGACCAGCGTCCCCGAGCGGGACCATCTCGTGCGGCAGGCGGCGCGCCTGCACAGCGTTTCCTGAGGGTCGCTCAGGGTTCTCCCCCACCATGAAATCCGGTGCCACGCCGGATGTGCCGAGAGTGCGGGAGAACGAGCATGGATGTCGTGAAACTCCTGGTGCGTCTGCTCGCCATACCCTTCGTGCTCTTCCTCGCGTTCGTGGCGGTCATCGGTGGCCTGGCCGTCCACGCGTGGACCACGCGCGCGATCGACACCACCGGACGCGTCGACTTCGACACCGCCCTGCGCATCCCTCCCGTCGAGTCGGGCACCGTCGACGCCGACGGCACACGCGTGTTCGACCTGACCATGCAGCGCGGCACGACCGACCTCGGGCACGGCCCCGACACCCGGACGTGGGGAGTGAACGGCAGCTATCTCGGGCCCACCCTCCGCGCCGTGCGGGGTGAGAACGTGCGCGTGAACGTCACGAACGAACTCGACGAGACGAGCACGATGCACTGGCACGGCATGCACCTGCCCGCGGCGATGGACGGCGGACCGCACCAGCCGATCGAGCCGGGAACGACATGGTCGCCGTACTGGACCGTCGATCAGCCGGCCGCGACCCTCTGGTACCACCCGCACCTGCACGGTTCCACCGCCGCGCACGTGTACCGGGGTGTCGCGGGCATGTTCCTGATCGACGAACCCGGCACGTCGCCGCTCCCCCACGACTACGGGGTCGACGACATCCCCCTCATCGTCCAGGACCGGAAGTTCGAGGGCGATCAGCTCGACGACAGCAACGCGATCTTCGCCGACGTCGGGACGCTCGGCGACGAGATCCTCGTCAACGGCACACCGCGACCGTTCCTGGACGTCGGCACCGAGACGGTCCGGCTCCGGGTGCTCAACGCGTCGAACGCGCGCGTCTACAACTTCTCGTTCGACACCGGGATGCCGTTCCTCGTCGTCGGCAGCGACGGCGGTCTGCTCGAGGAACCGCAGGCCGTCCGCAGCCTCCAGCTGTCGCCGGGTGAGCGCGCCGAGATCGTCGTCCGGCCGGAAGCAGGTTCGAGCCACGTGCTGCGCAGCACCCCACCCGAGCTGAAGGCCGGCTTCTTCCAGGACCGCTTCTCCGGTGGTGACGATCGCCTGGACGTCCTCGAACTGCGGGCGGCACCCGTGCTCGGGTCGTCGGCCGCGATCCCGGAGAAGCTGACGACCCTCCCGGAGCTCGGGGAGCCGAGCAACACCCGCCGCATCGACCTGACGTCGTCGACGACCATCAACGATCGCGAGATGGACATGAGCCGGATCGACGAGGTGATCGTCGCCGGCACCACGGAACTGTGGGAGGTGACCAACGCCAGCGGCACGATCCACAACTTCCACATCCACGACGTGCAGTTCGAGATCCTCGGCATGACCGGGATGAGTCCCGACCATCCGTCCCTGGCGGGGCGCAAGGACACCGTCTTCATCCCGCCGGCGGCGACGGTGCGGCTGCTCGTTCCGTTCGGTAGCCACACCGATCCGGCGATGCCGTACATGTACCACTGTCACCTGCTCAAACACGAGGACGCCGGGATGATGGGGCAGTTCGTGGTGGTCGGCGCCGACGAGGTGCACGAGGTGACGCAGGTGGCCGGCACGGCCCACCATGCCCACGACGGCGGGTGAACCCGGTCACGTCCGGCAGGGCGGGGAATGGATCCCCGCCCACCCCTGTTGAGGAGTGTGGATCGGCGCGTCGCGTAC
>JAAZAD010000263.1 GCA_012514505.1 Rhodococcus sp. (in: high G+C Gram-positive bacteria) | reverse complement strand
TCCGCGGTGACGAACAACGGCGCCGCGTAGGTCATGTCCTTGTCTTTGCACTCGTCCGTCGAGGCCTTCACCTCGTCGAAACGGGGGTCCGAGAAGGACAGAGACATGGACCCCGAGAAGTCCTCGATCGGAGAAAGCTCCGTGAGGATGTCCTCGAGGCCGCCGGAGACTGCGCTGTCGCCGCGCGCTTCGGCGCGGTCACGCCAGCTCTGCGCACCGACCAACCACTCGAACGAATCGGTTTGTAGATCAAGAAGCCCGGGAACTTCGAGGGGTTCGCGAATCTTCGCGAACGAAACCCTCTTCGGGGCTCCGGGGATTCCGGAAACTGCCTTGGTCTGGCTAGAGACTGCCAAGATGCGTCCTTCCAGCACCTCACGCGGGCCGCTCTTGCTGTTGCGACCGCCGCTGTATCTGCTTCGAATTTCGCTGGTCACAACCCGAACGAAACTCGCCACAAATACTGAGGAGAACGTCTCTCACAGCATTGCAAACGAAGGGTGGACAGGAGGCAGCCAGCGCAACGTCCAAAAGTACACCCAATCTCGAGAGATGTCGAGTCGGGTATCCGAAGAGCGCCTGTCCTGGTGCTGCGGCGCGCATGTTCGCGCGAGTTCACGGAACAGAGTGACCCCAAACGTCCCCGTCGTCAAGATTTCCGCACGGCGTTTCGCCCACGAAATCCACAGCACCTACAGACGAACCTCTAGCGACCGAGGAGACCGAACAGGTTTTTCGTCCCGCTCATCTTCGCCATCATGCGTTCGGTCTTGCTGTGCATCGGCGGCATCACACCCAACTGGCGTTGCAGGTCGGCCATGTCCCATCCGATCCACACGGTGGACACTTTTTCCCCGTCGTACTCCTGCACGTCGAACCCGCGAATGCAGATGGGTTTGCCGGTCGGCGTGAGCCCCGGCGGTTCGATCGTGCCGGTATGCGTCGCCGTCATCTGCCATACGAACGACGCCCGCCGGCCGCCCTGTTCCACCATCACGCCACCGTCGCGTTCGAAATGCACATCCGGGAATGCGACCAACATGTGCTCGATGAATGCCCTGGCCTCGTCGTGATCACGCATGACGATCGGCCAGCCACTGTCGGTGTACTCACAATCGGGCGTCATCAGAGCGAGCACCCGATCCGGGTCACCCGAATTCCACGCATCCAGCCACGCATCCGCGAACCGTGCAGCAAAGTCGGCGGCGCTCTCCTCCACACCAGCCGATGAATCATGTGACGCCATCTGCTTCTCTCCTGACTGTCCATGTGAGGTCATCGGGCATGGCTCGCTATACGAGGTCATCGGGCAAGCCCTTGCTCATTCGCCACAACTTCTTGGCGAGGAACCCTTCGTACATGCCGACGTCGACGAAGAAGCGGGCCATCGGCTCGCAGTAGTACTGGATGTTCGCCTTGTAATGCGGCCCGCGCCTGGCGGCCCGCATGCCGCGCAGTGGCCCGATCCCGACCGACTTGTAGACGGACCCGGGCACCAGCAACGGGAACACCAGCAACGCCAAGAACGCCAGACACAGGCGGTGCGGCGCCCGCCGAAAGCGTCCCCGCGATTCCATCCCGCGCCGCACCTCGTCCCGCGCGAAGGCGATGTGACGAGCCTCTTCCATCACGTGAAGTCGCATCATCTGGCGCACGTGCGGCTGGATGTCCGGATCGTTCATGGACTCACGCTGAGCCCGGTCGAGGATCTCCTCGATGAGCATCACCGAGCCGTACGAAAAAGGACCGAGCGGAACGAACGAAATGAAGCGCATCAGGTACAACCGCCACTTCGGCTGGCGGTAGTGCTCCACCCCCATCTTGGAGAGCAGCCGCGCGAACATGATGGAGTGACGTGCTTCTTCCGCCGTCTCGGTGAGTGCGTACTGGGAGCGCTTGTCGATGAGCCCGCCCTCGGTGACGCTGCGCAGGAACATCAGACCCACCCAGCACTCCGCGTAGATCGCGAAGCTCAGAATGCCGGCCAGCTCTTGCTTGCCCAGTTCCACTCGCTGTTCGGGAGTCAATGTCTCCCACAATGTCGTTCCGTACAGCGATGTTCGATGCTCGGGGAGCCACACCTTCCCCTCTTCGAACGGGGCATCCCAATCGACGTCGACGATCGGATCGAAGAACTTCTCCGCAGACGATTTCAGGAGCCGGACCGCAACTCTGTCGCGGTCGGCAGCCACGCCGACCGCGGCTGTGCCGGATTTGTCGGACCTCGTCTCACCATCGGCAACTGTCACGAAACTCCCCCTCGCGTAATGGTTTTCATGCGTCCAACCGACATGGTCGGCGCCGTCGACCCGATCCACTGGACAGCAGTAACGTATACCATTACGGTTCCCCGCAGTGACTGAAGCCACAAGCTTCGCGATCCGTTCACAAACGGTCCAAATATGTTTTGCTCGAACATCATTCAGTTTTCAACAACACCTCGGGATGACGTATGAACAACCAGGTGGACGAACCCACCCCCGACACCGAAGACGGCTACCGAGGCATCGCGACCATCGAATTCGACTGCTTGACAATCGATGTCGAAGTGACACTCCACGGACATCCGCAGCCGATAGACGGGATCTACCGCTGGTACGGACGCGCGGCCAAGGACGCCCGCCTGTCCGAACACCTCAGTGGACGCAAAGCGACGGCCACGATCCACACCGCCGACGGCTCCGCGCAGGCGGCCGTCGGAGAACCCGACGTCTGGGACAGATACCGCATCATCGGCCGGAATCACCCGCCGTATCGCCTGACAGACCCGACCTGAACCCGGGTACCCGATACCGATCTACCGGCACCCCGCCGGACGCACGCTTCGAGAGGAAAACATGAGCAGATGGGGCTCGTTCGTTGTGTCCCGACGGCGCGCGGTGCTCGCCGTCAGCCTGACCGCCGTGTTCCTGTGCGGCGTGTTCGGTCTGGGCGTGTTCGATCGGCTCAGCCTCGGCGGCTACAACGACCCGGGTAGTGAATCCGCAGAAGTCGACCGCTTGATGGAGGAGACCATCGGGCGCAATTCGGCAGACCTGACGGTCACTTTCCGGCCCACCGACGGGCGAACCATCGACGAGATCGAGGGCGAGGTCTCGCAGCGTCTGAACCGGGTGGACGAGCAATGGCTGGCCGGCCCCCCACTCACCTACTGGACTGCGCCGACATTCGCGAAGCAGGTACTGCGCTCCACCGACGGGTCCGCCGCCCTTGCCGTGTTCCCACTCGCAGGTGACGAAAACGCCCGACTGGACCTGGTTCCGAAGGTCCAGGAACTCATGACCTTCGACGCGATCGACACCGAGTTCGGCGGATACAGCGTCATCGAGGCCGCCTACAACGAGCAGTCCAAGAAGGACCTCGTACTGGCCGAATCCCTGTCGTTCCCACTGCTGATGATCTTGCTGTTCGTCTTCTTCGGGGGTGTCGTTGCCGCGTCGATGCCGTTGGTGATCGGCGGGCTCTCGGCATTCGGCGCCCTTGCCTGGCTGCACCTACTGTCGTACTTCACCGAGGTCAGCTCGTTCGCCGTGAACATCGCGACGCTCGTCGGGCTCGGCATGGCGGTGGACTACAGCCTGTTCATCGTCAGCCGATTCCGGGAAGAGCTACGCGCCGGCAGAGACACCCGTGGCGCCGTGGAACGAACCGTGGCAACGGCGGGTCGCACCATCCGGTATTCGTCACTGCTGCTCGTCTGCGGCTTCCTCGGACTACTGGCTTTCCCACAAGCGTTCGTCCGCTCCTTCGGCTACGGCGGGATCGGGGCGGTTGCCGTGGCGGCCACCGTCTCCATGACGGCGCTGCCCGCCGCATTGGCAATCCTCGGACCGCGCATCGATTCCTGGAGCCGCCACCCGGAGCGCATCCGCCGCAGAGAAGAGCGATCTTTCGCCCTCTGGACCGGCGTTGCTCGCCGGGTGATGCGGCGGCCTGCGGTGACCGCAGCTCTCATTCTCGCTGCACTCGCGGTGGCGAGTGTGCCCGCGATCGGCACCGAGCTGGGAGATCTCAGCGCGGACGGCCTTCCTGCAGACCATCCGACGCGGGCCGTGGTCGAGCAGACTCAGGCCGATTTCCCGCTGGCCAACAACGGAGCGACGATCCTGGTGCGCGGCACAGACGGCGTGGCACCACCACCGGCCGAGGCAGCCGCGGTCGCAGAAGCCGCAAACGCCGTCGACGGAGTTGCGGCGGCGTTGGTCATGGCCAATACGCCCGAATTTGCGGTCGTGAAAGCGATTTTCGACAGCCCCGATCGCACCGAAGGCGCCTACGTGGCGGTGGATGGGTTACGTGAACTCACCGCACCGGAGGGCACCGAACTGCTGCTCGGCGGGATCACCGCACTGTCCGCGGACGGCCTGGACGCCATTGCGGCAGCGATTCCACTCATGATCGCGATCATGGTGACCGCCACCCTTGTCATCTTGTTCGTCGCATTCCGGTCGGTGGTACTGCCCATCAAGGCGGTGCTCATGGCGACCGTCAGCCTGTCTGCCACCTTCGGCATTCTCACCTGGCTGTTCCAAGAGGGCCACGGTTCGGGCATCTTCGGAATCGGGCCTGGGCCACTACTGGCGACCATGGTCATCGTCATCCTCGCCTTGATCTTCGGGCTGTCCACCGACTACGAGATTTTCCTCATGTCGCGGATGCTCGAGGCGAAGGAACGAGGAGCATCCAACGAGGCCGCGATCCTGGAAGGTGCCGGCCGGACCGGACGCATCATCACAGCGGCAGCACTACTGCTTCTCGTCGTCACGGGTGCGTTCGCGATTTCGGATCTCGCGATGATGCGCTTCGTCGGCATCGGAATGATCATCGCCCTGGTCATCGACGCCACCATCGTCCGCATGGCGCTGGTACCCGCCCTCATGAAGCTGATGGGCAACGCCAACTGGTGGGCCCCTGCCGTATTCGCCCGTCGTCGACCGGCAGCACCGGCCGAGAACGACACTCCAGACACAGTTCACGCACGGTAACTACCCAGTTCTCGATCCAGATCAGATGTCGAACAAGATCACCGAGGGGAAATTCATGGTTGAGGTTGCAATCGTCGGTATCGGCTGCCGCTTTCCGGGAGGAATCGAGGACCCCGCAAGCTTCTGGAAGTTCCTGATGGACAAAGGCGACGGAATCGTCGAGGTCCCCGAAGATCGGTGGAGCCTCGAAAAGTTCTACGACCCCGACCCGGACGCACCGGGTCGCATGTACACCCGCAAGGGTGGGTTCCTCACCCATCCGATGTGGGACTTCGATCCCGAATTCTTCGGGATCTCGCCTCGTGAAGCGTCCATCATGGACCCGCAACAACGACTGTTGCTCGAAACCGCATGGGAGGCACTCGACGACGCGGGCATGGCCGGCCGTGTCGGTGGCTGCAGCGTAGGCGTGTACGTCGGCGGGTTCACCAACGACTCGGCGTACCCCCGCGTCGCAGCCCCGGCACGCGCGTCGATCAACATGCACACACCCACGAGCTCGTCCTTCACGCTCCTGTCGAACCGCATTTCGTACGCATTCGATCTGCAGGGACCGAGCATGACGATCGACACCGCGTGTTCCTCCTCGCTGGTCGCCTTCCACGAAGCAGCCCAGGCCATCGCCCGAGGCGAATGCGACATGGCACTCGTCGGAGGCGTCAACACGATGCTCCAGCCGGAAACCTTCATCTCCATGTGCAAGGGCCGCTTCCTCGCAGCCGACGGCCGCAGCAAGACCTTCGACGCGTCGGCCGACGGGTACGGCCGTGGTGAGGGCGCAGGCATGGTCCTGTTGAAGCCGCTCGCCGCTGCACAGGCCGATGGCGACCGCATCTACTCCGTCGTGCGTGGTACCGGATCCAACCAAGACGGCCGTACCCTCGCCATCACCGTTCCGAATCCGGTGTCGCAGCAGAGCCTTGCGGAACGAGTCGCCGCAGAGGCAGGCGTCGCACCGCACGAGGTGTCGTTTGTGGAGGCCCACGGAACCGGAACCTCCATCGGTGACCCGCTGGAACTGGCAGCTCTCGGTGGCGCATACGGAGCAGTCGAAGGCCGTCGCGATCCCCTGGTGGTCGGCTCCATCAAGGCCTCCATCGGTCACACCGAAGCCGCAGCCGGCGTCGCAAGCGTCATCAAAGCTGCTCTGACCCTGCACCACCGCACCGTTGCCCCACAGGGCTGGTTGGACACGCTCAATCCAGAGATCCCGTTCGACGACCTGAACCTTCGCGTACCTACCGAACCGGAACCGATCGCCAACCACAGCGCCCGCGCCGCGGTCGCCGTCAACGGATTCGGCTACGGCGGCACCAACGCCCACATCGTCATGACCGAAGCACCCGCCGTTGCGGTCGGTACCGCCTCGACAGAGCCTGCACTGTCGCTGTTCCCGCTCTCCGCCCGCAACGACGCCGCAGCTCGGGAACTGGCAGCGCGCACCGCTCGAGCTCTCGCAGACTTCCCCGCAGAAGAGCTGGACACGTTCGTATCAGCCGCGTGGTCACGACGTGCACATCACCCGGCACGTATCGCGTTTCCCTACACCGATGCCACCGACCTCGTCGGCCAGTTGACCGAATTCGCCGCGGGTGCGGGCAGCGCCACCACCCGCGCCATGACGGATCAAGCGGCTCAGCCGGTCTTCGTTTTCAGCGGCATGGGTCCGCAATGGTGGGCGATGGGACGACAACTTCTCGTCACCGAGGGGGTGTTCGCGAGCAAGGCACGCGAGATCGACGCCGAGTTCGTGAAGATCGCCGGCTGGTCGATCGTCGAGGAACTTCTTCGTGACGAGGACGAATCACGCATTCCGCGCACCGAGTTCGCGCAGCCTGCGAACTTCCTTGTCCAGGCGGCCCTCGTCGCGGAACTCGACGCCGTCGGGGTGCGCCCGCACACCGTCGTCGGCCACAGCGTCGGTGAGGTCACTGCCGCGTACGTATCCGGCGCATTGTCGTTGCAGGATGCGCTTCTGGTGAGCTTCCATCGCTCGCGGTTGCAGGCCACCACTGCCGGAACCGGCGGCATGCTTGCCGTCGGATTGTCGGCCGAAGACGCCACGACATGGCTCGACGGTGACCCGGACGGCGCCTCCATCTCGATCGCTGCCATCAACAGCCCGACGGCCGTCACCCTGGCCGGCGACGATGCCGCTATCGGCCGCTGGCAGGAACAGTTCACCGCCGCAGGAATTTTCGCACGCACGTTGAAGGTGGAGGTTCCGTACCACAGCCACCTGATGAACCCGATCCTCGACGAGGTGCGGGAATCCCTCGCATCTCTGTCACCCAGCACTCCCACGTTGCCGCTGTTCTCCACCGTCACCGGCGGACAGGTCACGGATGCGTCCTGGGGGCCGCAGTACTGGTGCGACAACGTCCGCGAGCCGGTCCGCTTCGCCGACACCGTCACCGCACTGATCGACCGCGGTCACCGACTCTTCCTCGAGATCGGCCCCCACCCCGTGCTCGGTGGCAACATCCGCGAAATCCTCGTCCGTGCCGGAGAGAACGGCACCTCGATCGGAACGCTGGTGCGTGGCGAAGACGATCGCGCCTCGATGCTTCGCGCACTGGGCAACCTGTACGCGCACGGGGCGCTCGACGCGTCGACGGCTCCGGGGCGCCCCGCGAATGCGCCGACCGCCCACGTGCCGCTGCCCGCGTATCCGTGGCAGCGCACCCGACTCTGGACCGAAGACGAAGCGATCACTCGTGACCGATTGGGTGTCGCCGGCACGTACTCGATGCTCGGCGAGCGCACCGACTCCGCCGCCGACGAATGGGAAGTGCAGTTGTCCGCCGGGCGGCTGGGATGGCTGCCCGATCACGTCGTCAACGGCCACGTGGTCCTTCCGGGAGCCGCCTACATCGATGCCGCACTCAGCGCCGTGGCGGCACGAACCGGAAACCAGACACTCTCCCTCGAATCCGTCGACTTCGTCGTGCCCCTCGTCGTCGACGAGCACGACATCCCCGTCGTGCGCTTGTCCGTGGAAGAGGCCACCCGGCGATTCACGATCCGATCCAGGCAGGCAACGTCGACGAATTGGACTGTGCACGCCACCGGACGACTGCGTCAGGGTGCACTCGACCCCGTCGTCGCGGACACGATCGACACCGACGGATTCCTGACCATCACCGGAGAAGATCTGTACATCGGGCTCGCCGCAGCAGGTCTCGCGTACGGTCCGGCATTCCGGGGAATCCAGGAAGCCAAGGTCGGCGACGGAATCGTGGTTGCGGACATCGACTCGTCCGTCGCCGAGACCGGTAACCACCTCGCCCATCCCGCCGTCGTGGACACTGCTCTCCAGTGCGCCGCTGCACTCATCGCCACCGACTCCACCAGCCAGGGTGCGACTGTGCCCGCGAGCGTGGCATCGATCAGGCGGCATGGACCGCTCCCCACGTCCTCGCGAGTGATAGTGCGTCGCCGCAGCACCGCCCCTTTCATCGCCGACATCTCCATAATCGACCATGACGGCAACGTCGTCATCGACATGTCCGGTGTGGAGTTCCGTCCGATCGCTCCCCCGGCTCCGCTGCATTCGCGCCTGGACCGCGTCTTCTACGAGCCCGAATGGGAACTCCGGGACAACCTCGTCGACGCGGAGATCGCCGATGACGAGTTCGCACTCGTGGTCTCGGTCGGTACGGAGGCATCTCCGAGAGCCCGCCAACTCGCCGATACCCATCCACGCGCGCAGCTGACCACGATCACCGATCCGGCCGACGCGGGACTCGCACAGCGCCTCTCGTCGATCATCGAGCGCGCTCGCCTGGAGAACCCGACGCACACCGTACGCATTGTCGTTGTGCTCGGGCGCGACTTCGATGCCGTGGAGAACGTGCTCGTCGCCGTGTCGGTTGCCAAGGGGATCCATCTCGTCATCCACGGCGAGAGCGACGCCGACGCCAAGCCCGGGACCGCTGTCCGGGCGGTCGTCGTGGCCGAGCGCGGTTTCTGCCTCCCCAGCGACGTCGAAGGCGCTGTTCCGGCGCACGCTGCTCTCACCGGTGCACGGCGATCCCTCCTCAACGAACAGGCCTCCGCCCAGTGGCGGTACGTCGATACGGAACCCGAAACCACCGTCGGCGAACTCACCGCTGAGGTCTTCGGCGACGGCGTCGAACACGACGAATTCCTCGACGAGGTCTGCCTCCGGCAAGGTGCTCGTTGGGTGCTGCGTCTGCGTCGCAGCCTGACCGATCACCTCGACGGCCGGCAACAAACCCGCGTGGTCACGGACCCCGAGGAGTCGTTCACCCTCGAGGTGCCGAAATCGAAGCTGATCTCGGACCTCGGATTCCGTGCCACCGAGCGCATTGCACCCGGCCACGGCCAGATCGAGATCGAGATGAAGACCGTCGGGCTCAACTACAAAGACCCGCTCAAGGTGATGGGTCTGCTCACCGAGAAGGATCTGGCCGGAACGTACTTCGACACCTATCCGGGAATGGAAGGTGCCGGCATCGTCACCCGCGTCGGTACCGGTGTCGATCACCTGTCTCCCGGCGACGAGGTGGCCGTATGCGCGCGGAACATGATCGGCCGCTATATCACCATCGGTGCTGACGAGGGCGCCACGATGCCCACGCCCATGGGTTCTGTTTCGGAGCACTGCAGTTCGACGCTGCCCTTCATGACGGCAGAGATCGGTCTGATGCGGCTGGCGCGGCTGGAAGCCGGCGAGACCGTCCTCGTCCACGGCGCCGCCGGTGGTGTCGGCCTGGCCGCCATTCAGGTCGCCAAACGTCATGGCGCGAAGGTGATCGCCACCGCCGGCACGGACGATCGCCGACGTCAGGTCCTCGAGGCCGGGGCAGATCATGCGCTGAACTCACGGTCCTTGAACTTCGTCGAGGAAGTGCTCGCCCTCACCCACGATGAGGGTGTCGACGTGGTCCTCAACTCGGCTCCCGGCGAGATCGTCCAACAGAACTTCCGGGTGGCAGCGGAATTCGCGCGCATCGTCGAGATCGGCAAGGCCGACATCTACGGCGGTGGCGTTCTGGAGTTGAAACCCTTCGACCGTAATCTGTCGTACTTCGCGGTAGACGTGGACAGGATGCTCGCGAAGCGCCCGCACATCGTGCGGGCGGTGATGAAGGAAGTCAACGAGGCTCTCGCCGACGGAACCTACAAGAGTCTGCCCTTCGAGAAATTCTCGTTGTCCGACCTGGACAAGGCATTCGAGGCAGTGGTCCGGGCCTCGCAGAACGGTCGAGTGGTGCTCGCGATGGACGATCCAGAGCCTCCGGTGCGTCCCGCGATCCCGCGCGTCACCATCGAACCCGATTCGTCCTACCTCGTCACCGGTGGCTTCGGCGCATTCGGGCTCGCCACCGCCCGGTGGCTCGTCGAGGAAGGCGCTCGACACCTGATTCTCGTCGGCCGCAGCGGCGCAACCACCGATCAAGCCAAGGCCCACGTTGCGGAGTTCATGGCGGCCGGGGTCGAGGTCGTCACCGAGCGCGTCGACGTTGCCGACTACGAGCAGGTGCGCGGCGCCGTGCAGCGAGCACAGGACGGAGCCCATCCTCTCAGAGGTGTGTTCCACACCGCCGGAATCGTCAACAACCTTGCGATCCATCAGATCACCGCAGAGTCGCTCGACGAGGTGTTCGCCCCCAAGGTTGCCGGCGCGATCAACCTCGATCGGGCCGTGGACGACATCGGCGCCGACCTGTCACTGTTCGTCCTGTTCTCCTCGGTCAGCGCCTTGACGGGCGGCACACCTCAGATTGCGTACTCCGCGGCGAACTCCGTCCTCGACGCGCTCACCTGGACGCGCCGCGCAAAAGGCAAGCCCTCACTCACCGTCAGCTGGGGATCCATGGCCGGTGGCGGAATGGCCGAGGCATCAGAGGAGGTGGTGCGATTCCTCGCACTGCTGGGATTCACCCCGATCGACATGAACGCGGCAACGCTGTACATGCGCGAATGCCTCACCTTGTCGCTACCGCACGTGGCGCTGATGGACGTCGACTGGAAGCAGTGGACGCTGACCAACTCACCCAACACGAGAAGCCCCCGTTTCGCCGAGCACGTGGCCGCCGCGGGTGAAGGGGCTTCGGGCGCCTCTGCGTTGCAAGCCGAGATTCTCTCACTTCCGGAAGAGCAGCGCGGCGAGGTGGTCACGTACATCCTCGCGGAACAGCTCGCGGTCGTGATGGGTGTGCCGGCTGATTCGGTGGACATCGTGACGCCGCTACCCGACCTCGGGATGGACTCACTGATGGCCGTCGAGTTCGCGGCGCGTGTGGGTAAGACACTGGGAATGGATATCTCTGCACTCGAACTCGGACGCGGGCTCGGCCTGTCCGATGTGGGCACCAAGATCGCCGCCCAGCTGTCCGAGCGCGGGCGCCAAGCGGCGCCCGAGGCGCCACCCGTACCGGCCGCACCCGCGGCACCGGAGAAGTCGGACGACGAGGTCGAATTCGCCGGGGCGGTGGAGTGACGTGACTACCGACTCGAGAGAGATCGCACGCCGACTTCTGGCCCGATCAGTCGGTTCACCGGCGCAGCAACACAATGCATCCGATGCTGCCCGGGATTCGGGAAGCGTCCGGAACACCCTCGCGCCCGCTGCTGCGGGCGCGAGGGTCGTGTCGGCTGACTTCGATCCCACGTTCACCAAACATCCCGGCGTCATAGAAGCGGAGGCGACGTTCGGGAACCTGGACACCGTGTTCTCGGCCGTCGATCTGCCCAACCCGTTCTACCTTCCCCATCAGGACACCAACGGGCCGACAGTTCGTTACTTCGACGAGGACATACCGAACTTCGGCAGTTTCAGCTACTTGGGTATGGCGGTGGAACCGAGGGTGCGTGAGGCAGCCAAATCCGCGATCGACACGTACGGCACCTCTGTGTCTGCAGCCCGAATAGTCTCCGGCGAAATACCGCTGTACAACGACATCGAAACCCACCTGGCGGGTCTCTACGGCGTGGACGATGCCATTGTCACGGCGAGCGGATACCTCACCAACGCCGCCACTGTCGGATTCCTGCTCAGCAACAGCGATCTCGCCGTCTGCGATTCGCTGGTGCACAGCAGCGTGCTCTCGGGAACACAGTGGGCAGGGTGCCGGCGTCTGAACTTCCGGCACAACGACCCGGCGTCGCTGGACGCGATCCTCTCGATGTCGCGTTCCTCGTTCGGTCGCGCGATGGTAATCATCGAAGGCCACTACAGCATGGACGGCGACATTCCACGCCTACCGGAAATCATCGAGGTGGCGCGAAAACACCGGTGCTCGATCATGATCGACGAAGCCCACTCCTTCGGTGTACTCGGGAAAACCGGCAAGGGTGTCCGTGAACTGTTCGACCTTCCAGGTGATGCGGTCGACGTCTGGATGGGCACCCTGTCCAAGGCGATGGGCAGTGTCGGCGGATTCGTCGCCGGCAGCCACGAACTCGTCCAGGCGTTCAAATACACCGCACCCGGACTCAGCTTGTACGCCACCGGTCCCGCGCCGTCTGCCATCGCAGCGGCTCTCGAGTCGTTGCGCATCCTCGACGAGGAACCCGAACGTGTCACCAGCCTGCAAGAGAACGGCGCCACACTGAGCCGCCTCGCGCAAGAAGCAGGCTTCGACACCGGAATATCTCAAGGCACACCGATCGTTCCGATCATTCTCGGCAGCAAGGCCATCACCTGCTCCGCGAAGATGCTGCAGGCCGGAATCAACGTCAACGCGATCGTGTACCCGTCTGTGCCGGAAGGAGAAGAGCGCCTGCGCTTCTTCCTCAACACCGCCCACACCACCGAGCAACTCGAGCACACGATCGACACGCTTCGCGACGTCGCCGCCACGATCTGAACCACGTCGCCCACACCAACCCAGATCACAGACAGGGGCTTCATCATGTCAGCCGACCTCGATGTCACCGTCCGACCGGCGGTGCCGCAGGACATTCCGGCGATGGCAGCGGTGCTCGGCCGCGCCTTCCGCCACGACGACCCCGTCGGGGAGTTTCTGTTCCCCGACGACCGAACCAAAGGGAGACAGGTCCGCATGATGTCGGTGCTCATCAAGCGCCGCTTCATCCCTCAGGACTGCGCGGAGGTCGCCCTCGCCGACGGCAAGGTGGTCGGCGTGTGCCTGTGGCACGGACCGCGTCACCGCCGAACTCCGTGGCACACATTCGCCTCCGGGCTGGAACTGTTGTGGGCGATGCGGACACGTGTGACGGCCGGGATCGGCCTGGATTCGAAGTTCGCGAAAGTCGCTCCCGGCGTGCCCCACCAGTTCATCGTCTACCTCGGTTGCGAACCCGATCTGCAGAAGCGAGGAGTCGGCGAAGCGCTTTTCCGATCTTTCCTCGGCAAGGCAGACGCCGAATCCATACCCGTCATCGGTGTCTGCAAAGACGGCAACATCCCGTATTACGAGGCATTCGGGGGAAAGGTCCTCGGTCGAACCACACTGGGAAGGAACATCACCGCAAACGTGATGCTCAAACTTCCCAATACGCCGGCTACCGAACTAACGGACAGCACCCGCGCAGCAAGCTGACCACGAGCCCCCGCGTCAATTTGCCGATGTGGGGGCTCAGGCGTCCCTGATCCCGGCGAGTACCCACTTGCCGTCGATACGCTCCATATCGATTACGAGCGAACCAGAGGTACTCCCCTGAGCTGCACCCTCGTTGGTGGAGCTGACGTTCATGAACGCGAGCAACGTGGCTCGGTCACCGTCGAGCATGCTGACGCCGATATCGGTGATATCGGCCTGGGTCGCAGTCTTGGTCTGCTGTACCGCGGTCTTCGTGGTCTCTGCCGTCTGATCGAACTCCGCACGCATCTCGTCGTTCATGAACGTCCGTGCACGGTCGAAGTCTTCGTCGATCGTCTCGAATCCGTAGCTGAACGTGGCTTCTCCGGCCTCGGTCGCAGCAGCCGAAACCTCAGCGGTGGTCGATGAATCGATCCACGCCGTGTTGTCGAAACGTGCGAACGGCTTGAACGCGGCAACGGCGGCGAACACGCCGAGGACGATGGCCACCACCGCGAGAACCGCGACCAGTTTCCAGGTCAGGCCGCTTTTGCCCTCGCTCTTTGCTTTGCCGTCCTGGTCGTTCGGGACAGCGTCAGGTTCCGCCTGTGCCGACTGTGGCCGAGCCCCGAGGCGCGGGAGGGTGTTCGCGACCTTCTTGGGAGCAGCTTCTTTGTCCGCTTCGTCTGCGGGCTTGGCCGGGTCCGACTTGGCCTGGTCCGACTTCTGGGACGAGGCTTCGGTCGGCTCGCCCTGGTCAGTGACCTGCCGGGACGTGGTCTCCTCGGACTTTGCAGCCTCGACCTTCGACGTCTCGGGCTTTGCAGCCTCGGGTGTTGTCGGCTCGGACTCCGACGCCGCTTCGCCTGGTGTGGCCGACGCACTCGGGTCGACCGAATCGGTCGTCCG
>JAAZAD010000262.1 GCA_012514505.1 Rhodococcus sp. (in: high G+C Gram-positive bacteria) | reverse complement strand
TGAACCGTCCAGTCGCCGAGCTGCAGGGCCATCGCGTTCTGGGTGAGTGCAGCACCTTCGAGACCGGACCCGAATTCCGGTTCGGACAGCAGGATGATGAACCCGGTGATCGAGCACACCAGCCACGTATCGAAGTAGACACCGAGACTCTGCACGAGACCCTGCTTGACGGGGTGCGACACCGACGCGGTCGCACCCGCATTCGGCACCGAGCCCATGCCTGCCTCGTTGGAGAACAGGCCGCGCCGGATGCCGTACATGAACGCGGCACCGAACCCGCCGCCCGCTACCTCCCGGATGCCGAAGGCGTTCTCGAACACCAACTTGAACAGCCCGGGGACCTCGCTGATGTTGAGGACCACCACGATGATTCCGATGATCAGGTAGGCGATGGCCATGATCGGCACCACCACCTGCGACACACTCGAGATCCGCCGCACCCCGCCGAAGATGACCAGGGCGACGAGGATCGCCACGCCGATGCCGATACCGACCTGCAGACCCGTCGTCTTCTCGCCCACCGAACTCGACACGGCGTCGACGATCGAGTTGGTCTGCACAGCGTTGAACACGAATCCGTAGGTGATCGTGATGATCACCGCGAAGATCATGCCCATCCACCGTTTACCGAGCCCGTACTGCATGTAATAGGCCGGACCGCCCCGGAACGCACCCTTGTCGCGCACCTTGTACAGCTGAGCGAGAGTCGACTCGACGAATGCGGTGGATGCACCGATCAGTGCCATCGCCCACATCCAGAACAGTGCCCCGGGGCCCCCGATGCTGATCGCGATCGCCACACCCGCGATGTTGCCCGTTCCCACTCGCGACGCCGCCGAGATGGAGAATGCCCGGAACGCCGAGATCCCCTTCTCCCCGTCCGGGAGTTCCTCGGGCTTCTCCACGATCGACCGCAGCATGTCGGGGATCAGTCGGAGCTGGATGAACCGGGAGCGGAACGAGTAATACAGACCGGACCCGACAAGAAGTGCGATGACCGCGTACCAATACCAGTCGTTGATGTCGGTCACGAATTCGACGGCGGTGTCCATTCCACCGATCTTGGCGGTAGCTGAACGGTTCCGCACCGGTTTCGGTCCGGATTTCCCTCAGATCCGGTCGGCGAGCCGGGTGCCCTGCTCGATCGCACGTTTGGCATCCAGCTCCGCGGCGACGTCGGCGCCGCCGATCACGTGCGTCACCACCCCGGCGAGGGTGAGTCCGTCCACGAGATCACGCACCGATTCCTGTCCGGCGCACACGACGATCGTGTCGACCGCGAGCACCCGGCGCTCGCTGCCGTCCTTGCCGAGACTGATGTGTAGGCCGTCGTCGTCGATGCGTTCGTAGCCCACGCCCGAGAGTTCGTGTACACCCTTGTGTTTCAGTGCCGCCCGATGCACCCAGCCGCTGGTCTTGCCCAGCTTCGCTCCGATCCGTCCTGCGGTGCGCTGCAGGAGATACACCTCCCGCGGTGACGGGGACGGCTGCGGGGTGGTCAACGCTCCCGGCGCGTCCTCAGCATCGGTGACACCCCATTCCCGTTTCCACTCGGCGAGGTCCGTCGCAGGGGAAGTGGTGTGCGTGAGGAACTCGGAGACATCCACGCCGATGCCACCCGCGCCGATCACCGCGACCCGCTCACCGATCGGCGCACCACCGCGCACGGCCTGCGCATAGGTCAGCACACTGGGATGGTCGATGCCGTCGATGGCCGGAACTCGCGGCGTGACACCCGTCGCGACCACGACCTCGTCGAACCTGTCGGTCCTGTCGAGTCCGCCGGTCAGGTCGGCGACCGTGGCGCGCGTGTTCAACCGGACGTCGACACCGGTCAGCTCGAGTTGGCGCGTGTAGTACCGCAGGGTCTCGGCGAATTCTTCCTTGCCCGGGATGAGCTGCGCGATACCGAACTGGCCACCGATCTGCGAGTCCGCTTCGAACAGTGTGACGCGATGTCCGCGTCGCGCGAGGTTCACCGCCGCCGACAGACCTGCAGGGCCTGCGCCGACGACAGCGACGGACTTGCTGCGGCGCGTGGGTGAGAGGAGGAGTTCGGTTTCGCGTCCGGCGCGGGGGTTGAGCAGGCAGGAGACGTGCTTGTTCACGAATGCGTGATCGAGGCACGCCTGATTGCAGGCGATGCAGGTGTTGATCTCGTCGGGGGCACCGGCTGCGGCTTTGCGCACCCAGTCGGGGTCGGCGAGCATCGGACGCGCGAGCGACACCAGGTCGGCGCGACCGTCGGCAAGGATCTCTTCCGCGGTCTCGGGCATGTT
>JAAZAD010000261.1 GCA_012514505.1 Rhodococcus sp. (in: high G+C Gram-positive bacteria) | reverse complement strand
TCGAGTTGGTCGAAGGAGCTCAGTGCAGATTTCAATTGCGCTTCGAACGTGAGGGCTTCGTCGTCGAGGCATGCCTGCCCGACGACGTCGGCGCGGGCATCGCCCGTGTCGCACCGGGGTGGGACGACAGTGCCGTCGTCGTGGACGGTGAAGCCTGCAGCGGTTGCATTGTCTGCGGTGCGGACGACGGTGTCGCGCGCGGGAATCAGTGCCGCCGATGCGGTACGAAGGGCATCGACCTGCTCGGCCACCGCGTTGACAATGCCACGGCCGGCGACGCGATCGCTCCACGCTCGCGCGGTGGCGGCTACGGCAGCGTCGCCGTGCCAGGTGCTGAATGCGTGGTCGACGTGACGATCGACCTGATCGGTTGCTTTACCGAATTCGATGTTCGCGGTCTCGGTGGCGTCGGCTGCAGTTGTGAGCGCAGCGGGGTCGAGTGCTCGGATCTGCGAGAGTGTCGACACCTACGACTCGGTGCTTTCGAAGGGCACGGTGCTTTCGAAGCTACTTCCTACCGCCTCGACCTGCCGTCTGAATTCGTCCTCGGTGCTCTCGTAGTTCTTCGCTCCGGCGGATGTTGCTTCGGCCATGCGATGCAGGCAGACGGACATGGCGTGGTAGGCGGTGCGCAGTGGAGCTTCGGCGCGCGTGAGCGCGCTACCGACCGCTGAGGACGTCATCGCGCCGGCCGCCTCCGCGAGGGGAGTTTCCGGCTTCAGCTCGCCGATGGTGTCGGCCTCCGCGGTCAAGGCCGCCGCAAAGGCTCTCAGCGCGTCGATGTCGACTTGCAACGATGTCATCCGTAACCACAACTCCTGATCTCGAGGCCGTCCCACCAGGGTTGGACGCAGCAGCCGACCAATCGGTTCCACCGAATCTCAGGCGAAGCGGATGACCGTCCCCATCACGGTGTTGCGCACGCCGGTGAGCCGGGTCGCCGTTGCTACTCGCGCGACCATCCGGGACGCACGTACCAGCAGTTGGGTGCGACGGCGTCGTGCCCGGTCGTAGAGACCGAGGGCATCGACGACCGGATGTTCGGTCAACAGGGACCCAAGTGTCGCGCCATCGACCATCGCTTCGCATGCGCCTCTGCCGAGATTGGGGGTCATCGCGTGTGCTGCGTCGCCGATCAGTGCGGTGTTGCCGCGTACGTAGGACGGCAGAGCCGGTGACTCGTACAGATCGTGGTGCAGGACCGTTGCGGGGTCGATTCGGTCGAGAACGTCGCGCACTGCGGGATGCCAGTTCCCGAAGCGTGCACGGAGTTCGTCGACCGTGCCCGCTCCAGCCGCAGGTGCGCGCACGGCCGCGAACCAGTTGGTGAGGTCGCCGTCGCGCGGGGTGATCCCGAACAGTGCGCCCGGCCCCCATGTCTCGCTCATCGCCGTGGTGGCTCCGGGTACCCAACCGCGCCAGGCCGCGTAGCCGGAGTGGGCAGGACGATACGACGGCCCGAAGAGTTGTTCACGTACTGCACTGCCGAGGCCGTCGGCGCCCACCACCACGTCGTATCCCCTGAGGTCGGCGAGTGGAGGGGCGGTGGAACCGAACTTGACGGTGCCGGTGGGGAGGGCCCCGAGGAGGAGGCCGAGCAGGGCGGGACGAGACAGCAGGATCGCCGGCGTACGGATGTCGCTGAAGCGTCCGAGGACCTTTCCGTCCCATCTCATGAGCGCGCCGGATTCTTGCAGCACGCCGAGGCGCTGTGCCTGCCCGCCCACGCCTGCGAGTTCGAGTGCCCGGGCGGCTTCGGGCCACAGTCCAAGTGCGGTTCCGGTGCCGGGTGGCGACGCTGCGCGTTCGAAGACGTCCACCTGCCAACCGCGGGCGATCAGGGTGTTTGCGGCGGTAAGTCCGCCGATGCCTCCACCGAGTACGGCGGCCTTTCCTGTGAATGTCGTGGTCATGCACGCAACGTACTACGCCTGTAGTGAGTTGTCACTACAGGCGTAGTAATCGTCGTAGGATCGGGATGTGACCGATAAACGCACCGCTGTGCTCGACGCCGCGATCGAACTGCTCGGATCCGAAGGACTGCGGGCACTCACGCATCGGCGGGTCGACTCGATCGCCGACGTGCCGGCCGGGTCGACATCGAACTACTTCCGCACGCGTCAGGCGTTGGTCGAAGGAGTCCTCGATCGCCTCCTCGAACGCGACCGGGCCGACGTGGCGGCGCTCGCGGGCGCCGCATCGACAGCCCCGCGCGACGAACGTGAACTCGAGGATCTGCTGTGCGGATACGTGCTGTTCTCGACCGACAGCGACACGGTGCGGACCCGGGCGCGCTTCGCGATGTTCGTCGAGGCCATGGCCGTGCCGGACCTGCGCACCGCGGTGGAGATCAGACGCAGCGAGCTGAGGGCGTGGGGCGCGTCGATGCTGGCAGATCTCGGAGTGGACGGCCCGGGTGAATCCGACGCCGGTGCGCGGCTTCTCGTCGACTATCTCGACGGGGTGATCTTGCATCGGCTGACGTCCGGAAGCGACCCGGACCCGAGGGAGGGGATTCGCCGCATCCTCGAAGCTGTGCTGCGTCCGCAGCGTGCGCGGTGACGCCCCCGCTACGGGCCGGTTACCGGCATATTTCCGCTGCTCACGTGCAAAGTAGGGCAGCCTTGCTTGCGTAACCCCCCGTGGCCTGGCATATCGTTTGTTGCGAGGCGGTGGGCCCACGACGTCCCACCGATCGTCAGGTTCGATCCCGCGCTGCCGAAAAAGGCACCCGCACCGTCGCGGATGGGCGGATACTGACGAGGACAAAGGTATCGGCACACCCGGGTCGATACCCATCTACAGCAGTAGATGGCCATCAG
>JAAZAD010000260.1 GCA_012514505.1 Rhodococcus sp. (in: high G+C Gram-positive bacteria) | reverse complement strand
CGGCATGTCGGGTGTGCGTCTGCGTTCCGCGTTCCACTGCCCGATGAGCTGCCTGTGCAGCAGTTTGCCTTCCGTGGCCATGGCACGGAACGGGCTGTTGACGGCCGGGAACGGCGTGGCCCTGAAGTAGAGCGCGTCTCCTGGCTCCCTGGTGGTCGATGGCCCGTCCCCGATCTTGAGCTGACAGGCCAGCTTGGCGCGACGCTTGGGCAGGTCGAAGAAGAACTCCCACATGAACGAGAGGCCCCCAGGCTGGAGTCCCGGCTCGCTCGCCGCCATCTTCAAAACCGCCGAGCCATCGAACGTTCGCGCCTTCGGCAGCACTTCCTCGAGCGCGTGTCGGCACGTGAGAGGGTCCTGCAGACCCGTGATGGGGAAGCGCGCCTCGGCCACCTCGGTGAGTGCAGACCTATCGAACGCCCGGTCGATCTGGTTGTATATCCGCCGCAGCCGGTCGCTCATGGGAGTTCGAGGTAGATGTTCTCCCACTCCACTCCGCTACCGAGTGAGCAGCTACCGTCACCCGTCCAGTCGACGTCGATGGTCGCTGAGGGCGCCGAGATGCTGTCGACGGCGACGCCAAGCGGGCTGCGCGTTCCGTCAGCAGCGACGAGCGTGGCCCCGACACGGTAGGGCCCGATGGGCAGACCGCGGATCACGGTATCTCCGTCGGGGTCGACGACGCGCGTGAACGGCTCACTCCACGTCCCGTCGATCAGCGGTCCAGTCGGCGTGAACGTGAACTCGATCCGGTAGCCGGCGTCCTCGTACGGCCACGCGTCGTAGACGCTGAGTACCGCACCGAACTGCTCCGGGGTGTCACGCAGGTCCTCGATGGGGCCGGTGAGTTGCATGCGGAAGTTCCGCACCGCGCCCTGGGTCGGCACGAATGTGTCGAAGTCGACCGCTGACTCCATCCCCAACCTCAGGCACACCCGTTGACCGCCGTGGTCGACGAACACCCACGCGCGGGCGCGGTACGGCACGTCGAGGAGCCCCTCGGCCACGTAGATGCCGTTGGCGTCGCTGCGCACCTCGACGCTGCCCGTGGTGAGAGCGGGCACGATCAACACCCGGGCCCCAGCGATAGGGCGGCCCTGCGTGTCTACCACCGTCCCGGTCACCGTGCGTGGACGTGTCGGCGGCAGCGGTTGGCTCGGAGCATCGGGCTGCGCGGGAGGGGTAGGCGCAATCGGCGGCTGAGGAGCGGCGGGCGCTGGCGGCTGCGCTGCTTGGTGCGCGGGCGGCACCTGTTTCCCTACGGCAGCACCCATGCCCACTTGCCCCGGCGCAGACAGACTCAAGCTGTACCCGCCCGTCTCGCCTGGCAACGCGCTGGTGACGATCGCGGTGAACTGCCCCGAACTCGGCAGCGTCACGGTGAGGCGCACGTTCAGGCCGGCGCCGGGGCTGTCGTCCTCCTGAGCGATGACGGCCTCGTTCGCGTCGATCACGATCAGGTACGGGTCGAACTCGGTCGAGGACAGGTCGATCGTGACCTG
>JAAZAD010000259.1 GCA_012514505.1 Rhodococcus sp. (in: high G+C Gram-positive bacteria) | reverse complement strand
GACCACCCGCCGGTTCGACGCTCGCTGAATTCCGCACTTCGGAATCCGGGGTAGATTTGGGATCGATGCCTGCAATCAGTCGATACCTCCCCCTCACGCTGGTGGCCCTGGCGGCCTGCGGCGACTCGTCGGCCCCACCTCCGGAGATGCCGGTGGAAACCACCACCGTGCTCACCGTCAGCGGAATCGACTCGATGCTCGGGCTGCTCAATCTCGGCGGCCCGGCCGCCGACGGCAGCGGACTGCTCGCACTGCCGCTGCAGCTTCGCGCCGCACCATCCGCCACCGCAGACACCATCGTCACCGTGACCCGCTGGGTCGACGTGGTTGCCGAAGAGATCGACTACGAGGTTCCGGCGGTCGTGGTGTGGCGCAACGCCAACCCGTGGTTTCTGGTGTCCACTCATGACTCGGTGCGCGGCTGGATCGAGTTGCCCGAAGGTGGCAGTGTCACCCTGATTCCCGAACTGTTCCAGAACCGACTCACCTATCTCACACCTGCGTGGGATGGCCAACTGTTCGCGGCCCCAAGTCCGACTGCGGCCCTGACCCGCCCTGTCGCCCGTGGCGTGGACGGCGAGACCAGTGTCGAGGTGAGGGAGAGCAAGGTGGTCGACGGGACGCTGTGGCTCCGGGTCGCGGTTCACGACCGGTCACCGTGCGAGGGCACCACCCCGCCCCGCTACATTGCCGATGGTTGGGTCAAGGCATGGACCGGAGCACGCAACACGGTCTGGTACTACAGCCGCGGTTGCTAGGACACCGACTTGCCAGGAAGACGAAACGGCGCCCCGACCTGGGGCGCCGTTCCCGTTTCCGGAATCGTGCTTCAGCGCGTCGTCTTGCTGTGGCTGCCGCCCTTCATCGACTGCACCTCGACGGTGAACGGCCCGTTGCCGCGCACGATCCACTTGACTCGCTCCATCGAGCGCCCCGCGATGTTTCGCAGCTCCATGCGACCGGGATTGCGTTCCTGCTCGACACTCTCACCGGTGCGTTCATTGACGATCCGGTAACCACTTATCACGCTTCCACCGCGCAGGGTAACGTAGTCGGGCGGCGAGATCCGGTTCTCGAGGTCCTGCTGCGTGTGGGTCGGGACAAGGCGGCGATTGGCGACTATGGCCGTCACCTCGCTCAGGCCGTTGCCCAGGGTTCGCACCGCAACCGAGTCCACCTCGACCTTGGGCATTTCCCAGGTCTGGTACAGCGTGAAGGCCATGTTGCGGTGAGCCTCCGCACGCAGCAGGAAGCCGGGTTCCGCCCGTCCGAAGGTCTTGCGGAAGCCACCCACCTCGATCGGCCCGTACTGCGGGTGATTGAACGGCTTCCACTCCACAAACGCATCGCGGAACAGCAGCAGGCGATCGAACTCGTAGCTCTGCTGGTCGTAGCGGTTGCCGCGGCGTGGCTCCGCCTCGAACTCCTTGAACGCGGTCCACAGCTCGTTGGAGAACGTGACAATGCCGCGAGCACCGTAGAACCAGTCGAGCTCGCCACCCCAGACGATGTAGAGGTCCTTCCAGACCGTCATGTAGCGATAGCCAGGCAGGATCCGCTCACCGGTTCGACCCAGTTCGTCGAACACCCGCACGTCCTGGGGCCGATACTCATCCTGCGGTGAGCCCGGGCCGCGCAGGATCATGCCGCCGTTGTTGTGATAGCTCTGCGCACCGGCAATGTTGGGATGCGCGGTGACGAAGTCGACCACGGCACGAGTCTCCGGCAGCGACATCGGGTAGAAGTCGGCGCCGCCCTGCACATACTGCGGCTGCCAGCGCCACGGCCAGTTGCGGTTCGGGTCGTAGCCACCGACCCCGTCCTCGTTCACCATTCCGTCGCCGTCGTTGTCGATCCCCTCGCCGCCAAGGAGTTCCCATTCCCCTTCGGTGCCCACGGGGGCAAGCACCATCTGGCGCGGATCCTCAGGGCTGGTGATGTAGCGGCCGTAAGGTGAGCGACGACGCATCTGGGTGATGTTGCCGTCCCCGTCAATGTCGTCGTAGGTGTCCTCGTCGACCATGCCGTCGCCGTCGTTGTCGCGCGGCACCAGCCCGGTGCGCGGACTCGAGGCGTTGTTGGGCCGGGTGAGGAAATCCTCGCTCCCGTCCGGATTGATCGTCGGCACGATGTACAGCGTGCGCTCCGCCAGCAGCGAGTCGATCCAGGCGTTCTGGCCCTTCATCTCGCACAGGTACCACGCGGTGTAAAGCGCGAACTCGGTACCCTGCACCTCGTTCGAGTGGATGTTGCCGTCGATGTACATCGCCGGCTTGTCGGTGTCGGCACCACTGGTGAAGTCGGTGACCGTGATCAACCACATGTCACGACCCTGATGACTCTTCCCGATCGACGAGAGTCGGCAGGTGTTCGGGTGGGCTGCCTGCAGCCGGCGTCCGATCTCGCCGATCGCGGCGTGATTGTAGAAGCGGTCCCACTGGATCTGGACCTTGGGGTCGCGTGGCGATCCGGTGGCCGCGAGGTTGCCGAGCGGCTGGGCCGACTGCTGGGCGTTGAGCGGCAGCACGACGCAGGCAGCGGCGACGATCAGGAGTGAAGTCGGTCGCATCGTTGCCTCAGCGAAGAGTGATGGTCTGGGAGACATTGCCGGTCACCGGGGAGCCCGCGCTGATCCGCACGGTTGCTCCGGGCCGGGCAGCGACCGTCCACTGCAACTTCGTGGTGCGGCCACCGCCGTCGATCGCACCGATGAGTTCCACCGGCTTCCCCGAGAGCAGCGTTGCGGAACCGTGATCGAAGTCGACGCGAATCCGGCGCGGCTGACGCAGCCTCGTTGCGAGGGATGTGGTGGTCGGCAGCACGCCGTTGTTGGCGAGTTCCAGTGTCACTCGCCACACGCCATCCCCGAGCGACTCCGCGCGAGCGTCGTGGATGACCAGCTCGGGCAACATTCCGGCGAGCGCGGCGATGAATCGCGAATGGCGCGCCAGCGTGCTGTCGTAATGCTCACCCACGGGGGGATTGATCAGCGCGCCGGGGCGGAAGCCACCCACTTCGGCGGCGCGACGCTCGCTGCCGCCAGGTGCGACCGCGGTCCACGGCACGAATGCGTCGATCCCCTGGGACTCGAACCAGCGCAGCGCGTTGCGCTCCTCGGCCACCGGATCATTGCCGGAACCGCCGCCGCTGCGTGCGCCACCGCGCTCGGTGCTGTCACG
>JAAZAD010000258.1 GCA_012514505.1 Rhodococcus sp. (in: high G+C Gram-positive bacteria) | reverse complement strand
GGGCCTGGCAAAGCACTCGGCTTCGGCCTCATGACGCTAGCTCGATGACGCGCAAGCGCGCCATCGACCTGAGGAGCCTGCCCAAGCTCAGGGACGGCCTGACGTACATCTTCATCGAACGGGGCCGTGTCGAGCGCGACGACTCTTCCATCGCCTGGTACGGTCCCGATGGCGCCGTGGCGATACCGGCCGCGGCGCTCGCTACGCTCTTCCTGGGCCCGGGAGCGACCATCACCCACGCCGCGATGATGGCCCTTGCCGACAACGGAGTGACTGTCGCCTGGGTCGGTGAGGCTGGTGTCCGCTTCTATGCAGGCGGTATCGGTGAGACGAGATCGGCGAAGAACGTCGAGAAGCAGGCCCTGGCCTGGGCCAACGAAGAGTCCAAGCTCGAAGTCGTCAGGAGGCTGTATGCGTTTCGGTTCTCCGAAGCGCTGGACCCCGAGCTCACCCTCGAACAGATCAGGGGGATGGAGGGCGTTCGCGTCAGGACCGCATATAGCCGGGCCGCGAAAGCCAACGGGATCAAATGGCGAGGACGCAACTACAAGCGCGACGACTGGGAAGAGGGCGATGCCGTCAATAGGGCCCTGTCGGCTGGGAACGCTTGCCTTTACGGCCTGTGCCATGCTGCGATCGTCAGCCTTGGATTCTCGCCGGCACTCGGCTTCCTGCACTCCGGTAAGCAACTGTCGTTCGTGTACGACATAGCCGACCTCTACAAGACCGAAGTGGTCGTACCGGCCGCCTTCGCCGCGGCGAGTGTCCCGGGGGACGAGATCGAACGGCGTGTCAGGTTGGCGCTTCGCGACCAGCTCAGACGATCTCGCTTCCTCGAACGCGTCTCAAGGGACCTCCACAAGCTGTTCGACCTGGAGGAGAGCGCACCCGATCCCTACGAGACCGACGCGGCCAAGCCTGGCGACATATGGGACGGCGACAAGTTCGTGCCAGGAGGGGTCGCGTATGGTCGTCGTGACACTTGAACTGGTCCCGCCGCGCCTACGTGGCGGGTTGACTCGTTGGCTTACCGAGATCTGCCCCGGCGTCTACGTCGGTCGAGTCAGTGCGATGGTGCGCGAACAACTTTGGGACCTAGTTGTCAAAGAGGCTGCCGGAACGGGCCGCGCTGTGATGGTGAACCGAACCAACAACGAGCAGGGCTACGAGATCCGCATGCACGGAGACTCGAGTAGGCGTGTGGTGGACGTCGACGGCTTGCAGCTGGTGGCCAACCGCCACAGCGCCTGGCGCGACTGGATCGAAGACGAAGTGGACTTCGAAGACGAACGTAGCTCAGACTGACTCTGGATTCGATCACGGGCCCCATTTGGTCCGGGTACATTGACAACTGACACATAGAGCGCGCAGAGCGCGAGAATCGTCGTGCTGGTCAAGTGAGGTCCCCGCGCACGCGGGGGTGAACCGTGACGGTTAGTGAGGGCGGCTCTATCGTGTACGAGGTCCCCGCGCACGCGGGGGTGAACCGAGGCTATGTCGTG
>JAAZAD010000257.1 GCA_012514505.1 Rhodococcus sp. (in: high G+C Gram-positive bacteria) | reverse complement strand
CGCGCACCGCCACATAGGTGCGCAGGCCCGCATCGACCGGAGTTCCGACGTCGAGCACAGCACCAGCGGAGACCTCGATCGGTTCCCACATGGGTATCCGCGCACCGTCGAGCGTGACGTCGGCCGGTGCTCCGGTAACACACACGATGGTGTTGTCCGAGAAGGTCAGTCGCGGTCCCTGGAGCGTGCATTCGAATCCCGGGGCACCTTCGGCATTGCCCACCGCGATGTTCGCAGCGCGAAACGACAGGTCGTCCATCGGCCCGGACGGGGGAATCCCGACCTCCCACAACCCCGTTCGTCCCGGAAAGTCCTGAACGGTGGTCATGGTGCCTGCGCGCAGCACATCGATCCGGCGTCCGATGCCGGAGACACCGGCGAGTGTTGCCGTGGTGTGCTCGGCGCGCAGGAGCGATTCGTCGGAGCAGATCTGCTGCAGCAGAGAAAGGTTCGTCTGCACGCCGTACACGCTGGTGTCGTCGAGGGCTTCGGCCAGTCCGGCGAACGCGGTGCGGCGCGATTCGCCGCGTACGATCACCTTCGCGATCATCGGATCGTAGTACGAGCTGACCTCGGTGCCGGTATCGACCCAGGTCTCGACGCGGGTGTGCGCGGGGAACTCGACGTGCGTGAGCAAGCCGGAACTGGGCCGGTAGTCCCGTCCTGGGTCTTCTGCATACACGCGGGCCTCCACGGCGTGTCCCGTGATCTCGGGCCCCGAATCCGGAATCGCGTCGAGCAACGTCGTCTCGCCACCGGCGAGCCGTAGCATCCACTCGACGAGATCCACGCCGGTCACCTCTTCGGTGACCGGATGTTCCACCTGTAGACGGGTGTTCATCTCGAGGAACGACACCTCGTCGCGCGCGGTGTCGTACACGAACTCGACCGTGCCCGCGGAACGATACTGCACCGATGACGCAAGCGCCCGCGACGATGTGAGCATCTGCTCGACGAGTTCGTCGGGCAGATTCGGTGCGGGTGCTTCTTCGACCACCTTCTGGTTGCGTCGCTGCAGTGAGCAGTCGCGCGTGCCGAGACTGACCGTGCGGCCCAGGCCATCGCCGAAGACCTGCACCTCGACGTGGCGGGCGTGCACGATGAACCGCTCGAGGAAGACTCCCGAGGACGAGAAGTTCGCCGACGCCAGTCGCAGCACACGGTCGTATGCCTCGCGTAGGTCGTCGGGGTGGTGACAGGCCTGCATTCCGATACCGCCGCCGCCCCCGACGGCCTTGAGCATCACCGGATACCCGATATCGTCGGCCGCGGCGAGCGCGTCCTCGAGGGAGGTGAGGAGTCCGCTTCCGGCGACCAGGGGAACTCCCACCGCGCGTGCGGCTTCGCGCGCTGTGTGTTTGTCGCCGAACACGCTCAGCTGGTGGGCAGTCGGGCCGACGAAGACGATGCCTGCGGCTTCGCATGCAGCGGCGAACTCGGCGTTTTCGGAGAGGAAGCCGTAGCCGGGATGGATCGCGCCGGCACCGGAGGTGAGTGCCGCCTCGATCACGCGGTCGGCACGCAGGTAGGATTCCGCGGCAGGCGCGGGACCGAGACGTACTGCCATATCGGCCGATTCGACGTGTGCGGCGGATGCGTCGGCATCCGAGTAGACCGCCACCGTCTTCAGCCCGATCAGGTGCGCGGTGCGCATGATGCGGCACGCGATTTCACCGCGATTCGCGACCAGAAGGGTATCGAATCCGAATGCCACGGCGTGCTCCTTCGAAGTTGGCGGGCGAACAGAATTCACATCGAGAAATGCAGAAGTGGTTGTGCCACCTCTGTATCCGCCGCTGTGGACACTGCTGTATACGCTATGAGCCCGGTGTTTCGTCCCGGTTTCCTGCGGTAAAGCGTCGGTTAGGAAGAGCTGTCACCGCTGATGCCGGGTGGAGCGCACGATGCAGGAAGAGCCCGCACGTCAGGAGAAAGAAGCGTTACTCGCCGCCGAAATCGCGATCGAGTCGAAGCACACCGATGGTGGTGGCGAGACCGTCGTACTGGGTGACAAGGAGGCAGAATTCGATCATGCGCCGGTCGTCGAAGAACTCCGCGAGCGCCGACCACGTCTCATCGGTGAGGTTTCGAGTGCCGACCAATTCGTCCACGGCCGTCAGGACGGCACGCTGCCGTCGGCTCAGGCTCTCTGCGGACGGCCCGGTGACGATCCGTTCGCGCAACTCGTCGGTGATTCCGGCTCGCGCGCCGAGACGCGTGTGATGGTCGAATTCGTAGTCGCAGGCGCGCAAGTGGGCCACACGCAAGATGACCATCTCAGCT
>JAAZAD010000004.1 GCA_012514505.1 Rhodococcus sp. (in: high G+C Gram-positive bacteria) | reverse complement strand
AGTAGGCCACCGGCACGCTCGAGCATCGCCGCTCCGTACCCCACCACCTGGTCGATGACGGCGGCTGCGGCGCCGGACGCGCGCGGTGACCGCGACTGAGGCGAGCCGGGAGCACCCAGGTCGGCGTCGGCCGCATCACCGGTGACGGCGGCGTCGAGCGCTTCCCGGAACAGCTGGGCTTTGCCCTCCGGGAAGGCGGTGAAGACCGTTCGCACTGCGACACCCGCTTCGGCGGCGATCTGTTTGACGGTGGTGCTCACGTACCCGCTGCGCTCGAACAACGTCGCCGCGGCATTTCGGATCGTTGTGCGTGTGCGGCGCGCAGCCTCATCCCGCAACGGTGAGCTGTACGTTCTCTTGGCTGCCGACATCGAGTTCAGCCTAACAGTATCGACTGCATCGCCGGTGCACCGGAAAGGTGCTGCGCCACGCTCACGAACAGGGCATGCTTGGCCTCGTGCACACCTTCGAGGTCTGGGCTCCGATCCCGTCGACCGTTCGCCTCCACGTCGACGGCGAGCTCCATCCGATGGATCGGGGGGACGACGGCTGGTGGCGCGCCGACGTCGATGCCTCACCCGGGTCCCGCTACGGTTACGTTCTCGACGACGACGAGACCGTACTGCCCGACCCCCGTTCCCAGCGGCAGCCGGACGGCGTACACGGACTGTCGCAGTTACACGGGATCGATCCCGACTACTGGACCGACCGCGCCTGGACCGGAAGACAACTCGCAGGCAGCGTGCTCTACGAACTGCACATCGGCACGTTCACCGAGAAAGGCACCCTCGACGCCGCCATAGAGCATCTCGACGACCTCGTGGCCCTCGGAATCGACTTCGTCGAGTTGATGCCTGTCAATGCCTTCAACGGCCCCCGCGGATGGGGTTACGACGGCGTGCTCTGGTATGCGGTCCACGAGCCGTACGGCGGCCCCGACGCACTGCAACGGTTCGTCGATGCCGCCCACGCCCACGGTATCGGTGTGGCGCTCGACGTGGTCTACAACCATCTCGGCCCCTCGGGGAACTACCTGGGCCGATTCGGTCCCTATGTGTCGGAGAAACCGGGAACCTGGGGCGAGAGCATCAATCTCGACGGTCCCGGATCCGGTGAGGTGCGTCGCTACATCATCGACAACGCCCTGCGCTGGTTCAGCGAGTTCCACATCGACGCGCTCCGACTCGACGCCACCCACGCGCTGATCGATCAGACCGCGGTGCATGTGCTCGAGGAGCTGTCGGTCGAAACTCTGCGTCTATCCGCCCATCTCCGTCGTCCCCTGAGCCTGATCGCCGAGAGCGACCTCAACGATCCCCGAACGATCACACCACGGTCCGCAGGCGGATACGGCATGCACGCACAGTGGGACGACGACATCCACCATGCGATTCACACCGCAGTCTCCGGCGAGAGCCAAGGCTACTACGGTGATTTCGGCTCCCTCGAATGTCTGGCACGGACCCTCGGGCACGGCTTCTTCCACGCGGGCACGTTCTCGTCGTTCCGTGGCCGCGTGCACGGACGCCCACTCGATGTGCGGCGGGTACCTGCCAGTTCGCTGCTCGCGTACACGTGCACCCACGATCAGGTCGGCAACCGAGCCCGCGGCGACCGGCCGGGCGGCTATCTCGATCGGGGGCAACTCGCGGTGAAGGCCGCACTCGTTCTCACCTCGCCGTATACCCCGATGTTGTTCATGGGCGAGGAATGGGGGGCAAGCACCCCGTTCCAGTACTTCACCTCGCACCCCGAACCCGAACTCGCCAGGGCCGTCGTCGAGGGACGCCGACGCGAGTTCGGTGAACACGGATGGGACATCGACGATGTGCCGGATCCTCAGGACCCGGAGACCTTCCGCCGGTCGATCCTTCGCTGGGACGAGCGCACCGATCCCGAGCATGCGCGCTTGCTCGACTGCTACCGGCAACTGCTCGAGTTGCGTCGCTTCCGCGCCGAACTCACCGACCCCTGGCTCGAGCACCTGCAGTTGACGTACGACGAGGACGAACGCTGGATCGTGGTGCATCGCGGTGCGATTCGCGTGGTATGCAATCTCGGTGGCGACCCTGTGACCGTTCCTGTCGGTGGCCGACCACTGCTCTGGTGGGACGACCCCGTCATGAACCGGACGAAATCGGCAGTACTGGTGCCGGGACATTCGTTCGTCATACTCGAATCCTGAACTGTCGGTTGACCGAACAGTCAACATCTGCCGAACATCTGCCCACAGGGACCCTCTTGATCGAGCCTCGAGACCACGCGTACCGTCAGGAATAGCGCCGAAATTTTTCGAGGTGAATCGTGATGGAACCCAAGAAAGTACTGGCGAGCGCCTTTCT
>JAAZAD010000256.1 GCA_012514505.1 Rhodococcus sp. (in: high G+C Gram-positive bacteria) | reverse complement strand
CGGTGCTGCTGCGCGCGGATATGGATGCCTTGCCGGTTCGAGAAGCCACCGGGCTGGAGTACGCCAGCGTGGTGCGAGCCAACGACGCCGAAGGCAACGAGGTTCCGGTGATGCACGCGTGCGGTCACGACCTGCACGTGACCGCGCTTCTAGGTGCGGCGCAACTGCTTGCCGACGGGCGCGGTCACTGGCACGGCACGGTGGTCGCGTTGTTCCAGCCCGCCGAGGAGACGGCCGACGGCGCGCGAAGCATGGTCGACGACGGGTTGGCCGCGATTGTGCCGCGGGTCGACGTCGCGCTCGCACAGCACGTATTCCCTCTACCCGCCGGCACCGTCAGTACCCATGCGGGGCCGTTCCTGGCCAGCGCGGACAGTATGCGCATCACGGTCCACGGCCGCGGCGCGCACGGATCCATGCCGCAGTCCTCGGTGGACCCGGTGGTGCTTGCCGCCATGATCGTCGTGCGATTACAGACCATCGTCTCGCGCGAAGTTGCACCCGTTGACGCCGCCGTGGTGACCGTCGGCAGCATCGCGTCCGGGAGCAAGAGCAACGTCATACCGGATTCTGCGCTGCTGCAGTTGAACATTCGGACCTACAGTGATCAGACCCGCACCGCCGTCCTCGCCGCGATCCAGCGGATCGTGACCGCCGAATGCATGGCCTCCGGGTCGCCTAAGGATCCGGAGTTCGAGCTGTTCGACCGGTTCCCCCCGACCATCAACGACGTCGCGACCACAACTCGGGTTCGGGAAGCCTTCACCTCGTTCTTCGGCGACCGGTGCTGGGAAGTACCGCAGGGCACCGGAAGTGAGGACTTCGGCGAGATCCCGTCGGCTCTCGGCGTGCCGTACACCTATTGGGGGATCGGTGGCATCGACGCGACGATCTACCAGCAGGCCGTCGACAGCGGTCGGGTGCAACAGGACATCCCGGTAAACCACTCGCCACACTTCGCCCCCGTCATCCAGCCCACTCTCGACACCGGCACCCAGACGCTCGTGGTGGCCGCGATGGCCTGGCTGGCCCCGACACCCACCTGATCACCTACGTCTCCGACGACTCGCACGGCCGGCCCATCGTCGTGTCGGGCACCGGGAGTTCGTCGACGCCCTGCGGGCCGGCGACTCGATCGACACCTGTGCGCGCTGACCCGGCTCAGCCGCAGTGTTCCGCGTGGTACCAGCACCGGGCCCCCACCGTCACAGCGGATCGCCCGATGAGTTCCTTATGATCTCGCTGGTGCCTGCGCAGATCTTCTGCGCCCGCGCTGCGGCGCACATCTCGGAGATCGGGTATTGCATCATGTAGCCGTAGCCGCCGCAGAACTGCACGCAGCGATCCACGATCTGGCACTGCTCTCGGCGCCCCACAATCTGGCCATCGATGCGGTCGCGGCGCTCAGGTGCCGTCCGGGTAGCGCTGAATGCAGTTATCCTTCAGTGTCCTTCCGACCAGCACCTTGGCCTTCCACTCGGCGAGCTCGAACGCGGACGGCGGTGGTGCGGACGGCCTGCAGATCGGAGCCGGTGGTCATCGTCAAGATGCCGGCAAACCCCGGCCGGCACGGCATACAGCTCACCCAACTACCCAGCTTTGGGCCATCGCCGCTCTTCCACGGTGCCCCCACTGGGACTCGAACCCAGACTGTGCGGATTTTAAGTGAAGAGGACCGGCGTTCGGCGACTAGGCGAAATGGGTTCGCCGAAGTGCCATATCGACTGTAAGACAGAGATTTGGGCGTTGCCAGTACGGCTCTTGATGATGCACCGAAATATAGGCGACGCAGCGAACCCACTCCCGCGGAAATCGAAGATTGCGTAAAAACGCTGATCATCCGGTCAAGCTGCGACTAGACGCCAGCTAACACATATGACGCTCTTAACTGAGTTATGCAATCCGCGGCTACCGCGGCCGTCGAGTCTGGCGAGGCGAGCTGTCCGGTTCGCGGCGGCGACGTGTGCGCCCACTTCCTCCAGGGTCAAGTTCAGCTTCGTGCTCTTCCAACTCATCGGCGTCGATCACATCGTCGAGTTCATTGAGCGAACGGCAACGGTAGCGAGGGAGGGGAAGCTCGCGACTTTGTCGATG
>JAAZAD010000255.1 GCA_012514505.1 Rhodococcus sp. (in: high G+C Gram-positive bacteria) | reverse complement strand
GCGGGGGAGGAATCCGGCAATGCTCTCGGCGAACTCGCCACTCGTGCCGTGACCACCGCCGGGGCGGTACTCGAACCTCGACAGGTCGCCGACGCCGTCTTCGACGCGATGGACGACGGTCGCTTCCTGATCCTGCCGCACCCCGAGGTACTCGACATGTTCCGCAACAAAGGTGCGGACTACGACCGGTGGCTCGGCGGGATGAGGCGGTACCAGCGCTCGCTCGGCGGCTAGGGATCCCGCTCGTTGTCCGATACACCCCGCGGGCGCTGCCTCGCTGGATAACCTCACGCCATGACGACCGTCGACACCGTTCGTGGACCGATCGACACCGCCCGGCTGGGCAAGGTTCTGATGCACGAACACGTCTTCGTGCTCGGGGAGGAACTGCGCAGCAACTTTCCCGGATACCCGAGCGCATGGGACGAGGACGAACGCGTCGAGGACGCTGTCGTCAAACTGCAGGCCCTCTCCGCGCGCGGGATCGACACGATCGTCGATCCGACCGTCGTCGGGCTCGGCCGGTACATCCCACGCATCCAGTGCATCGCCGAACGAACCGATATCTCGATCATCGTCGCGACGGGCCTGTACACCTACAACGACCTGCCGTTCCAGTTCCACAATGTCGGTCCCGGACTGCTCGTCGACTCACCGGAACCGCTGACCGAACTCTTCGTCGGAGACATTCGCAACGGTATCGCCGGAACCGGTGTCAGAGCCGGAATGCTCAAGTGCGCCATCGAAGTTCCCGGCCTCACCCCGGGTGTGGAGCGAGTGATGCGCGCGGTGGGGCAGGCGCACGTCGAAACCGGAGTGCCGATCACCGTGCACACCGATCCGCACAGCGGGTCCGGTGAGGTGGCGCAGCGAGTGCTCGCCGAGGAAGGGGTGGACCTGACCAAGGTCGTGGTGGGCCACTGCGGCGACTCCACCGACCTCGACTACCTGCGCAGGATCGCCGACGCCGGATCGATTCTCGGGATGGACCGCTTCGGCCTCGACCTGCTGCTGCCGTTCGAGCAGAGGGTCGACACGGTCGCGGCGTTGGTCGAGCAGGGCTACGCCTCTCGCATGGTGCTCTCCCACGACGCCTCGTGCTTCATCGACTGGTTCCCGCAGGATGTGAAGGAACTGGCCGTTCCCAACTGGAACTACAACCACATCAGCGACGACGTGCTGCCGGCTCTACGTGAGCGCGGCGTCACCGACGAACAGATCACCACCATGCTGGTGGACAATCCTCGCCGGATCTTCGAGCGCTGACTTCGGCTTCCCGGCGTCGGAGGGCTGCGGCCTTCCCTACACTGGCACCATGACCACCGGAAACCTGGTCAATGTGGCTCTGGTTCTGGTATTCGTGCTGATCGGCGGCGTTTTCGCGGCCACCGAGATCGCCTTGGTCTCGTTGCGGGAGAGCCAGCTCCGCGACTTCGAACGGCGCGGAGACCGGGGGCGCCGCGTGGCGGATCTGGCGCGCAACCCCAACCGTTTCCTGTCCGCGGTGCAGATCGGCGTCACCGTCGCCGGGTTCTTCTCCGCGGCCTTCGGTGCCACCACATTGGCCCCGGACATCTCGCCGACGCTGGAGCAGTGGGGTCTGTCCGAAGGAGTTGCCTCCGCTGTCGCGCTCGTCGGTACCACGCTCGTCGTTTCCTACCTGTCGCTCGTCTTAGGGGAGCTCGTGCCCAAGCGGCTGGCCCTGCAGCGCGCAGCGGGGGTGTCCCTGGCCACGGGACCGGCCCTG
>JAAZAD010000254.1 GCA_012514505.1 Rhodococcus sp. (in: high G+C Gram-positive bacteria) | reverse complement strand
GTCTCGCTCGTGCTCGAGGTGTGCCAGGTGCTCCTCGAGTGCGGTGATCTCGTCGGCTGGGTTCGCGTCGGTCGACAGAGCCTCGCTGATGGCAGCCAAGCTCAGCCCCGCTTCGCGCAGGAGCAGGATCCGTTGCAGGCGTGCCACCGCGGTGGGGCCGTAGTAGCGGTAGCCGTTCGCGCCGATCCGGTCAGGGGTCAGCAGCTCGATCTGGTGGTAGTGACGCAGCGTCCGGCCGCTCACACCAGCACGGTCAGCGAGTTCCTGGACAGTCCACTCCACGAGCACGGCCCTCCTGTCAGCGAGTTGGCATTTCCAGACCCAACTGCGGCAGGGCCACCGTCAAGATCTCGGCGGCCGGCGTGGCCACCGCCGAGGCTGCCGACTGCCCAGTGGCATCCAGGTAGGCCGTGGCGATCCGGGCTCCCGCTGCGTAACCAGCCCCGGTGGGAACTCCGACTGGTGTCGCGCCGAACAGGCGAGCGCTCGCGTCGCCCAACACCCACGCCGCGAAGTCCTGCATCCCGGTCACGTCGAGCCCCTCACTGACGCGGCGCAGCAGGGCGTCGCTGGTGCGGCTCTCTTGGCTGACGAAGTGTGTGAAGCCCTGCTGGCCCACAAGGTCCACCGCGAAGAGGTCCGCGAGGCCTTCGGCGACCACATGTTCGCCGACGGTGACCGTCTGTGGATTCCAGACCACACCGCCGGGCGAGTAGCGCACGTTGTGGTGCAGCTCGTGCAGGGCAATTCCTTCCAGACGATCCAGCACCTCATCGGTCGGCCAGATCGTGATGGCGATGTAGCCGCTGATACCGCCGAAGGCCGACAGGCCGCGGATCTCATTGGTGAAGTGCTTGTTCGTGGGGTCACCGAGCACGAGCAACACGGTGAGCTCGGGCAGCGTCAGTGTCGGATTCTCCGAGCCCAGATTCCGTAGCCCCGTGTCGAGTGCTCGCTCGATACGGCCCCACGCATCGGCTCGCTCCAAGGTGTCGATTGCACCCAGGATCGCTTCCTTCGCGGCATCGGGTCCGAACCCGAAGTTCTGGGCGTGGACTTCGGCCAAGTCCGGCCCACCGGGGATGAAGAAGTACATCCCAGCCATCGGCTGCCAGAGTCTGCAAGCTGCGTTCTGCCAGTCCTCCGGAGGGCTACTCACCATCGCCCGCATCCGGGCTGCACTGTCGATCATCGTCACCGTCATGCCAGCGATGCTAGACCTTGACGTAGCGTCAAGGTCAACCCCGACGGTCAATCAACGTGTCCTGCCAGTACACCTAGATGTACTGACCGGGGACATTGATCGACGGCGGGGTGCGCCTCCTACCAGTCATGAAGTTGGGGTCGAATGTCTTTCAGTTAGGTCCTTGGCGAGCTGACGGATGCGTTCTCGGGCTGTTTCCGGGGTGAGTATCTCGATGTGGTCACCGAACTGGAGGAGCTGACGCACTGACTCGATGTCGGGGTAGCGGACGACGACCGCGCACCAGCCATTTTCTGTGTCGGAGATCTCGTGGATGCGGGTGCCGAGGATACGCCGTGCCAGGTCGAGACGACTTTCTCGGAGACGGACGGTCACGCTCACCTGACCTGGCCTCTCCGTGCGTTCCTTCAACGCAGCCCACATGGTGCGGAGGGTCTGATCTGGGCGGAGGACAGCTGGTGCATCGAGTGTCTCGTAGGCCGAGAGGCGTTCCAGGGCGTATAGCCGGCCGGTCCCCTGGTCGTCGGCGATGAGGTACCAGCGGCCTGATTTCGCCACGATTCCGTACGGGTCGACCACCCGCGTCGTGGCCTGTCTTTCGGCGCTGCGCCGGTATTGGATGCGCATCCGGCGTCGGTGGCGCAGCGCTGATGCTAAATCCGCTACGTCCACCTCCGTCTTCGAGTGGGCAAGCCACGCGTTGTTGTCCACCAGGACCAGGTCCGCCAGTCGCGGCAGGGCCGGGGACTCGGGCGCTGCGATCTGGCGGGCGGCGATCTTGCGCGCGGCCGATTCCCGCACGGCAGACAGTCCTAAGCGCTCAAGTTGCGCGCTGTCCAAGCCAGCAACGGAGAGGGCCTCCAGCTCCGGCGGTTCCAGGTGAGATGCGTTGAGCCGTGCACCGGGGAGCAGGACGATCCCACCGTTCCGCCCACGTTCGGCGTAAACAGGAACACCTGCCGTCGAGAGCGCCTCGACATCCCGCAGCACAGTCCGCCGGGACACCTCCAGACGCTCGGCAAGCTCGGTGGTGGTAATGCGCTGACGTGTCTGCAGGAGCAGTAAGAGGTGCAGCAGCCTCGAAGCCTTCATACTGATTAATCTTCGCAGAAAAGATGACAGGTTTTGTCTTGATTAGGCGGTCAACTGGTGCGGTACCGAGAACCTAACGACCTGAGGAGCGTTCTATGCCCGCACCCAACCTGTTCCTGATCTACGTCCGTGACACCGAAGCAGCCACGGCCTTTTACAGCGATCTGTTCGAGATCGAACCGACCTTCACCAGCCCCCGCTACGTTGCTTTCGAGGTTGCCCCCGGCATTCTGTTCGCGCTGTGGACAGGACGCAGCGAGCACGCGGTCCCAAGCACCCCTCGCACGTGCGAGGTCGGGCTGATGGTGCCGGGACCAGCGTCCGCAGTTGACGAGATCTTCGAGAGTTGGGTCTCGAAGGGAGTCCACGTCGTGGAGGAGCCGCACGACGATGTCTTCGGTCGCACGTTCGTGATCACCGACCCCGACGGCAATCTCATCCGGGTCTCCCCGGTGGACTGACCTGCACGAACCCCACCCGCTATGTTCGTTCTCGAAGGGCCGGCCACACACGATGGTCGACCCTTCGTTCTGTCAAGGAGCTCAGACATGTCCCACCCGAATGCTGCCCTCACCCCGCGCCACCGACTGAAAGTCGCGCGCCTCGTCGTTGACGACGGCTGGCCAATCAGCGAAGTCGCCGCCCGTTTCCAGGTCTCCTGGCCCACCGTGAAGCGCTGGGTCGACCGCCACCTCGCCGGCGAGCCAATGCATGACCGCTCGTCCCGACCGAAGGCCTCCCCGAACAGGACGCCCAAGGCCATATCGATGCGCTGCGTCAGCTTGCGGTTGCGATTGAGGGAGGGCCCAGTTCAGCTCGCCACACGACTCGGCATCGCCGCTTCGACAGCCCACCGTATCCTGACCGCAGCGCGGCTGAACCGGCTGTCCTATCTCGACCGTGTCACAGGGGATCCCGTCCGCGCTTACGAGCACCCTTACCCCGGCTCGCTGGTGCACGTGGACGTGAAGAAACCAGGGAACATACCTGACGGCGGCGGATGGCGCTACGTCGGCCGCCGTCAAGGCGAGAAGAACCGCTCGGTCACTCCCGAAAAACTGAAGGGCAAGTCGGGCAATCCGAAGCTCGGATACGCCTTCATGCATACGATCATCGACGACCACTCACGCGTTGCATACACCGAGGTACACGACGACGAGACAGCCGTCACCGCCGTCGCGGTTCTGCACCGTGCAGTGGAGTGGTTCGCCGAACGCGGCGTCACGATCGAGCGAATTCTGTCGGACAACGGAGGCGCGTATCGGTCCTTCCTGTGGCGCGAGGCCTGCGAGGCCCTGTCCATCACGCCGAAGCGCACCCGCCCGTACCGACCGCAGACGAATGGCAAGGTGGAGCGCTTTCATCGAACAATGGCCGACGGCTGGGCTTACGCCCGCTGCTACCAGTCAGAACAAGAGCGCCGGGACGCACTCGAAACGTGGCTGCACCACTACAACCAGCACCGGCCTCACACGGCCTGCGGCAACCAGCCGCCCTTCTCGCGATTGACTAACGTCTCCGATCAGTACATCTAGCCACCGGTCGACTCGACAGCGCCGGTCTCGGCGCGGGCCTCGGGTCGGGTCTCGGCGCGGGTCCCGGGTCGGGTCCCGGGGCGGGCCCGGTCGAGGGCCGCGAACCGGCGGCCCACCGCTCCGTCGCGGAAGATGATGTCCGTGAGCAGCCAGGCGACGGCGATGGCGGGGACCATCCACCAGATGTTGTACAGCTGGTGGTTGCCGCTGCCGGTGAAGGACAGGGTGACCACGATGGACGCTCCCGTGGCCAGGCGCAGGACCCAGCCGGGCGGGCGGACCGTGCCCACCAGCGAGATGACCGAGGCGTAGTACCAGGGCAACGTCACCGAGTTGAACACGAAAGCCACCTGGTAAGCGGCGGCGGTGCCCAT
>JAAZAD010000030.1 GCA_012514505.1 Rhodococcus sp. (in: high G+C Gram-positive bacteria) | reverse complement strand
CTCCCCGCCCCGGCAGGAGTAACGTGTGAATCTGCTCCCGCCAGGGAGCGTACGGGGCTATAGCTCAGTTGGTAGAGCGTCGCGTTCGCAATGCGAAGGTCAGGGGTTCGATTCCCCTTAGCTCCACGTAAGATGAGAAAATCGAAACTTGCCCCGCCTGATGGCGGGGCAGTTTTGTTTCTGCGGTGACGTGGGCCGGGGCATCGATGCTGGTGTGGGCGAGGACGCTGGTTGTGGTCTGCTCGGGAGTGTAGGTGGCGTTCTCTTCGTCGTCGATGGTGATGCGGGTGAACAGGGCGCGGTTGAGGATGCGTCGTTCGGCTGGGTCGCACTTGTTGTAGAGGTCGTCGAGGTCGACCAGGAGTTCAGTGAGCTGGTCCAAGCCTGTTCGGGCCTCGGCGTAGGTGTGATATTGCTTGCAACCTTCAAACTGGAATCTGATGAAGCCGATCGATCTCGCACGCTCGGCAGGAGTGTCCCCGCAGGCCGTCCGCAACTACGAGGCGCATGGGCTGCTGCCGCCCGCCCTGCGCTCCCCGAGTGGATACCGGGTCTACGAGCAGCGACACATGGACGCTCTCCACGCCTTCCTGTTGTTGGTGCGAGCTGTTGGATACCGGCTCGCCAAGCCGATCATGATGGCGATCACCAAGGGCGACATTGACGACTCGTTGACCCACCTCGATGCAGCCCATGCATCCCTGACGCAAGATCGGGAAGCCCTCGGCCGGCTAGAGAAGGTACTGGCGAGTGCAGCAGCGGACCGTCCAGCCGAAGCGACTACGGATCCCCTGACCATCGGAGAACTGGCACGCAAGCTAGGCGTGACGCCGACCACTCTTCGTAGCTGGGAGAAGGCAGGGGCATTGACTCCACGGCGTCACCCGACGGGGAGTCGCGAGTACCAACCCAAGGATGTTCGTGACGCCCACCTCGTCCACATGCTGCGCCGCGGACACGTCCCGCTCCCGCACATCGTGACTGCACTGGAGCAGATCCACCACAGCGGCAACCTGGACGAGGCCCTTGCGCAAGTCCAAGGCTGGAGTGCGCGGGTCAACCACCAGTCTCGACATCTTCTCGCCGCTTCAGCCCGGATCGAAGCAGTCGTTGTCCGAGAGGATACTGCAACCCTCGGGCCCGGCAATGTCTGAGCTGAGTCGAACTGCTCATCACCCGAGCCCGGTGCTGGTGCGGTCGGAGTTTCACCAGGCGGTTGCATTTTCATGTGCCCACTGGGTGAAGGTGCGGCCGGGGCGTCCGGTGATACGCGGAACGGTGTCGAGGACCTGGCCGGCTGCCTCGGGCGGGTTGATGGCGAGGTGGATGCCGAATTCGACGTAGTAGTCACCGAAGCCGTGGGTGGCCAGTCGCTCGCGTTCCTGTTCCTCGGTGAGCTGGATGTGCCGGATCGGTCGACCGATCACCTCACTCAGCACACCGGATCGCTCTGCGGGGGTGAGGGCTTCGGGGCCGGTGACGCGGTAGTTCTGGCCGGTGTGGCCGTCCTGAGTGAGGGCGCACGCGGCCACCGCGGCGATGTCGGCCTCGTGCACCATGGCCGAGGGGTAGGTGGCCAGGGTGGAGACGGTGCTGTGGGTGCGGATCTCCTCTTCCCAATCGCGGGTGTTGTACATGACCTCGACGGGCTCGATGCGGCACCAGTCGAGGCCGCTGGTCTTGAGAGCATCCTCGATGCTGGTGGGTGCCCACCCGGCGAGGACGCTGACTCGACGGATGCCGGATT
>JAAZAD010000253.1 GCA_012514505.1 Rhodococcus sp. (in: high G+C Gram-positive bacteria) | reverse complement strand
GCGCCTGAGCCGTCCACCGCGAAGCTCGCGGAGTTGACGGAACGCCCGACGACGTCTCGGTTGATGAGATCCCGAGCGTTGTAGTTCGAGATCGCATTCAACTGGTGGGCATTGGTGGACTCCCGCGCGATCAGCCGCCCGGCGCTGTCGTACCAGAACCGTGTGCGCCCGCCGTCCCCGTCGTAGAGCTCCGACAATCGGGACAGGACGTCGTACTTCGCGAAGTACGCGTGGGCCTGGTGCGGGCTCCCCGACGTCGGCATCGTCGTCGACCCCGGCAGGCGCTGCGCTACCGGCCGCCCGAGGTAGTCGAAGTGCGTCTCGGTGGCATGACCACGTCCGTCGTAGCGCCGGACTCCGGACCACCCAGCGGAGAGGTAGTCGTCGTGGACGGTGAGCGTGGTCGGGTTCGTGCTGGAGCCGAGCCGCACGTGCCGGGCGAGCCTCCCCAGCGCGTCCGTCAGGAAGGTCTGCGACTTCTGGAGCGGATCCGTGTAATGGTCAGTGTGGCCGAAGCTGTTGTAGGCAAATGCGTGGACCAGTGCTGTGGAGGTCGTGCCCTTCTCGTGGACCTCCTTCACACGGCCGAGCGCGTCCACGAGGTACTCGCTGCGGTAGTCGACATTCTGGTTCCCGTTTTGCCCGTCCTTCAGCCTCCGGGTCACCGCCTTGACGTGGTCGGTGAGCGCGTGGTACTCAAACGTCGTGCGGTTGCCGACGTCGTCCTCGACGTACGTCAGCCGTCCACTCGTCGAATCGTAGCTGTAGGTCTCCGTGTCGTTGCCGCTGCCGGCCTTACGCCGAACGAACTCAAGCTGCGACTCCCTCCCCGCCGCGTAGCGCCAGGCGCGGATCGCAGACTCCCCGGAGATTGGAGTCCCGTTCGCGCGGATGGCGTGCTGCTCCTCGCGCATCAACCTACCGAGCTGGTCGTAGGTCCGCTCCACATCGACGAAGGTCGTGGTTCCGTCGCCGACGAGTTCCTCGACGACTCGGCCGAGTTCGTCGAGCTCGAGCTGCCGGATCGCGCCGCCGAGCGATCCGGAGTAGCCCGCGGGCGCGAGCCCCGACTGCATCGCCGGCTCCGTGACGATCGTCACCGCACCCGCCGCGTTGCGGTGGAGCAAGGTCCAGAGCTTCGGATTGCCCGAGCCCGCTGCGCCCTCGAAGTAGGCGACCGGCTCGAGCAGGCCATTCACGAAGACCTTGGCGTGCTGGAACTGCTCGGAGTCCTCTGGGTCACTGGCTGTCTTGGCCGTGTAGAACGAGCCGAAGCCGTCGATCACGTACGTGGTCTTCGCGCCGTTCGGGTGCCGAATCGACTTCAGCCGACCGTTCAGCGCGTACTCGTACTCGGTTTTCAGGAACCACGCGATCGGCGAGTCCACGAACGGCGCTCCACGCGGTTGATCGAGCGGACGGCGATCGGTATACGCCTCCTGGATCTCGTGCCACTGGTAGTGGAACTGGTCCTCCGCCCACTCCCTGCCGTTGGTCGGGGTCTGTCCGGTGGAACTCTTGTTCTTTTTGCGGACGACGACGAGGTTGCCCCATCGGTCGTAGGCCATCTGGGTGGCGATCGGCACACCGTCAACGGTCGTGCTCGCCGAGAAGGTCTCGCCGTACAGCCCCTGCTCGATCGCGATCACCGCACTGAGCGACGACGCCGCAGTACTGTTGATCTCGACTTGCGATACCCGACCCCAAGCGTCGGAGTTCACGTCCGTCGTCACGTCCCCGGCCTTCACGGTGTCGAGGCGGCCGTACGGGTCGTAGCTGAACTGCGTCGTCACCCCGTCCCCGTCGACCACGATCGCAGACTTGCCGTTGGTGATGCCCGGGACGTGGTTCGCCGGATACCCCGCAAAGCCGAGGTGGGCGGTCCACTCGACCTTCGTCGTCGACGTCGAGCCGAGGTCCGTCTGGAGCCTCACGCCGTCGATGCTCCGCGAGATCTGCTCCGGCATCTTCCCGTGCAGTGTCAGGTTGGCACGATTACGCCAAACGTAGTCGTACTCGAAGACGCCGTCGGGAGTCGTCACCGATTCGATGAGCTTCGCTGACCAGTTCGTGCTCGGCGCTGAGACGTACGTATAGACGGTCTCTACCGTCGACGGCGCCCCGGAGGCAGTCGAGGGGTTCGGCTCGATGACTTTCCACAGGAGTCGGTCCGGGTTGTACGCGTACTCGATCTGGCGCTGATCGATGACGCTGGCCCCGTCGAAGCCGGTCCAAACGATCTTCGTCGGCCTGGCGCAGACGCAGGTCGCGTCGAAGTACTTGTCGATCCGAATCAAGCTCGGCTCGTCGACCGCGTTCGCGCCGAGGCTCGCGTTCTCAGCATCGTGGGAGCGCGGCCGGCCGTCGGCATTGTCCACCGGCTCGATCTCGGTCCGGTAGACCCGCCCGGTCGGCGGGTAGAACTCAAAATGGACCTGATGGCCGTCCGAATCCGTACGGGTCGTCCGACTAAGCGTTCCTGGCACGTCAGTCACACGCGTCGCGACTTGACCGTAGGCATACGTACATCCGCGCCCCAACTGCGTGTGGATGTGGCTCTTCACGCGCCCGTTCGGCCAGTAGGTGATCGCTAAGTACTCCTCCAGGCTCGTCGCCGGATCACTGATGCTGATGTCATCGAGAAGGTCGCCCCAAAAGCGTGCCTCCTTCAGGCTGCTGATTCGGCTGTCGGTATACCCGAAGTCGAACATGGGGCGTGCGATCTGCACGGGATCCTGACTCGCATCGAGATCGTAGAACCCGCCGAAGCTCGAGTCGGGTTCGACGTAGCGTGTCTCAGGCTTGTAGATGCGCTTGATTCGGCCATGGAAATGCGTGGAGCTGCCGACATTCTCGAATACCATGCCCCACTTTGTCCCGGAGAGCAAGGTCCCAGAGGGCAAGTCGACCGAGGCGAGGCGGTCGTAGTATGAGACCCGGATGAAGCTGTGACCGGCCCAGCCGTTTGGCGCAGGGTTCTGTGGATCCCAGTCCCAGAGCTCGTCGATGCCTGATGGGTACTCGATCTTGACGAGCCGGCTGGTCACCGAGTCGTAGTGGTAGTCTATGACATTGTCGAATGGGTCGGTCACTCGATCCAGACGCCAGATCCCGACGGAATTTGGCGCCCACTGGGCGAACTCGAATCTCGCGATCGTACCGTCGGAGTGTTTGATCTCGACGAACTGCGCTGACGGATCAGGGTCCCAAAAGTTGTGGTGCCACAACTCCGACGGGGATGAATCGCTCTGGTAAACGAGCGGCATGCCCGAAATCCCGGTCCTCTGGCCGGCGAAAGCAAACCCAGCGGATCGCGCACCACTGCCAGCCCCACCGGATCCGACTTGCGTAGG
>JAAZAD010000252.1 GCA_012514505.1 Rhodococcus sp. (in: high G+C Gram-positive bacteria) | reverse complement strand
CGACGCGTTCTACGACGCGCACATGGACCTGGTGTCCGTGCAGCCGATCTTCAACCTCTACAACCGGCGCTGGCCGATCCGCGGTGCTGCGGAGAACCTTGCACCCGCCAAGTTCGTCAAGGGCGGGCTGGCTCAGGAATCCGTCGTCGGCGCCGGCAGTGTCCTGTCGGCCGCCACCGTTCGCAACTCCGTGCTCAGTTCCAACGTGATGATCGAGGACGGAGCCACCGTCGAGGGCAGTGTCCTCATGCCGGGTGTCCGAATCGGGAAGGGCGCGGTGGTACGCCGCGCGATTCTCGACAAGAACGTCGTCGTCGGTGCCGGGGAGATCATCGGGGTGGACCTCGAGCGTGACCGGGAACGTTTCGCGATCAGTACGGGTGGCGTCGTCGCGATCGGCAAGGGTGTCTGGATTTAGAGGCGTCTGGATCCGAGCGCGTCAGGATCTAGAACAGCACGTTTACATCTTCGAGGCGCACAACAATCCGTCACCGAGCGGAAACAGCACCCGGATCAATTTGTCGTCCTCGGACAGCGTCTTGGCTGCCTCACGGACGGCGATAGTTGCGGCGTCGCGTTGCGAACTGTCGGCGACGCGGCCGTCGCACAGAGCGTTGTGGAAGACGATGGTGCCGCCGGGGCGCAACAAGCGCACGCCCTCGCGTACGAAGTGCGGGTGATCGACGGGTCCGCTGTCGACGAACACCAGGTCGTATGCGTCGTCGGCGAGCCGAGGTAGGACGTCCAGCGCGCTGCCGTTGATCAGGCGGGTGCGCGCCGGCGCGATCTGGCTGGCCCGGAAGGCCTGTTTGGCGGCCCGCTGGTGTTCGGGCTCGTAATCGATGGTGGTCAGGACGCCGTCGTCGCGCATGCCGCGCAGCAACCACAGGCTGCTGACGCCGGCGCCGGTACCGATCTCGACGACCGTCTTGGCATCGAGCATCCGTGCGAACATTGCCAGAGCCGCGCCGACTGCGGGGGAGACGGGCGTGACACCCAGGTCGTCGGCTCGTTCCCGAGCCACCTCGAGAGCCTCGTCTTCGCGGACGGCCCGTTCTGTGTGGGCAAGAATCCGTTCGGCGTTTGTCTGCACGCCCATGAGGTTAACGGTGTCGCACCATTGCCGCTGCAAGGCGCGCTCGCGTGAAACTCTCAGCAACCCCTCAGGTTGTTCACACGGCGTACACACCGTGATGCGAGAGAGTAATGCTCATCGCCAGATCCGAGGCCGCATGGCGGGGAGATCACGTTGTGACCGCTTGTTCCCGAGGAATCGGGAACAAATGGTGGTAGCAGGCAGTTATGCCAGCTACCACAACCAGTGATCTGCGGTCCTGAAGAGGAGGATCCACCAATTCACATGATCGACAACCAGCGCAGCACGTCAGTAACGAAGAAGGTCAACGCGAGCTTCGAGGCGTCCGAGTCGGGGCTGGACGCGGAGTTGACCGGAACAGCTGTGTTCGACGCCACAGGTGAAAAGGCCGCCATGCCCTCGTGGGACGAGCTCGTTCGCGAACACGGCGACCGTGTCTACCGGTTGGCATACCGGCTCTCGGGAGACGCGCAGGATGCCGAGGACCTCACCCAGGACACGTTCATTCGCGTCTTCCGCTCGCTGTCCGATTACCAGCCCGGAACGTTCGAGGGCTGGTTGCACCGCATCACGACCAACTTGTTCCTCGACATGGTGCGCAGACGCAACCGCATCCGGATGGAAGCATTGCCGGACGACTACGATCGAGTACCGTCCGAGGGCCCCAATCCTGAGGAGATCTACCAGGACGCTCGTCTCGACGCAGATCTGCAAGCTGCGCTCGATGCGTTGGCCCCGGAGTTTCGTGCTGCCGTCGTTCTTTGTGACATCGAAGGGCTGTCCTACGAGGAAATTGGTGCCACACTGGGAGTGAAGCTCGGGACTGTGCGCAGCCGGATCCACCGTGGTCGGCAAGCACTGCGCGAGCATCTTGCTGTGAACGGGAAGAACAAGGCCGATCAGGTCGGTGTCGGTTAGTTACCAGGAGGGTCGAATGTCGCAGTTGCCGGAGCGACGCCAGTTCGGTTCCACCGAGCATCTGGCGAGCGAGGCGATCGCCGCTTACGTGGACGGTGAATTGCGAATGTCGGCCTACCTGAGGGCTGCGCACCATCTCTCGATATGCCCAGACTGCGCCCATGAAGTGGAATCGCAGCAGCAGGCGCGGCGGGCCCTGCGCGGCAGCGGTGATGTGACGATGCCGTTGTCTCTTCTGGGCACGCTGAGCCGAATCCCGACGTGCCCACCCCCCGGTCCATTCGATGGGGAATCCCTGAACCGCGCGTCGCTGAACGAGGCGATGGCCGGGCAGTCCCACGACGCCGGTCGTCGCTGGTCCCGCCGTTGGCGGCGGTGAATTCGGCGCAGGCCTCTCCTTCACGACCGGTGGCGGGTTCATACGCCGACAACCGATCAGTGATACTGGGGCGCGTGACGACGATGGGGTGCGAAAGAGTGGTTACTCGGTGAGCGGTGAAGACAGGGAAGAAAGCGGTTCCCTGCGACCGCCCGACGCGCCTCGGCTCGATCCCAGACCGGTCTATCGCCCGGAGGTCGATCCGGCCTCGGCAAACGCGTTCGGTCGACCCGGTGGTGTCGAAGGTTCGTTCGCTCGTGCCGGGGAAACTCGCGACGACGCCCCGAAGGTGAAGGTTGGCGCACCCGACCCGGTCTTGGCGGAGGCCTTCGGTCGTCCGCCCGGCGCCGTCGACACCATCGAGCGTGCCCCGGAAACCGCTGCCGAAGTGGAACACGAAGACGACACACCCGCAGACCCGTGGCGCGACCCGGAGTCCGGGGTGATGCTCGGAGGCCCCGGTGTGGGCGGCACAGCCCAGGCTCACCCGCCTGCGCCGAAACTCAACGCCCGTGAAGTTCTGTTCGGGGAAAAGGTCGCTCCCCGAGCGCTCTTCGGTCTCGCCGGAATCGCACTCGTGATCGGTCTCGTCGGGGGATTGCTCGCGGTGTTCGTGACTGCTGATCGCGGTTCGCTCACGAGCCAGCGCGTCACGCTGTCGCAGAGCGGCGGAGACGACGAACTCGCGCAGTCCGACGTCGCGCAGGTAGCGGATGCGGTGCTCCCTGCCGTCGTGTCCATCCAGGTCGCTGTCGGCGAGCAGGGCAGCACTGGTTCGGGTGTGGTGATCGACGGCGCTGGCTACATCGTGACCAACAACCACGTCATTTCCGCCGCAGCCACCGCACCGGACGGCGGGAAGATCCAGGTCATCTTCTCGGACGGCACGAAAACCGACGCGCAGATCGTCGGTCGCGACACCAAGACCGATCTCGCAGTGCTCAAGGTGTCCGCGGACAATCTGACCGTTGCGGAACTCGGCAAGAGCGCCGATATCCAGGTCGGCGAGGACGTCGTGGCCGTCGGTTCGCCCTTGGGGCTGAGCAAGACCGTCACCCGCGGCATTGTCAGTGCGGTGCACCGCCCCATGCGGCTGTCGGGCGCGGGCAGTGATACGCAGGCGGTCATCGACGCGGTCCAGACCGATGCAGCCATCAACCACGGCAACTCGGGTGGTCCACTCGTCGACGACGAGGGCCGCGTCATCGGGATCAACACCGCGATGCTCAGTGAATCGGGCGGATCGGTGGGGCTCGGATTCGCCATCCCCATCGACGACGTCACGAAGGTTGCACAGACTCTCATCCGGGACGGCGTCATGCATCACCCCGTCATCGGGGTGAATGCTCGTACTGTCGTCAACGACGTCACGAGCGGTGCAGAGGTGGCGAACGTGACGCAAGGTGGTCCGGCCGCGCAGGCCGGCATCGTCGAACGAGACGTCATCGTGAAGGTGGGGGACCGCAGTGTTTCCGGAGCTGACGAGTTGGTGGTCGCCGTCAACGACCAGAAGATGGGCGAACCCGTAAACGTTCAACTGGTACGCGAAGGACGGCTCGTCGATGTCACGGTCACTCCGATATCGGACTGAGCGCGCCGCGCCAGAGATTGCCGGGTGTGAGAATGCTGGGTCCACGATGGGCGCTTCCGGCGTCCAACCAGTAGGCTGACCTCGTGTTCGGCAACATTGGTTGGGGCGAGTTCCTCGTCCTCCTCGTAGCAGCTCTGGTCATCCTCGGCCCGGAGCGCCTTCCTGGGGCCGTCAGCTGGGTGACGAAGTCTCTTCGCCAGGTTCGCGAATACGCGACTGGGGCGAGCGCGCAGCTGAAGAATGAACTGGGCCCGGAGTTCGACGATCTCCGTAAGCCGCTGGCCGATCTCAACCAACTGCGCGGGATGACACCCCGTGCGGTTGTCACGAAGCACTTGCTCGACGGCGACGACTCGATCTTCACCGGAAACTTCGACACCAAGCCGTCCAGGCCCGGAAGTCCGGGAGCTGTGTCCTCTGCATCGGCTCCGGGAGCGTCAGGGGCGAGTGGGGCCTCGGGAGCGGCCTCGTCCCCCCAGCCGACTGCAGGGCAGCGACCACCGATCGACACCGACGCCACCTAACCGTCGCGCCCGGCTGCGAAGCCACACTCGCAGTCACACGAATGCGCAGCCCCGCAGGGCTGCGCAATCGGCTCAGAAATGCATTCGGCTCAGAGGTGGCGGGTTGTGTCGATTCCGAGGGACATACCGGCAAGACCGCGCTTGCGAACCGCCAGCTTGTCCGCGACCTCGCGCAACGCGGTGGCAGCGGGCGAGTCGGGGTTCGACAGCACGATCGGCTGCCCGGAATCGCCGCCCTCGCGGACGCCCTGCTCGAGTGGAATTTGGCCGAGCAGGGGAACTTTCGCACCGACGGCCTTGGTCAGGCGATCGGACACTTCCTGTCCACCACCCGATCCGAAGACATCCATACGGGTGCCGTCCGGCAGGTCCATCCACGACATGTTCTCGACGACGCCGACGATGCGTTGCCGCGTCTGAAGGGCGATTGCGCCCGCTCGCTCGGCCACCTCGGCGGCAGCCTGCTGTGGGGTGGTCACCACCAGGATCTCGGCGCCAGGGATCAGCTGGGCCACCGAAATCGCCACGTCGCCGGTGCCGGGTGGCAGATCGAGGAGCAGTACGTCGAGGTCGCCCCAGAAGACGTCTGCGAGGAACTGCTGCAGTGCGCGGTGCAACATCGGTCCGCGCCACACGACGGGTGTGTTGCCCTGGGTGAACTGGGCGATCGAGATCATCTTCACGTCGTGGGCGACGGGCGGCATGATCATCCGCTCCACCTGAGTGGGCTTGGCGTCGGTGCCGAGCATGCGAGGAACGGAATGACCGTAGATGTCCGCGTCGAGGACGCCGACGGACAATCCGCGAGCTGCGAGCGACGCTGCCAAGTTGACCGTGACGCTGGACTTGCCGACCCCGCCCTTGCCGGACGCCACGGCGTAAACCCGTGTCAACGAACCGGGCTGCGCAAAGGGGATGACAGGCTCAGCGGAATCGCCGCGGAGCGATTTGCGAAGTTCGGTGCGCTGCTCGTCGCTCATCACGTCGAGTTCGACACGAATGGCGCCTGCGCCTGCGACGTCGGCGACAGCCTTGGTGACCCGGTCGCTGATCTCGGTCTTCATCGGGCAGCCTGCGGTGGTCAGGTAGATCCCGATGTCGATGCTGTTGTCGTCGGCGATGTCGACGCTCTTGACCATCCCCAGTTCGGTGATGGGTTTGCGAATCTCGGGGTCCTGTACACGCGCCAGAGCGCTACGAACTTCGGACTCGGTCAGAACAGCCATGACTCAATGGTAGGGATGTGTGCTCAGTGAATCTTCGGCAGGTCTGCCGATGTGGGGGCGATGCCGGTCGAGTAGCCGACGGACCACGCGAGGACGTTCGCGACGTACGCCGCAGAATTGTTGTACCGATGGACGGCCTTGGCTGCGTCGATGGGGTTGCGCATGTTCAGGCCACCGTCGCACAGGTACTTGCCTGTGGTGACTGCAGAGTCGAAGAGATTCTGCGGGTCGGCGACCCCGTCGCCGTTGCCGTCGGCTGCGTATCGGTTCCAGGTTTCGGGCAGGAACTGCGTGGGGCCCACTGCACGGTCGTAGTTCGCGTTGCCGTCGAGAGCGCCGTTGTCGGTGTCGGCGATGACGGCGTTTCCGGCGAGGGATCCGTTGAGGACGGGACCGAGGACTGGCTCGAGCATGTTGCCCTGCGCATCGGTTTTGCCGTCGTAGGCGTGGGTGGATTCGACGCGGCCGATGCCGGCGATCAACGTCCAGTACATTCCGCAGCCCGGATTTTCGACGGCGAGGATGCGCTCGGCGTTCTGATAGGCGGCGAGGTTGATCTCGGGAATGCCCAGTGCGCCCGCAGCGATGCTGGTCGGCAGGGTCGGTGTGGCCTGAACCGGGGCGGGTTCGGGCGCAGGGGGAGGGGGAATATCGGCCGGGTCGGGGAGGGCCGGTGGCGCCTCGGGCGCTTTCTCGGCCTGTGGAACGAGGTCGGCTTCGGGTTCTGCGGCGGCTGCATCGATCGAGGCGGCCACGAGGAAGGGCACCTTGGGGGTGGCGCCTGCGCTGTTCGCTGCCGTGATCAGTCCGATGGGGAGGAGGCCGCCGAGTGCCAGGACTGAATTTCGGCGAACATGCGACTCCGCCTTCTTGCTGTGCCGACCCACTCGATTGCCTCCCTGCGACCCCGGAATCGGGGTGTTCCGTTCAACGACGGAACCGAGGCTACACGAAAAGTTATGAATTTGTTATCCGAGCGTTATCTGAGCGTGTCGGATGGGAGGTTCGTGGGACGCT
>JAAZAD010000251.1 GCA_012514505.1 Rhodococcus sp. (in: high G+C Gram-positive bacteria) | reverse complement strand
GTCGACTCGTCGAACAGATCGGTCGCGTAGGTGAAGAAACCGGTGATGCCGGCTGCTCGCCCGTCGGCGTCGTATCGATCGGTGACGATCAGGTGCAGATCGAACTGCGAGATCGCCATATCTGCGTCGATCCCCGTGATCGTGAGCCCGGGCAGTTCGAGCGACGACTGGGCGAGATTCTGGAACGACAGACCCACCTGGAACAGCGGGTGCCTCGCGGTCGAACGCGCGGGGTTGAGCACCTCGACGAGACGCTCGAACGGAACGTCAGCGTTCGCGAACGCCCCGAGGTCCGCCTCGCGGGTCTGCTCGAGGAGTTCAGCGAAGCTCGCCTGGCCATCCACACGGGTGCGGAAGACCAGAGTATTCGCGAACATGCCGATCAGGTCGTCGAGCTCACGTTCGGCCCGGCCCGCGATCGGAGTGCCGATCGCGATGTCGTCGCTCCCCGACATCCGCGCGAGGAACACTGCAAACGCTGTGTGCAGCACCATGAACAACGTCGTGTTGGTCTGACGGCCGAGATCGGTCAACCGCTGATGCAGATCGGCGTCGACAGTGAAATCGGCACGTGCACCGTGGAACGACTGCACTGCGGGACGCGGACGATCGGTCGGAAGATCCAACTGGTCGGGCAGACCGTCGAGAGCCTTCTTCCAGTAGTCCACCTGCTTGGACGCGAGCGAGCCGGGATCGTCCTCTGACCCGAGCACCGTTCGCTGCCACACCGCGTAATCCGCGTACTGCACCGGCAGCGGCTCCCACGTGGGGACATCTCCCTGGGAGCGCGCCACGTACGCCTGCATGAGGTCGCGGGTCAGCGGGCCCATCGACGATCCGTCCGCTGAGATGTGGTGGACGACGAACGCCAACACGTAGTCCGAATCTCCGACCTGGAAGAGCTTCGCAGCGAGCGGCACTTCGTCGGTGACGTCGAATGTGGTGGCCCCCACGGCGGTCACAGCGCCGATGATCTCGCGTTCGGCCACTCGTACCGGACGCAGATCCGGGGTGACTTCGGTGGCGGGGACGATCTGCTGGACCGGGCCGTCGACGGACTCCGGATAGTAGGTGCGCAGCGATTCGTGACGTGTGACGACATCCGCCACCGCAGCCTGCAGCGCATCTACATCGAGATCGCCGCTCAGCCGAATGGCCATCGGCACGTTGTACGCAGCCGTGTCGGTGTCGAAACGGTTGAGGAACCACATGCGTTGCTGAGCGGGCGAGAGCGGGATCCGGTCGGGCCGGTGACCGGCTTCGAGCGGCACGCGGATCTCCGTGTCCTGCGACTCGACCACCGCGGCGAGCGCTTCGACCGTCGGCGTTTCGAACAGGGCGCGCACCGGAACCTTCGTGCCGAGCGCAAAGCTCAACCGCGACGCCACCTGCGTCGCGAGCAGCGAGTTACCGCCGAGCTCGAAGAAGTCGTCGTCGAGACCCACTCGGTCGATTCCGAGTACCTCGGCGAACACCGCCGCCACCGATTCCTCCACCGGCGACACCGGGGCACGGAACTCACGAGCCTCGAACACCGGCTCCGGCAACGCCTTCCGATCCAACTTGCCGTTCGCATTCAATGGCAACGCCGGGAGAAGCACGAACGCCGACGGCACCATGTAGGACGGCAGCCCCACAGCCAAGGCAGCCTTGACATCG
>JAAZAD010000250.1 GCA_012514505.1 Rhodococcus sp. (in: high G+C Gram-positive bacteria) | reverse complement strand
AGGATGCCGAGAATCTCACGCGGTCGCCGAGTCGGAGACTGATTGATTCGGCCCCGGTTGGACTTTCCGTCGTTGAACTCGAGATCGACGGACAGCTCGCGGCCGGCGTTGACCACCGTCGCCGAGGCGAAGGCTTGTGACCTGCCGGTTCGAATCATCGGGGCGTCCGACGACACCCGATGCGACGACAGCGTGGAGAGATACCCCAGAGACTCGAGGATGTTGGTTTTCCCGTGGCCGTTGGGACCGACGAAAACGGTGCAGCCCGGCCCGAGCTCGATACCCAACGTGTCCCACGACCGAAAATCTCGGAGCGAGAGTGCGCGAACGAACACCTATGCCCCGGAGTCGTCCGCGGGTTTCACAGCGTGACCACCGAACTGATTACGCAGAGCCGACACCGCCTTCATCGCCGGCGAATCTTCCTGGCGGGAACCGAAACGCGCGAACAGAGCAGCACTGATGACCGGTGCAGGAACTGCATGGTCGATGGCCTCGTGCACTGTCCAACGTCCCTCGCCGGAATCCTCGGTGTACCCGGAAATGGCATCGAAATGCGGGTCTTCGTCCAGCGCCTTGACCAACAGATCCAGGAGCCAGGACCGGACGACCGTGCCCTTCGTCCAAGCCCGGAGCACACCGTGAACATCGGTGACCAGATCTTCCGCGGCGAGCAGTTCGTAGCCCTCCGCATAGGCTTGCATCAGTCCGTACTCGATCCCGTTGTGGATCATCTTCGAGTAGTGGCCCGCACCGATCGGACCTGCATGCACGAATCCGTCTGCGCGTTCACCTTCCGGGCGGAGTGCGTCGAAGATCGGAAGAGCGCGGGCGACATCGGATTCGGCGCCACCGACCATGAGCCCGTAGCCGTTCTCGAGTCCCCAGACGCCGCCGGACACACCACAATCCAGGTAGCCGATACCTTTTTCGGCCAGTAGTGCGCCGTGGACCTTGTCGTCGGTGTAGCGGGAGTTTCCACCGTCGATCACCAAATCGCCCGGCTCGAGAACGGTGGACAATTCCTCGACGGTGTCCTGCGTGATCTTCCCGGCGGGGACCATCACCCACACCACTCGTGGTGCCGTCAACGCTCCGGCCAGTTCGGCGAGCGAGGACACGTCCGTAACCTCGGGCCGGGGGTCGTAGCCCACCACCTCGTGGTCATGCGCGCGCAGACGCTCACGCATGTTGAAGCCCATTTTTCCGAGTCCGACCAATCCGATCTGCACCGTGATCTCCGTCCGCTCGTAGGGTTTTCGTGGGTTCCGATCAGCCGGGGAGGCGAACCGGCATCAACAGGTACGTGTAGTCGCTGTCGGGAGCGGCGAATGCCCCCGAGTCGTCCGGCTCGAACTCCTCTTCGGTGGCAGGCCGCAGAACTGCAGGACGGCTCGGCGTCGTGAAGCCGAACAACACCTGTTCGGCATGCAGCGACGACAGACCGTCGATCAGATATCCGGGGTTGAACGCGATGGTGAGCGGTTCACCTTGGAAGACGACGTTCAGTCCTTCCTCGGCCTTGCCCGCATCGTCGCCGCCGGCCGAGAGCAGAAGTCCTTCTGTGGAGAACTGCAACCGCACCTGTGCACCACGCTCGGCGACGAGGGCGACACGTTTGATCGCATCGATCAGCGGTGCGATCTCGACTGTTGCGAGCGCGGTGTGCGACGGAGGGAGCAGCTGCCGGAACTTGGGGAACTCCGCGTCGAGAAGACGCGTCGTGGTGCGACGACCGTCGTTGACGATTCCGAGGAGCCCGTCGTTTCCGACTGCGCTTCCCGATCCGAGCGCCAGCTCGACAGGAGAATTGGCATCTCCCGCAAGTGTTTTCGCTGCTTCGGAGAGGGTCTTGGCGGGAACGAGGACCGCAGCCGAGGTCTCGTCGGCGGTGGGCATCCACTCGATCTGCCGGACCGCGAGACGGAATCGGTCGGTAGCAGCAAGGACGATGGTGGTCTTCTCGATCTCTACACGGATACCGGTAAGCATCGGCAGGGTGTCATCCTTGCCGGCTGCGATGGCGACCTGGCTGATCGCTTCGGAGAACAAGTCTGCGGGAATCGACCCGGTCTGCTGAGGCAGTGCGGGGAGCTGCGGGTAGTCCTCGACCGGCATCGTCGGCAGGGAGAACTTGGCGCTACCGCAGGTGATCAACACCCTCGTGCCGTCGAGAACGACGTCGACCGGCTTGTTCGGCAAAGCCTTGGTGATGTCCGCGAGCAGCTTCCCCGAGACCAGGGCCTGTCCGGTGTCAGCGACCTCGGCGGAGACGCGAACCTGCGCCGACACCTCGTAGTCGAAGCCCGAGACCGTCAGGAACTGCTCGGACGCGTCCAGCAGCACACCGCCGAGAACGGGGACCGGGGGGCGGGACGGCAGGCTGCGGGCGACCCACGCCACCGAATCTGCGAACTCTTCCCGGGATACGCGAAACTTCAGGTTTCCAAGCTCCATCGCCGGGTAGTTCCTCTCGGTAGACACGATTCGTCAGCTGGTGCAGGCATGTGAGTACAGGCATGAAACGCCCAACCACAGCACTGCAGTCTTGCACAGACCAGCGATGCATAACGGTATGCCCTCGAGGGCGATCTTGAAAGCCGAACGAGCACGTTCTCGAGGACGGCGGATCGGCCTGTGCACCGGATCTCTCCCCAACGCTGTTTTCAAAGAAGTTCTTAGAAGAAGATTTCAGAAGTACTATTAGGTCCTGTGGAATCTGTGGAGCGAGGCCGGTAAACAGAGGTCGACGCGAGTGCAGACTTGGGGAGAACTCGAGGACCAACTCGAGGACCAACTCGAGGGGCGTGTGGACTACTCGAGGTTGTTCAATTTCGTCCTCGAGCGGTCCACAAGAATTCCACCCCATCCCCACAGTTATCCACAGGTGTGAGTGCCTTCTTTCAGGCGCGATCGACGGCGTGTCGTTGTGGTGTGTCGCAGAAATGGATGGCCGAAGCCATCTCGAGATGGGCCTCGAGGCACCCCTCGGGCGGCACCTCGAGCGATATCTCGAGGCAACGCTCGAGGTCGTCCTCGAGCAGTCCGTCAGCGCTTGGAACGCTGCTTGATGCGAGCGGTGAGCTCTTGCACCTGGTCGTAGATCTTGCGGCGCTCCGCCATTTCCTTGCGGATCTTCTTGTCCGCATACATGACGGTGGTGTGGTCTCTGCCGAACGTTTGGCCGATCTTCGGGAGAGAGAGGTCGGTGAGCTCGCGGCACAGGTACATGGAGATCTGGCGGGCCTGTGCCAGCGGGCGAGTCTTGCCCGGACCGCACAGATCGTCGATCGACATGTTGAAGTACTCCGCGGTCACAGCCATGATCGTGGCCGCATTGATCTCGACGGTCGACGCGTCCGGCATCAGATCCCGGAGCACCACCTCGGCCAACGTGAGGTCCAGGGGCTGCCGGTTGAGCGACGCAAATGCGGTTACTCGAATGAGCGCGCCCTCGAGCTCGCGAATATTGCGTTCTACACGGCTGGCGATCAGCTCGAGGACGTCATAGGGCACCTCGAGACGGTCCATCCGGGCCTTCTTGCTGAGGATGGCGATGCGCGTCTCGAGTTCTGGTGGCTGAACGTCGGTGATCAGACCCCATTCGAATCGGGTCCGCAGACGCTCCTCGAGGGTCGCCAGCTGCTTCGGCGGCCGGTCGGAGGACACCACGATCTGCTTGTTCGCGTTGTGCAGGGTATTGAAGGTGTGGAAGAACTCCTCCTGGATACCTTCCTTACCCTCGATGAACTGGATGTCGTCGACCAGCAGGACATCCGTTTCCCGGTAACGGCGCTTGAACGCCACCTTGCGGTCGTCACGAAGACTGTTGATGAAGTCGTTGGTGAATTCCTCGGTGGACACGTACTTGACGCGCATTCCCGGGAACAGTCGCTGCGCGTAGTGCCCGGCGGCGTGCAGCAGATGAGTCTTACCGAGGCCGGACGCACCCCAGACGAACAACGGGTTGTAAGCACGCGCCGGCGCTTCGGCGATGGCGACGGCGGCAGCATGCGCGAACCGGTTCGACGATCCGATCACGAACGTGTCGAACGTGTATTTCGCGTTGAGGCTGCCGGCTCCGGTCGTGTTGGTGGCCGGACCGCTCGGCGGCCTGGTGAAGTACGACGGCCACGACTCGTGAACGCTGGCGAGTGCTTCGCTGTCGTCGTCGACCTCTTCGGAGTCGGACGGATCGTTGTCGACGCCCTGATTGACATACGCGGACTCGGCGTACTGGGGGGGCGTGGGCTGAGGGGTGGAGTGCTGCGGATCGCCGTATTGGGTGTCCGTGAAGGACCGGCGGCGATAACCGTCGGACCCGGGGGCTTCCGGCTCGAATCGCCGCCGTCGACCCGAATCCGTGTTCTCCGGATAAGGCGAATCACTCGACCGGGTGTGAACTGGCGCCGGGCTCTGGGCTGCCGCCTCGGGGGCGGTCGGTTCCGGTTCTGCGGGGACTGCCGCAATGCGCACACCGAGGCCTTCCACTTGCTCGCCGAGATGCCGGCCGAGCATATGGAGGATGGGTTCGCGAAGATCACGCTCGATCGCCTCCTGGGCGAACGACGACGGAACGGACAGCAGAGCAAACCCCTGCGTCAGTGTGAGCGGTTTCACCAAAGCGAGCCAGGCCTTCTGTCCACGGCTCAGCGGCGGGAGATCTCCCCCAGGATTGGAAGACGTGAGTTCTGCGACGACGTCGACCCAGACCCGTGCCAGCGCATTCGGATCTTCGTTCACGTAGTTCCTCTCCCGCGGGTTCGTTTCCGGACGACCGTCCGGTGTTCACAGTGCGGGACAGACCCCGTACCGGCATACGAGAATATGCCATCTGATCAGTGTTTCCACACAATTATCCACAGATGTGGACAAACGAGGCTTTCGACGTCGAGTCGGCGAGTGTGAGGCAGGCGCAACCAGAGATTTGGTGCTCTACCTGCGGAAATGCGGGTGACGGTGATGGTGGACGGGGGCGCACGTAGCCCGGACCGTCGGAGAACTATCTCTCAGTGTCGCTCTAGCGGACCGAGAATCGGGTATCCACCGAACCCTGTGGATGAATCGAATCGAATGGGCAGATGAGAACGGCGAAATCGAGGTGGAGTCACTCGATCAGGGTTCATCGGCAAGGCCATGCGGACGACGCTAGCAAGATGTCTGCAACTTCACAGCGGATTGGCACACTCGGATGCCCACTGTCGGCATTCGGGGAATCTCGGCGTGTCGGGTAGTGTCGTCAACTGCCGATACGGTGCGAATTCGCCGGTGAGCGGGTTTGACCTGACAGGGTGCGATCAGTACTCTCGAACAGTCACCCGCTGGTGCGGTGGCTGGTTCGTGCTGACTTGATACAGGCTTCGAATCAGATCTCTGCACCGTTGGGTAAGTAGTTTTTCGTAATCGCTAGATCCATGACGCCGGGAGGCGTCGATGAACTTCGAGGAGTGTTGACCGTGGCCAAGGGCAAGCGGACGTTCCAGCCGAACAACCGACGCCGCGCGCGCGTTCACGGCTTCCGTCTTAGTATGCGGACCCGTGCGGGTCGTGCAATCGTTT
>JAAZAD010000249.1 GCA_012514505.1 Rhodococcus sp. (in: high G+C Gram-positive bacteria) | reverse complement strand
GGTTCAGTGACGAGGTGCGCCGATACATCATCGACAACGCACTGCGCTGGTTCGACGAGTTCCATATCGACGCACTCCGACTCGATGCGGTTCACGCCCTCGTGGACAACACGGCAACACATCTTCTCGAGGAGTTGACCATCGAGACTCGGCGCCTCTGCGCGCATCTGCGCCGTCCGCTGACCCTCATCGCGGAAAGCGATCTCAACGACCCCAAACTGATCACACCGCGATCGTCAGGGGGTTACGGTCTCGACGCCCAGTGGGACGACGACGTCCACCATGCCGTCCATGCGGCCGTCTCGGGTGAGCGGCAAGGCTATTACGGCGATTTCGGTTCACTCCAGTGTCTGGCCGACACGTTTCGTCAAGGGTTCTTCCACGCCGGAACGTTCTCGACCTTCCGCGGCAGGCTGCACGGCCGCCCGCTCGACACCCGTCGTACGCCCGCGAGTTCGCTCGTCGTATACACGTGCACCCACGATCAGATCGGGAATCGTGCGATCGGCGATCGCCCCGGGACGTACCTCACGGACGGGCAGTTGGCGGTGAAGGCTGCGCTGATCTTGTGCTCGCCGTTCACACCGATGCTGTTCATGGGTGAGGAATGGGGCGCGGATACACCGTTTCAGTACTTCACTTCGCACCCTGAACCGGAGTTGGCGTCGGCCACTGCCACCGGCCGGAAGAAGGAATTCGCCGAGCACGGCTGGAGCCACGAAGACGTACCCGACCCACAGGATCCGGACACGTTCGAACGTTCGAAACTCCCGTGGGACGAAATCGGCGAAGCCAGGCACGCTCGCCTACTCGACTGTTATCGCTCCCTGATCGCACTGCGTCGCGCGCGGCCCGACATCACCGATCCGTGGCTCGAACACCTCGGCGTCGACTACGACGAAGACGCCCACTGGATCGTACTGACCCGTGGATCCGTGCGCGTTGCCTGCAATCTCGGAGCTGGGCAGGTGACCGTCCCTATCGGCGGATCACCGCTGCTGTGGTGGGATGCGCCATCCCAGGACGAAACTGCCTCGGCAACCACGATTCCGCCGCACTCTTTCGTCGTCCTCGACTCGTCTGTGACTGCGTGACGAGTCCAGGGACTCGTTACCCACTCACAGGGGTCAAGTGAGGTAACGATAGGCGGGACTGCCGGGCTCCAACCGCTCCACCTGCATACGCGAACTCTCCATGCGGTCGAGCAGGGCACCGAGTCCGTCTGGTGTTCCGAGTTCGATACCGACCAGCGCAGCCCCGGTTTCCCGATTGTTGCGCTTGACGTACTCGAACAACGTGATGTCGTCGTCCGGTCCGAGCACCTCGTCGAGGAACCGGCGGAGCGCTCCCGGCTCCTGCGGGAAGTCGACGAGGAAGTAGTGCTTCAACCCGAGATGCACCAGAGAACGCTCGAGAATTTCGCCGTACCGCGACACGTCGTTGTTGCCACCGGAGATGAGGCACACCACGGTCGACCCCGGCTCGATGTCCATCTTTTCGAGAACGGCCACCGAAATGGCACCCGCGGGTTCCGCGATGATGCCTTCGTTTTGGTACAGATCGAGCATCGCAGTGCAGATTGCCCCCTCGTCTACCTGAGTGACCGCAAACGATTCACCTGGTCTACGCACCGAAGCGGGCGCCGCAATGAGTGGCAACGAGGAGTGGGAGATCACCGCCGCACCGAGTTTCGACATCACGGCATACGGCAGGTCGCCGATCCGCTGCACCGAAGCGCCGTCCACGAACGGGTCGATGTCGCTGAGCGTCACCGGTCCGCCCGCCACGAGCGCCGCAGTCAGCGACGCCGCCCCGGAGGGCTCTACTCCGACGAGCGCCGTTTCCGGGGCGCGCTCGCGCAGATACGTCCCCATGCCTGCAATGCATCCTCCGCCGCCCACGGGCACGACGACGTAATCGGGTTTCTGACCCAGTTGTTCGAGGATCTCCACCGCGATGGTGCCCTGCCCTGCGGCGGTGCGCGCATCGTCGAACGGGGGAACCATGGTCGCCCCGGTACGGGCAGCATCGTCCTTGGCCGCGGCCGCCGCGGCGTCGAACGTGTCACCGGTGACGATCAACTCGACGAAGTCGCCGCCGTGGACTCGAATCCGGTCGCGCTTCTGTTTCGGCGTTTTCGTCGGTACGTAGATGCGTCCCTTGATCGCCATCGCACGGCACGCGAACGCGACACCCTGCGCGTGGTTGCCGGCGCTGGCGGTCACGACTCCGGCGGCCCGCTCTGAATCGGTGAGCTGAGCCATCAGGTTGTAGGCGCCCCGCAGTTTGTAGCTGCGCACCACTTGGAGGTCCTCACGCTTGAGGTACACCGTGGCGCCTGTCTCGGCGGACAGGCGTTCACTCACCTGGAGCGGTGTCGCTGCGATGACGTCGGAAATTCGCTCGGCGGCAGCGTCGATCTCACGTGCGTTGATCACGTCGAAGATGTCGGTCGAATCTGCGGTATCGGGCGAGGTAGACACCCGCATATGTTCCCACCTGCCCGGGGTCGTCGCTCACGCGGGTTCACCCGCCACTCCCGAACTGTGACGGGCGGGGAATGTTCTTGATGTTCGCCTTCGCCATCTGCACCGCCTCGCCGACGCCACCGTTCATCACGACCTTGGACATCGCCAACGCAAAGCCACCGACCTGCTCGCCGGTGATCGTGGGCGGCAACGAGAGTGCGCGAGGATCGGTGACGATGTCTACGAGAGCCGGACCGTCGTGCGCAAACGCTTCGCGCAATCCCGATTCGATGTCTGCGGGATTCTCGATTCGTGTCGAGAAGATACCGAGGGCTGCGGCGACGGCCGCATAGTCGACCGACGGCACATCGACACCGAAGTCCGGCAGGCCGTCCACCAGCATTTCGAGCTTGACCATGCCGAGTGTCGAGTTGTCGAAGACCACGACCTTCACCGGCAGCCGGTACATGGCCACGGTGACCAGTTCGCCCAGCAGCATGGACAGACCACCGTCACCGGACATCGAGATGACCTGTCGTTTCGGCTCCGCCATCTGCGCGCCGATCGCGTGCGGGAGCGCGTTCGCCATGCTCCCGTGCAGCGCGGACGTCAGAAAACGTCGCCTACCGTTGGGATTGACGTAGCGAGCGGCCCACACGTTGCACATCCCCGTGTCTGCGGTGACGATCGCGTCGTCGGCAGCCACATCGTCGAGGATCGATGCTGCGTACTCGGGATGAATGGGTGTCCGCTGCCCTGCCGGACTCGTGTAGGCGCCCACGACCTTCGTCATCAAGGTGCGATGCTTCTCGAGCATTCCGTCGAGGAACGAACGATCCGTCTTGCGTTGCACGACGCCCAGCAACGCCTCCACCGTGGCGGCCACATCACCGTGAACGGCGAGGTTCACATCAGTTCTACGGCCGATGTTCTGCGCGTTGTTGTCGACTTGGGCTGTGACGACATCGTCGGGCAAGAATTGGTTGTACGGAAAATCTGTGCCCAGCAACAGCAGAAGATCGGCGCCATGCATCCCAGCGTGTGCCGCGCCGTATCCGAGTAAACCGGTCATGCCGACATCGAACGGGTTGTCGTACTGGATCCATTCCTTGCCGCGCAAGCTGTGACCGATCGGCGCGCCGAGTACGTCCGCAAGTTCGATGACAGCGTCCCGAGCCCCGCGCACACCTACCCCTGCGAAAATCGCGACCTTGTTCGCCGAGTCGATGGCCTTCACCAACGCGTCGACGTCTTCGTCGGCGGGCACCAAACGCGGTGCTCGCACGCCGACGATCGTCGGCGCGGAACCCTCCGCCGGCAACGCGGCGATGTCTCCAGGCAGCGTGATGACGGCGACACCGGGACCGGCCATCGCATGCGTGATCGCGGAACCCACCACTCTCGGCGATTGAGCCGCAGTCGAGATCAGCTCGTTGTACCGAGAGCATTCGACGAACAAACGATCCGGGTGAGTCTCCTGGAAATATTCGAGTCCAACCTGCTCGCTCGGAATCTGGGCGGCAATCGCCAGTACCGGTGCGCCCGACCGATTGGCGTCGTACAAGCCGTTGATCAGATGCAAATTTCCTGGTCCGCACGAGCCTGCGCAGACCGCCAGCGTGCCGGTGATCTGCGCTTCCGCCGAGGCGGCGAACGCCGCCCCTTCCTCGTGTCGCACGTGAACCCAGTCGATACCGCCGTCCTCCGCAGTTCCGATGCGGCGCACCGCATCGACGATCGGATTCAGGCTGTCTCCGACGATGCCGTAGATCCTGCGCACCCCCGCGTCACGAAGCTGACGGACGATCTGATCGGCCACTGTGCGGTCACTCATGGGTACCTCCGGTCGGGTCGGTCTCGAATAGACGGACGCTCGGTCGAGTTACACCGGCTCGAGCACGAAAACCGGAATCTCGCGCTCAGTCTTCTTCTGGTAGTCGGCGTACTGCGGGAAGGCTGCTACGGCACGCTCCCACCAGGCCGCCTTCTCCTCCCCCGTGATCTCCCGCGCGACCATGTCCTGGTTTGCCGTTCCGTCGCGCAGCTCCACGAGTGGGTTCTTCTTGACGTTGTAGTACCAAACCGGGTTCTTCGGCGCGCCGCCGAGTGACGCGACAATGGCGTAATTTCCGTCGTGCTCGACCCGCATGAGTGGTGTCTTGCGAATCTTTCCGGTCTGGGCGCCCCTGGTCGTGAGAAGTACCACGGGCTTTCCTTGAAGGGTGAGACCTTCCGTTCCCCCGGACCTCTCAATCAATTCGGCCTGGTCGGCGGCCCAATCGGATGTGCTCCGTTCGAATTCACCTGAAAGTGGCATGTGTCCATGAAACACCCGACCAACCGGTTCCAGCCACCGAATCAGGTAAATAACGCACGACCACACATGAGAGTTCGCTGGACCGAACTCTCATGTGGGCCTACCCTCGAGTCATGACCACCAGCGACTCCCACGTAGGGCGCAGCACCAGGCTCCCCCACGTCGACGTCGCGGGAACACGGTGGCCTCTCTACAAACTCGAAGCCCTGATGGTGGGTGTCGTGACCCTTCTCGGTGCCATCGCCGTGCTCGGTTCTCTCGAACCCGCCGTCCTCATCGCGAGTGCTGTGGCAGTCACGGTGTGGTGGGGCCGGCGCATCCATCTGCGCCGCAGCGTCTAGACCGCCAGACAACCCGGCCCGAGCAGGGCCTTCAGGTCTCCCATCAATGCCGACGACGGCTCCACCCGATACGTGTCGTCCACCTTGAGCATCGTGACTCGTGAACCGCTGATCAATCGAAGGTGCACGTCGGAGGTACCAGGGTGCCGTGTCAGAACCTGTTTGAGTGCCCCCACCTTGTCGGGAGTGCACAGCCGTGTCGGCAAGCTCACCGACAGCGGCTTCGCAACACCCACCGCTGACAGGTCCGGTACCGCTAGGTCGTTCGCGATCAACGAGATCCGATCATCGCGAATCGACACCCGAGCCTTCACCAAAACCACGGTGTCCTCGTTGACGTCCATCCCGTACGCGGCATAGGCCTGCGGGAAGAACAGCACCTCGATACCACCAGTGAGGTCCTCGAGCTGGGCCGACGCCCACGTAAGACCGTTCTTGTTGATGCGCCTGTTCACCGAGGCGAGGATGCCGCCGACCGTGACCTGAGTCCCGTCTTTCACATCGCCTTCGAGGATGGTCGGAATGGCGATGTCGGACTGCGCCGACAGCACGTGTTCGATGCCGTTGAGCGGATGCCCGGAGACGTAAAGACCGAGCATCTCGCGCTCGAGCGCAAGTTTGTGCTTCGAATCCCATTCCTCGTCCGGGATTTTCACGTTGAACACCGAGGAGATCGACTCGTCCGCATCGTCACCGCCGAACAGGTCGAACTGGCCGATGGCCTCGGCCTTCTTGGTGCCCATCACCGCATCGATGGCATCGGCGTGCACCAACATCAATCCCTTGCGCGGGTGATCGAGCGAGTCGAACCCACCCGACTTGATGAGGGATTCCGTGACCTTCTTCGAGCACGCCGCCGCGTCGATCTTGTTCAGGTAATCGGAGAAGTCGACGAACTTCGACTTCTCGTTGCGAGCCTTGATGATCGAGTTGACGACGTTGGCGCCGACATTGCGCACCGCTCCCATGCCGAAGCGAATGTCCTCGCCCACGGACGCGAAGTTGACCTCCGACTCGTTGACGTCGGGTGGCAGCACGGTGATGCCCATCTTGCGGCAGTCGGCAAGGTAGATCGCCGCCTTGTCCTTGTCGTCACCGACCGAAGTGAGCAGGCCTGCCATGTATTCGCCCGGGTAGTTGGCCTTGAGATAGCCCGTCCAGAACGACACCAGTCCGTAGCCGGCTGCGTGCGACTTGTTGAACGCGTAGCCGGCGAACGGGAGAATCGTGTCCCACAGTGCCTTGATCGCAGCCTTCGAAAAGCCGTTGTCCTGCATGCCTTTCTCGAAGCCCTCGAACTCCGCCGCGAGAACTTCGGCCTTCTTCTTACCCATCGCGCGACGCAGAATGTCTGCTCGACCCAGCGAGTATCCGGCCACCTTCTGAGCGATCTGCATGATCTGCTCCTGGTAGACGATCAATCCGTAGGTATCGGCGAGGATCTCCTTCAGAGGCTCCGCCAACTCGGCGTGGATCGGCCGGACCTCTTGTCTGCCGTTCTTACGATCGGCGTAATCGTTGTGCGCGTTCATGCCCATCGGACCGGGCCGGTACAGCGCCAGCACGGCGACGATGTCCTCGAACCCGGTGGGCTGCATGCGCCGCAGCAGATCGCGCATTGCGCTGCCGTCGAGCTGGAACACGCCGAGAGTGTCACCGCGCGAGAGCAGTTCGTAGGTGGCCGGATCGTCGAGCGGCAACGTGTCGAGGTCGAGTTCGATGCCGCGGTTGGATTTGATGTTGTCGATTGCGTCACCGATGACCGTGAGGTTTCGCAGACCGAGGAAGTCCATCTTGAGCAGGCCGATGGCCTCACACGACGGGTAGTCCCAACCGGTGATGATCGCGCCGTCTTGTGCACGCTTCCACAGTGGGATCGCATCCATCAACGGCTCGGACGACATGATCACCGCACAGGCGTGGACGCCGGCGTTGCGAATCAGACCCTCGAGGCCCTTGGCTGTTTGGTAGATCTTGGCGACGTCCGGATTGGAGTCGATGAGGGTGCGAACCTCGACGGCCTCCTTGTACCGCTCATGGTTCGGGTCGGTGATACCCGCGACCGAGATGTCCTTCGCCATGATCGGAGGCGGCAGCGCCTTGGTGATCTGATCGGCGATCGAGAACCCCGGC
>JAAZAD010000248.1 GCA_012514505.1 Rhodococcus sp. (in: high G+C Gram-positive bacteria) | reverse complement strand
TTCGCGCTCGACGCCGTGCCGGTGACCAACCGGTCGTTCACTCGATTCATCGAGGACGGCGGCTACCGGCGCCGCGACCTGTGGAGTGACGAGGGATGGGCGCACCGCTGCGAGGCGGGCCTCGAAGCGCCGCAGTTCTGGCACCGCGAATCCGACGGGCGGTGGTGGCGCCGCAGTTTCGGGCGAGAAGTGCCCGTGCACCCGGACGAACCTGTCGTGCATGTGTGTTTCCACGAGGCGGATGCCTTCGCGCGCTGGGCCGGAGCGCGCCTTCCCAGCGAGGTGGAATGGGAGAAGGCCGCGCGGTGGGATCCCGAGACCGGCCGCAGCCGGCGGTATCCGTGGGGCGACGATGATCCGGGTCCGGAACACGCGAACCTCGGCCAGCGACATCTCGGTCCTGCGGTGGTGGGTGCGTACCCGGCGGGTGTGTCGCCGCTCGGTGTGTATCAGCTGATCGGTGATGTGTGGGAGTGGACGTCGTCGAGCTTCGAACCGTACCCGGGCTTTCGTGCGTTTCCGTACCGGGAGTACTCGGAGGTGTTCTTCGGCGGCGATTTCCGCGTTCTCCGCGGTGGCTCCTTCGGCACCGATCACGTTGCGTGCCGCGGAACCTTCCGGAACTGGGATCACCCGGTCCGCCGCCAGATCTTCGCCGGGTTCCGCCTTGCGCACGATGTGGCGAAGGCTCCGGATGTGTAGACACCTGGGGTACCTCGGCCCGGTCGAATCGGTTGCCTCACTGCTCACCGACGGCCCCAATTCGCTCATGCGGCAATCGTGGGCGCCGACGGACATGCGTGGTGGCGGCACCATCAACGCCGACGGATTCGGCGTCGCCTGGTGGTCGGACGTCGGCGTTCTCGGCCGCTACCGCTCGTCCCTGCCGGTGTGGTCCGATCCGTTCGTCACCGAGGGGCTGCCCACCATCCGATCCGAGGCCGTGATGATCGCACTCCGATCCGCAACGGAGGGTATGCCGGTCGAGCGAAGCGCCAGTGCGCCGTTCTCGGACGGACACTGGGCTTTCAGCCTCAACGGTGTGGTGCGCGACTGGCCCGGTTCGCTGGTGGACCTCGCGAAGAACCTCCCGGTGTCGGAGCTGCTCGACCTGGAGGCCCCCACCGATTCTGCTGCGCTGTGGGCGATGTTGCGGTCGCGGCTCCGATCGGCAGAACCGGAGCCCGCGCTGATCTCCCTTGTCCACGACGTCCTCGCGCGGGCACCGGAATCCCGATTGAACATGCTGCTGTGCGACGGAAACGGTATGTGGGCGACCGCGTGGTATCACTCGTTGTGGACCCTCGTGGACGAAAACCTCGCGATCGTGAGCTCCGAACGTTTCGACGACGACCCGCGCTGGCAGGAAGTCGCCGACAAGCATCTCGTCCACGCAATACCCGGCAAGCTCGTCGTCACTCCCCTGGAGGTGTCCGCTACGTGACCATCGACGTGTTCATCACGCCCGAACAATTGGACGCGACACTGCGCGGTGATGCGCGCAGTGGTCTCACCTCGACCCCCAAGCGCCTATCGCCGACATGGCTGTACGACGAGCGGGGAAGCGAGTTGTTCGATCAGATCACGTCGCTGCCGGAGTACTACCCCACCCGTACCGAATTCGCGCTGCTGGAGCGCTACGCGGCGGACATCGCGGAGGCGGCGAAACCAGAGATGCTGGTGGAACTCGGATCGGGATCGTCGGAGAAGACGAGGGTGCTGCTCGACGCACTGAAACCGTACATCCATACGTATGTACCGCAGGACGTGTCCGAGCCGGCACTGAGAGCGGCGGTGCGGCGCCTGTCCGTCGACTATCCGGACCTCACGGTGCGCGGCGTGGTCAGCGATTTCACCGGTTCTCTCGAACATCTCCCTGTCGGCGTGCACCGCATGGTCGCATTCCTCGGCGGAACGATCGGCAACTTCGCACCCGCCGAACGCATCGAGTTCCTGACCCACCTCGGGACGATCCTGGAAACCGATGAATGGCTGCTGCTCGGTGCCGGACTCGTCGTCGACCCCGACATCCTCATTCCGGCGTACGACGATGCCGCCGGTGTGACGGCCGAGTTCGATCGCAACGTGCTGCGGGTGGTCAACCGGCGGCTCGACGCCGACTTCGATCCCGACAAGTTCGTGCACCGCGCCGTGTGGGACGCAGAGAACGAGTGGATCGAAATGAGACTCGAAGCGACCGAGGCGATGACGGTGAAGGTCCGCGATCTCGATCTCGAACTGACCTTCGCCGCGGGAGAGCAGATGTGCACGGAGATCTCGGCAAAATTCCGGCTCGACGGAATCGGCAGAGAACTCGACGACGCAGGATTCACCATCCGGCACGAATGGGTGGATCCTGACGGGAGATTCGTGCTGTTCGCCGCATCTCGTCGATGACGCGTCGGGTAGCCTGGTGAACTTTCCCCCTCTCGTGCGGGTTTCCGTTGCCTCATGACCCGCGGGAACCCGTGCAACCGGGGGAAAGCCAGTGTCCGGTCTACAGTCCGCGGGAGACCACCGCATTCGTGACCCGG
>JAAZAD010000247.1 GCA_012514505.1 Rhodococcus sp. (in: high G+C Gram-positive bacteria) | reverse complement strand
CGCGCAAGTCGCAGGAGCCGTGGAACGGTCAGGACTGGTACGTCTCGTTCGGTGAAGAACCCGGACGGCGGTCGTGGGACGACGCCGTCAAGTACGGATTCGTCTCCGCAGGCGGGGGAGAGTGGTACTCGCGCACGCTGAATGGGCTGCCGGTCGGCGCGCGGGTGTTCGCATGTATTCCCAAGAGCGGGTACGTCGGTGTCGGGACCGTGCGGGGACCGGCTACGCGGTTCGCCGACGCGGAGGTGTTCGTCGACGACGAGCCCGTCAAACTCGCGGAGCAGCCACTCGACGGCAACTACCGGTTCCCCGGTGACGACGTCTCCGACGAGAACGCCGAGTACGTCGTGCCGGTCGACTGGCAGCTGACCCGGCCGAAGTCCGACGCGTTCTGGAAGCACGGGATGTTCGCGAACCAGAACAGCGCGTGCCGTCTCCGGAATCAGTTCACGATCGAGCAGGTGTCGAAGGAGTTCCAGCTAGACGACTGACGGTACGGCACGGCTGCTTCGCGATCACCGTTCAGACACGTTTCGATCCGACTGCGTGAGTCCTGCGCGGCAGCGGGGTTTGATTGCGACGTCGGCAGAATCTGAGAATCTGCGGACGACGACGCGAAGGATCAGCGATGGCAATCGGATTCGGCCTCGGCACCGGGCCGGCGCGAACGAGTACGCGTGGGGTCTGGGTCGGCCGCAACCTCGGACCGGTGACTGCCACGGCCACGCTCACTCCGCGGTCCCGCAGCCGCAGGAGTGCCTCGTCGCCGAGATTGCTCAGACTGCGGAAGTCGGCACCGCCGCCCACGAACGTCGAGAGAGCACTCGGCGTTGTCAGCGTGATCGTGGGTACCGCCGAGAGTGTTGTCCTCGGTAGCCCGCTCGCCACGAAGATGGGCCGTACGCGGGCGTCCACGAAGGTCGACGCCACCCTCGACCGGTTCTTCCTGCACCTGAAGGTCCTCATCGGTGGTGTTGCGGCCGTCGCGGTCCTACTCGTTTCGCTGATTGTGATCGTCGTCAGCTAGCTGTCCTGATCCTCCCGGCATGTCGCGCCCCAGATCACATGTCGCTTTCGCGATCGCCAACGCGAGATACCAGATGAGGCGCGACATGTGACAGGCTCCCGGGTATGAGAACCAAGTGGGCAGGCACCGCGCTGGCGGTACTCGGCCTGGCCCTGACCGGCTGTTCCGGTGAGAAGCATGATGCGCCGGACACCGGCGTGGTGGTGACGGAGATCGAGACCGTCACTGCGTCGACATCGGCACCGGCCCCGACTGAAGCGGAGGCGCCGACGGCTACGGAAACGCCGACGGCCACGCAACCGCCGGGGCAGCCGACAGTCGAGACACCGGCTCCGCCGGCGGGACCGGTGCTGGGAGCACGGTGTATCGGAGCGGACGCCGGAAAGACCGCGGTGGATCCCAGCGGGGTCGCGATCATGTGCGACGACTACCAGTGGCGCGAGAACGTCGGCCAGGCCCCGCGACATTCGTGGGCGGATGAGCAGACGAAGTGGGTCCAATGCATTCAGACACACACGACGGAAGAGTGCCGGGAGATGTTGAACCCGTAGCGCTCACTGATTCAGGAAGCTGCCCGGAACCTCCTGCCACGGCGTCAGCTCCAGCAGGATTTCGCCGTCGTCGATGACGACCGTGGCCGTCGTGGAATTCGCGAGTCCGGCGGTGACCGCGTCACAGAACGTGTGCAGCTCCTGACCTCGGGGAAGGTCGAGCCCGAGGTGATGGAACATCATTTCGATACCGTCGCCGAGGAAGACGGCCCCGTCCTGCTCGTGCGAATCCAGGTAGGTGCTGTGGGCGATCCGCACCCGCACGCCGTCGTGGGAGGTGAAGGTGGCGCGGACGGCGACGTCGTACCAGCCGAGCATGCGCGGCACGGG
>JAAZAD010000246.1 GCA_012514505.1 Rhodococcus sp. (in: high G+C Gram-positive bacteria) | reverse complement strand
TGAAGGTCGGCATTCCAACGCGTTCATCGAAGACGGTGATCGCATCATCGAACTCGGCGCTGGGCTCGGCTTCATGTCGGCGCTCATCACGAGCCGGAAGCAGATCGCCGACTAGGTGGCGATCGAGGCCGACCCTCGCTTGTTCGACATCATCCACCGCACCCACGATCTGAACGGACTGTCGGGTCCGCTCACCGTTCGCACGTGTATTGCGACGTGCAACCAGGAGTTGATCGACGCCGGCACGACCAAGTTCTACGTCGGTGAGAAGTTCTGCGCGTCGAGCCTGCTCGGTGCGCGCAAGCTCAAGAGCATCGTCGAGGTACCGGTGATTGGACTGCCGGAACTGATCCGCGAGCGTCGTGCGAACGTGCTGATCGTGGACGTAGAGGGCGCTGAAACCGACATCTTCAACGGCAGCCCGCTGGAAACCGTCGAACGCATCCTCACCGAGATACATTTGAACCGCATCGGGCGAGAGGGCATCCGCGACATCTTCCGCAACCTCGATGCCCTCGGATTCGTCTACGACCCGGCGGCGTCCGCCGGATCAGTGTGCGGATTCCGCCGGATCGAGGAGACGTAGCAGCGTGCATCGCTCGGCCTTCACGGCTGTCAGGGCCGCGGTAGATAAGTTCGTGCCAACGGATCGCCCACTCGTCGTCGTCGATGTGGGATCACAACAGTTGACGGGGCACACCTACTCACATCGGTCCCTGTTCGACGAGCCCCGCTGTCGGTACATCGGCGTCGATGTCGTGGCCGGCAACAACGTCGACGTGGTGCTCAGGAAGCCCTACGGACTGCCCTTCGACGATGACTCCGTCGATGTGATCGTGTCGGGCCAGACCTTCGAACACATCCCCTTCTTCTGGGCCACGATGATGGACTTCGCCCGCGTCGTGCGACCGAGTGGTCTCGTGATCCTGTCGGCACCGTCCCGAGGACATGTGCACCATCGTCCGCACTTCGATGGTTGGCGGTTCTACTCCGCAGGTTTCCAGGCGCTGGGCGACTTCGTGGGACTCGAGTGCCTCGAAGCGACGACGGACTATCCACCGTCCGCCCCCGAAACACGTCGATGGGACTACTCCCGAGCGCGCAGCTACTGGGGCGACACGATCGGCGTCTTTCAGAAGTCCGCAGCGTACGACGCTGCAGCGATTGCGCCGGTGCGATCCGAGCTGCTGGCGTGGGCGAACCGCCAAGCGGGCAGTCCAGAGCAGTTGTCGACACGTGGGGTCACCGCCGCCCCGCGGACGCTCCTCAGGCGGACACTGCGGCACGCGCGCCGCCTCGGCCGCGCAGCTCGCGCGAGGATGCGATCACAGGCGGTCTGACGGCAACTCGCGAACACGACCGGGCCTCCCGTCGGGCACCTCGCCGAGCTCGAAGGCCGAGCGGGCCGGGAAGTAGCTACTCAGGAAGGCGGCAACCGCTCGGTCCACCTCCTCGGTTCGTCCGGCCTCGAGCCCGACGTCGTTCACACAGATCGTCTTCCAGGCACGCCCTCGCACCGTGGCGTCGAGCTGGTCGACGATCCCCGGCTTCCAGAGGGCAAGATATCGATGGGTGATGTCGGACGGCACCGCCCGCCCGCTGGCGAATCCATAGTGGTACTGCATGAAGGCGATCGGGCGCAGGTCGCGGTGCGAACGAAACCTCGACGCCGCACATGCGGCGAATTCTGCCGGCCATCGCTCCTCCATCTCCGCCAGGAGATCTCGGTCGCTCGGATAGGGCGCGTGGCGCATGATCGACCTGCCCACTTCCTCGATGACGGGTTGGAACAGCGACACGGCATTCTTGTCAGCCTGGATGTACTCCTCCGACATCGCGTGGATGTCAGGTGCATACACGCGCTGCTCGCTCGGGAAGAAGCGCAGCACGCCGTTCGGCAGGAAGAAGTCGGCCGGATCGGTCAGCTGCCCGAGCATGAAGTCGTCGTTGAAGTACAGGAAGTGGCGCGCGAGTCCATCGATGTGATGCAGCTGAGTCTCAATCCCGCTGGAGTTGAACGTGGGTAGCCAGGACGGATCGCGGTAGATCTCTTCGTGGGACACGACTCGGACCTTCGGATGCGAGGTGTCGAGCCAGGCCGGCGTCTGTCCCGCTGTCACGATGAACACCGTGCGTACCCACGGTGCGAACAGCTCCAACGAACGTAGCGAGTACCGCAACTCATCGCGGCTGCGAAAGCGCTCCTCGTGAAGCACCCGCTGCGGCAGCTCGTGGCCTGCCGCCACGGCGTATCGGCGCTTGGTCTCCGCCCAAGCAGGGTCATCGCCGTCCACCCACGTGTACACAACGTCGATCGGGAACCTCGGCTGGCTGGGGGCGGGACCCTCGTCGTCGAAGTCGTGACGCCGTTCGCCGAGACGTCGCATCGCCGAGGGAGACAACCGCCCGACGAGCGCGAGCGGCCGGTCGCTCTGGAGATACTCTGACCCATACGGGCCACGGCCTGGCTTCCAGACGGCGATCACGATGCGTGAGCACAAACGGTGGGGCACCCTGGCGCCGACGGTCCGTTCCACGACGAGCAACTCGAAGGAGCGTCCCCCCGCGGCGAGTCGCCGGATCTGACGCTCGTCGAGCACGACATCGGCGAAGTTGGTCCGCCGTACGATCACCTGGGCGGTCGCCTTACTGGACACGAGTTCGAGGAAGGTCGACAGCAGCTCTTCCTCGACGTGGACGATCCGCGACGATGAGCCCGGATCACCACCGAACATCAAGCGAAGGTCGGGCGCCCCGCGGTGTGCTCGGAGCGCCTCGATCAGTCGGCATCCAGATGGGCCGAAGGCCACCGGATACGCGACGCCGACGTGGCGATACCGCCGCGTTGCCCATCGATCGAGTGCGCGCCGCATTCGAGTAGCCACCCACCGACGGACCCGAACAGCGCCACCATGGCGAATGTCATCGACAGTCAGACGAACGAGTTCGCCCGGACTCCGTCCGCTCACCGCTGTCGATCCTCCACGGACCTGGATGATACGGGCAGCCCGATCGGCCGCCCGGCGCATGAAGGCGGTCGTAATCTCTGGGCGCGGGCACGCGTAGCATGTCCGAGTGCCGACAATCGGTCGATCGACCCGGCGCGCTGCGGTCAAGGTGCTTCAGACGAAGCCGGTCCGAAGCGCCTGCTCCCGTCTCTATGCGGTGCAGTTCGGCGCCGGCAGCCGACTACCTGGATACGACGCGCTCGCCTACTGGTTTGCCACACGTCAACCGCTGGTCGCCGGGGAACGACTCGACTCGGTCCACTTTACGGAGCGGCTGTTCATGGCCCTCGTTGAGCGCCTGCGTCCGGATGTCCTCGTCGAGGCAGGGGCGAAGGATGCGGGCGTCGCGGCAAGGGTGAAGAGCATGCTTCCCGACGTGCGAGCGGTCGCGTTCGAGGCCAACCCCTTCACCTATGAGCGGTTCTGGACTCACCATGCGACGGAAACGGGCGTCGAGTACCTCAACCTGGCATTGGCGGACAAGCCGGGCGTCGTCGAGTTCCTGGCACGCGCCGGCTATCGCGGACGGCCGATCGCGGACGGCAAGGGCTCCCTGCTGTCCCGGATCGCCCTGGAACGCGATGAACATGTGCAAGTCAGAGTCCCCAGCACCACCTTGGACGAGTTCTTCGAGGCCGAACGCGGCAAGCGGGTGGCTCTCTGGGTCGACGTCGAGGGCGCCGCGGGCCTGGTGTTCGCGGGCGGGAGCCACGTCTTGCGAGACACGTCCCATCTGATCGTCGAGGTTGAGGAGCGACCGGTGTGGAACGGCCAGGCGCTGCGCCGCGATATCGTTCGACTGCTGCGGAAGCACGGCCTCGTTCCGATCGCCCGCGACTTCCAGTCGCGCTTCCAGTTCAACCTGGTGTTCGTACGCGCCGGTCTGGTCCGTTCTGGTGAGCTGGCGGAGAGCCTCGCGACCGCGGCCTTGAGCTGAGCCATACCGCTCGCCACGGAGCCGACGCCTAGGACAGCCGCCGCAGCAATGACCGCAACTCCGGCCCATGCCTGCTCATGTCGAAGTCCCAATCCGATTCCGACGCCTGCAGGTTCTGTCCCGAAGCATCCTGAGGTAGGTCCGCAGCCGACCAGAAGTAGTGAACCTCAGGGCCGAGCAATGCGGTGAACAAGTGCTCGTTGCGGTGGTAGTACGAATCCTGATTGAGGATGATCATCGCTTCGAGACGCTGAGCAAAGAGCATGTTGAACAGTCCTGAACCGCCGAATCCGGCGATGACCCTGCTTCGACCGAAGATCTGGGCCTGCTGCGGCAGCGACCATTTCTCAGGATAGATGATCTCGTAGCCGTGGTCAGCGAAGAGTTGTTCCACGGCCGAAGCGTTGCGGCACGTGCGACGCCGGTACTTGGACCCGCGCCCGACGAAGATCCTGTCGAACTGCGGTGCATCGGGACGTGGCAGCCCTTCGGCGATGCGACGCCAGACCGTGGGGAGGTCCGGGTGCACCGAGTACGGCTGATTGTTGTGCCACATGTCGGTCGCACCGATGAGGCTCCTCAATCGGACGGGGCGATCCGTGAACACGATGTCGTCGTCCGCGATGCCGTAGGCGCGCAGTATGTCGTACTTCGGTGTGGTCCGTGCCCGATCCGGGTGCCGGTAGACGTAAGCCAGGGCCTTCAGACCGGGGAGCGCTTCCTTCGCCGGTCCCCATCCCCACAGGCG
>JAAZAD010000029.1 GCA_012514505.1 Rhodococcus sp. (in: high G+C Gram-positive bacteria) | reverse complement strand
GTGAGCGGCGGTGGCTCATGTTGCGGCTCCTTCGGATGGTGCAGGCTCATTCGTTCCGGTGCTGTCGCTGGGCCCGGTGTTCTCGCTCGTTCCGGCCTTTTCCGGACCGGCCGTATTCTCGACGACTCCCGCGTTCTCGCCCGCCGGCAGTTCCGGCGGGGGCTTGCCTTGGACCGCACGAACCGCAGTGGGGACGAGCGGGAGTGGGCTACGGCCCGCCTTGCGCCCCCGCACAAGTGGCAACGTCAACCGGAAGCTCGCGCCTCGCCCCGGCTCACCCCACGCTTCCAGTTTGCCGTTGTGCAGATTCGCGTCCTCCACACTGATCGCCAGTCCCAGGCCGGTGCCACCAGAGCGTCGTACCCGCGACGGATCGGAGCGCCAGAACCGGTTGAAGACGAGCTTCTCCTCCCCCGGACGCAGGCCGACACCCTGGTCGCGCACGACGAACGCGGCCGCATTGTCGTCGGCGCGTAGGCGCAGCAAGATCGGTTTGCCCTCGCCGTGGTCGATGGCGTTGGCGAGGAGATTGCGCAGGATCCGCTCGACGCGACGCGGATCGACGTCCGCGTTGACTGCATCGTCCGGCAGATCCACGATCAATTCGGTGGCCGTCTCGCGCGCGAGATGACGGACCGTCCCGATCGCCGCCCGCGCACACATGCGCAGGTCCAGCTGTTCGGACGCGAGTTCTGCCACTCCGGCGTCGTGGCGGCTGATCTCGAGGAGGTCGTTCAGCAGCGACTCGAACCGATCGAGTTCGGCGACCAGCAGTTCTGATGCACGTTTGAGGGAGGGATCCAGCTCGTCGCTGCCGTCGTGGATGAGATCGGCAGCCATCCGGACAGTGGTCAACGGAGTGCGGAGCTCGTGGCTGACGTCGGATGTGAACCGCTTCTGCAGGTTGCCGTATTCCTCGAGCTGGGTGATCTGCCGCGACAGGCTCTCCGCCATCTCGTTGAACGACATCGCCAGGCGAGCGATGTCGTCCTCACCGCGCACCGGCATGCGTTCCTTGAGCCGGCCGTCCGCGAAGCGCACCGCGATACGCGAGGCCGAGCGAATCGGCAGAACCACCTGTCGGGCGACGATCATGGATATCGCTGCCAGCAACACCAGAAGCACACCGGCACCGACGAGAAGGGTTCCGCGGACCAACGCGAGGGTGCGTTCCTCGCCGGCCAACGGAAATACCAGATAGAGCTCGAGTGTCGAGATGTCGGACTCGGTCGGGCTACCCATGATCAGTGCCGGACCGGAATATCCGTCCGGGTCGTCAACCGGCGCGAATTGGTAGGCGATCTGATCGTTCTGCACGAACGCGCGCAGATTCTGCGGGATCTGGTCGGCCGGCCCGCTCGACGTCGGCGCACGTGGCCCGTCACCGGGGACGATGAGCACCGGATCGAACGTCCCGGCGACCCCGGTGTCCTGCCCTGCATCACTTCCCCGGTTGGTCAGGCTCGCGGCAGCACCGTCGAGCCGGACCGTGAGCGAACCGGAATCGTCGGCTCCCGCGAGCTGGGCTTCCACCAGCGCGCGGGAGCGTTCCATCTCCTCGGTAGCCGCATCGATCTTGACTTCGAGGAGACGGTCGGTGATCTGGCTCGTGAGGACGACCCCCAACACGAGCATCACGATCAGTGAGAGGGAAAGGGTCGATGCAACGACCCTCAGCTGAAGTGATCGACGCCAGGTATGTGCGAGCCCACTGCTCAGCGTGCGTGACCACCTCAGCAGCGGCAGAGTTCTCCGTGTGATCCTCCGCCGCAGACGGTAAGCACGGATCACGGCGGTCCGGCCTTGTAGCCGACCCCCCGGACAGTCAGTACGACCTCGGGATTCTCGGGATCCTTCTCCACCTTCGCGCGCAGACGCTGCACGTGAACGTTCACCAGTCGGGTATCAGCGGCGTGACGGTATCCCCACACCTGCTCGAGCAACACCTCGCGTGTGAACACCTGCCGCGGCTTCCGGGCGAGTGCGACGAGCAGATCGAATTCGAGCGGCGTGAGGGAGATCTGCTCCTCACCGCGACTCACCTTGTGTGCGGGGACGTCGATCGCGATCTCGCCGATGGACAACATCTCGGCGGGCTCCTGCTCGGTG